>DATHPX010000295.1:0-16591 GCA_035483335.1 Caulobacteraceae bacterium | reverse complement strand
CGCCTTGCGAGCGTCAGCTTCTTTGCCAGCCATCTCGATTTCGACGAGCCCGGCGAAATGATGCTGTTCATGGATGAGACCCAGATCGCCCTGCTCGAGGACGCGATGCAGGAGCGGGGCTATCTCGACGCCCGCGAGATGGCGGGGGCGTTCTACGCGCTGCGGGAACACGAGATGGTCTTCCAGAGGCTCGTGGAGCGTTACCTGGTGGGGGACGCACGCCAGCCGGGACCGATCGATGCGTGGCTGGCGGACCCGACCCGAGTCCCCGCGCGCGCCCACAGGGACTATCTGCGCCTCCTGTTCCAGGAAAACGCCCTGGCCGAGGGGACTTACGACGCGGCCGGGGAACTGGTGGGTCTTGGCGATATCAACGCGCCGGTCTTCGTCCTCGCCTGCGAGCGCGATCATATCGCGCCGTGGCGAAGCGCCTGTCGGATGCGCTTCGACAGCTCGCCCGAGGTTACCCGCGCCCTGACGGGGGGCGGCCATATCAGCGGAGTCGTGAGCCCTCCCGGAAAACCGGGCGCCTACTACCGCCTGCGCCCAGCCGAGGTCCGCGGCGGACCGCCCGATCCGGCCGACTGGATGGAGACAGCCTCGAGGCAGGAGGGATCCTGGCAGGTCGCGTGGATGGAGTGGCTCGAGGCGCGATCGGCGCCTGGCCTGGTCGCGCCGCCGTCCATGGGCCGGATCAAGGCCGGCCTGCCGCCGCTGACGCCCGCGCCGGGCGTCTATGTCCGGGAGGCCTGATGGCCCCCGCGCCGCCTGACCTGCAACCCCCAGGGAGACGCCGATGAGCACGGTTCCGGTGTTCGACACGACGCTTCGCGAGACCATGACCTGGCTCAAGGATGTCGAGGCGGGGCTCGAGCCGTGCGAGCGCCAGCAGGCCTACGTCGCCACTCGGGCCGTCATGCACGTGCTGCGCGATCGCCTGCCGACCGAGGCCGTTCTCGCCCTCTCGGCCCAGCTTCCGATGCTGATACGGGGGTTCTTCCTCGAGGGCTGGCGGCCGATCGATGGGCCGACTCACATCCGCCATGTGGAGGACTTCGCCGAGGCCGTGGACAGGGTCTTGCCGGGCAGCTTCCCCCATGATCCCACGCGCACTGTAGAGGTCGTCTTCGCCGTGCTGGCCAATCGCCTGGATCCGGGCGAAACGAGCAAGCTGATCCGCCACCTTCCGCTCGCCCTCCGGCTCCTCTGGCCGGTCGACTATCGCGTCGACTGACGGCTAGCCGCCGTCAGTGCAAATCTGTTCAGATGCTAACGCCTGAACGGTGATGATCTGATTTGAATTCGAGAGTTTAGAACAGAGCTCCAGGCTCGGAACTGGCGCGAGCTCAAGCTGGCCTCGTCGAGCCAGGTCTTCCCATGCGATCAGACCAGCCTGGGCATGATCAATCGACCTAGAGCGTACAGAGTCATGCGATATCGCTATGTACGACACTGCGCGACGTGCATGTGGCGTGTCGAATGCCAGCTTATGGGACAGTTCAATTTGGAAGTAACTCGTGTGGTCGCCCTGTACACTGTTGGAGTACACGATTCGGTGGCTGCGGGACCTCCCGTACGAAGAGGAAGACGGTCTCCATGGAGACGTCCACGGTCCTAGATAGCGCCTGGTGGGGCGCCACGCCGGGTCGCAGGCGCGACCCTGGCGCAGCGAGAGGGCGACGGGTAGCTTCGGACACCGGGGTGAGCGTTCCGGATCCGCTCGACTCCGCCTTTGAACAGGAGGCGCGGCTCGTGAGCCTCGAAGCCGGCCAGTTGGCGGCGAGCATTGTGTGCGTGGTGGCTATCGTGGTCGCGATCGCTTCCGGGGCCACGAGCCTTGCGCTGGGCCGCGCCATCGACCGGAATCGGAACCGCGAGATCGCCTACACCCTGATGGACATGCGCGACTGGCTCGCCCGGATGAGCGCCCAGCCGATTGCTGCGTCCCTGCCGCCCCCGCCGGCGCTGGGGTCCGCCACGCCCCAGGCCGCGCTCCCGGCGCCCGCTCAGCGGATGATCGCGCGGTCTACAGCCGCTTCAGAGCAGGAGCCGATCGAGTCGACGGCCGTGGGGCGGACTGTCGGCGATCCGGTCGTTCTGCCGCCTACCGCCACCATGGCTCTCAACACCACGACCCAGGCGGCGGCGCGGCCGGGGACGGCGGCGATGCGGGTGATCACGCCCGACTCGCGCGATCGGATGGTCCGCATCCTGGGCTTGTCCCCCGACAGCGTCGTCCTCACCAGCGACGGTTCCGATGAGGCGGAGGCGTTCGCCGACCAGCTGGCCGGGGTCTTTCGCGACGCGGGCTGGAAGGTGGAGCGCTCGTTGTTCATCAGCATGAAGCGGCCCCTCGCGCCGCTGTCTGCCGACCTGCTGCGCCAGCCGCGCGACCAGGCGGTGATCGCCGCCTTCGCCGCCGCGGGCTTTAATCTTCCCGCGCGCGATCCCGGCGTCCAGCCACAGGCCCGGGAGATCTTCATCGGCCGCGCCGGCGCCCGAGGATAGGCCGTCCCTCCCCTTCTGGGGAGGGTGTCGCGCCGGAGGCGCGACGGGTGGGGAACTTTGGGGACGGACCGCGTCATAGGGGATGATCCCTACTTCCCCACCCGGTCTCGCTCCGCTCGACCACCCTCCCCAGAAGGGGAGGGACACTGTTCCTCGCGCGCAATGACCTCTAGATGCCCGCAGCGCTTGTCGAGCCGCGGGAGGCGACGCCTGAACAGACTTCTCGAGGGCCTCCGGGTGGTCGAGGCCTCCGCCTTTGTCGCCGGGCCGTCCTGCGCCATGCATCTCGCCCAGTTCGGCGCGGAGGTGATCCGGATCGACCAGATCGGCGGGGGTCCGGACTTCCGTCGCTGGCCGCTCGCGCCAGGGGGCGGCAGCCTCTACTGGGAGGGGCTGAACAAGGCCAAGAAGTCGGTGGCCCTCGATCTCGCGCGTCCCGAGGGCCGCGAGCTGGCGGCGCGCCTGGCCGCCGCGCCCGGCGAAAACGGCGGCCTCTTCATCACCAACTACCCGGCGGAGGGCTTCCTCTCCTATGAGCGGCTTTCGGCCCTGCGTGCGGACCTGATCTGCGTGCGCGTGATGGGCTGGGCCGACGGCCGCACGGCGATCGACTACACCGTCAACGCCGCGGTGGGCGTGCCGGCCATGACTGGTCCGCCGGAGGACCCGCGGCCGGTGAACCACGTCCTGCCGGCCTGGGACCTGCTCACCGGCGCCTATGCCGCCTTCGCCCTGGTCTCGGCCGAGCGGGCCCGTCGCCTGGACGGCAAGGGACGCGAGATCCGCATTCCCCTTTCGGACATGGCGATCGCCAGCCTCGGTTCTCTGGGCCAGATCGGCGAGGCGCTGACCAGCGGCCATGACCGGCCGCGGTTCGGCAACGAACTGTTCGGCGCCTTTGGCCGCGACTTCGTCACCTCGGACGGCCGGCGGCTGATGGTGGCGGCGATCACGCCAAGGCAATGGACCGGACTCCTCGCTGTCCTCGGATTGCAGGACCAGGTTGCCGCCCTGGAGGTCGAGCTTAGCGTGCGCTTCGATCGCGACGAGGGCGTGCGCTTCGCCCACCGGGAGCGGCTCATGCCCCTGGTGGAAGCGGCGATCGCCCGGCGTACAGCGCTAGAACTGGCCCCCGCCTTCGACGCCCAGGCCGTGTGCTGGGCTCCCTATCGGACCCTGAGCGAGGCCCTGGCGGAGGATCCGCAGCTCTCGTCCGCCAATCCGCTATTGGCCGAGATCGATCATCCCAGTGGAGAGAGGTACCTGGCCCCGGGCGCGGCCGGTTTCAGCCCGCAGGAGCCGCGCCTTCCGCCCGCGTCCGCGCCGCGGCTCGGCGAGCACACCACCGAAGTGCTCTCGACCGTACTTGGGATTTCCGGCCCGGAGATCGCCCGCCTGCGCGAGGCCGGAGTGGTCGGAGGAGAAGACGTTGGCTGAAGGACAGGTGACGCCCGAGGAGCTTGCCGCCTGGCAAGCCTTCGTCGGCCGCAGCGAGACGCGCCGTCAGACGCTGGATCCAGAGAGCCTGCGGCGTTACGCGGTCGCCGTCGGAAGCCCGCCCGAGGTAGAGACGCGTCCGCCGCCCCTGGCCCACTGGGCCTGGTTCCTGGAAGCGGCGCCGAACGACGGGCTCGGCCCGGACGGGCATCCGTTGCGCGGCCAGGGCATCCTGCCGCCGGTTCGCCTGGAGCGCCGGATGTTCGCCGCAGCGACCATGAACTTCTCCGCGCCGCTCGACGTGGGCGCGCCAGCCGAACTGACCCTGACCCTCGCCGAAGTCCGCCACCGGTCCGGCCGGTCGGGCGATCTCGTCTTCGTGGAGGTCGATCGCGTGCTGTCGCAGGGTGGCGTCGAACGGGTGTGGGAGCGCCAGACCATCGTCTATCGCGCGGCGGGCGAGCGCACGGCGCCTGTGGAACCGAGCGAGACGCCCGAGCCGGCGGATGCGGCGCGCTGGACGCCCGGCCCGGTCGAGCTGTTCCGCTTCTCCGCGGCCACCTTCAACTCTCACCGCATCCACTACGATCTGCCCTACGCCCGCGACGTAGAGGGCTATTCCGGCCTGGTGGTCCACGGCCCGCTGACAGCCGCGCGTCTGTTCGGATATGCGGCTTCCCGGATCGGCTCGATCACCCGCTTCAGCTTCCGCGCCCAGGCGCCGCTCTTCGCCGGCCAGCCGATCCTCCTGGCGCCAGGGGAAGGGCCGGGCGAAGTACGCGCGATCCGCTGCGACGGGGCGGTGGCGATGACGGTGGAGGCTCACCCCGCCTAGGCTCGCGCGGATGGCTTGGTCGCGATCAGGTCGGCGCGCTCCTGTGGCGTCAGCACGCGCCAGCGGCCTTGGGGGAGGTCGCCCAGGCGCAGGGGACCAATCCGGATGCGGAAGAGGTCCTCCACCGTCAGGCCGACGAGTTCGCACATCCGACGGATCTGCCGGTTGCGCCCTTCGTGAAGGATGAAGACCAGGTTCTGGCCGTCCGTGCGGCGCACGATTGCGGGCCGAAGCTTGCGGCCGTCGAGTTCCAGGCCGTGGCGCAGCAGGCCAAGCGCGCGATCGGTGATCTCGCCGGAGACCCGCACGCGGTACTCCTTATCCAATTCCGACTGGGGCCCGATCACGGCCTTGGCGACGACGCCGTCCTCCGACAGCAGCAGCAGGCCCCGCGAGTCCCGATCCAGCCGGCCGACCGGAGCGAGACTGTGGTTGCGGTCGGGGATGAGGGGGCTCTCGCCCCGCAGCGCCTCCCGCGTCAGCAATCGCACGGCGGGGACCTGACCCGGCTCCGGCTGGCCCGAAACGATTCCCACCGGTTTGTGCAGGAGGACGCTCAGCCCCCCGCCCACAGCGGCTGCGTCGGCGAGCGTCAGGGTCTGGCCGGCGGCAATCTTGCGGCCGACGTCGCTCACGGTCTCTCCGTCGATCGAGACCAGGCCGCGAGCGATCAGGTCCTCGGCCTCGCGGCGCGAGCACACGCCGTTCTGCGCCAGCCAACGGTTCACGCGTTGCGGTTCGGCTTCCTCGTAGCGACGCGTCCAGACCATGCCATTGTCCTCGCGCGCGTCGCGGCTCCGCCGCAAGGGGCTGACGCGACTTTTGGGCCCCAGCTTTGACCGCCTCGCCCATGGCGAGGCGAACGTGGTACGCCGTCACCTCGAGAACGGCCACGTTTCCCACTGCCGGCGGTCCCCGAGCCTCCGCCGAGCCCATGCTCCGGACGCTTCCATGACCGACGAACAGACCCACACCGTGTCCCACGTGAGCGCCGACCTCGGCGAGAAATACCGCGTCGAGATCCAGGCCGGTCACCATGCCCTGACGGCCGACGAGCCGCCGCGCGTCGGGGGCGCCGATCAGGGCCCTGCGCCCTATGACCTGGTGCTTTCAGGCCTGGCGGCCTGCTCGGCGATTACGCTTCGCATGTACGCCGAACGCAAGGGCTGGGTGCTGGAAGGCCTTCATGTCGATCTCCGCTACCTGCTCGACGGCGACAAGCCGCGGATCGATCGGACCGTCCGGCTGATCGGAGACCTCTCGGACGAGGCGAGATCGCGCATGGCGGACATCGTCGAGCGCACGCCGGTCACCCTGACCTTGAAGTCCGGCGTCGAGATCCGCACCGAGTTCCGCGACGCCTGACGTCCGGCCAACCGTTCAAGGAGGGAATCGGTGCGTACCGAAACTTTCGATTTCGAGGGCGCTGACGGTCAGCGGCTCTCCGGCCTGCTCGACCTTCCGGAGATCGAGCCCCGCGCGCACGCCATATTCGCCCACTGCTTCACCTGCACGAAATCCTCTCTCGCCGCCGCGCGGATCTCGCGTGCTCTCGCGGACAAGGGATTTGCCGTCCTGAGGTACGATTTCACCGGCCTTGGCGAGAGCGACGGCGACTTCGCGAGCAGCACCTTCAGCGGCAGCGTCCGCGATCTAGTGGCCGCCGCCGCGGCCATGACCGCCGCCGGGCGGGAGCCGCGGCTCCTCGTCGGGCACAGCCTCGGGGGCGCGGCGGTCCTGGCGGCCGCCGGCCAGCTGCCGAGGGTACAGGCGGTGAGCACCATCAGCGCGCCCTTCGAGGCCACGCATGTCGAGCATCTGCTGCGCGACGGACTGGAGGCTTTGCGCCGCGACGGAGAAGCGGTGGTGGACATTGGCGGGCGGCCCTTTCGCCTCCGCCGCAGCTTCATCGATGACCTCGCAGAGCACGACCAGGCCCGGCGGGTCGCCGAGCTGAAGCGCCCGCTGCTGATCGCGCATGCGCCGCTCGACGCCATCGTCGGCATCGACAACGCCACCAGGATCTTCCTTGCGGCGAAACACCCGAAGAGTTTCGTCTCACTCGACGACGCCGACCACCTGCTGACCCGGGCTGCGGACGCCGAGTACGTCGCCGAGGTGATCGCCGCCTGGGCGTCGCGATATGTCGGCCGTCCGCCGCCCGCGCTGCGTTCGGCGAGCCAGCATGGGGAAGTCGTGGTCGAAGACACCGGCATTGGCGACTTCCAGGTCGAAGTCCTGGCGGGCGGCGCCCGCTTCCTCGCCGACGAGCCGCCTGAGGTCGGTGGCCTGGGGTCGGGTCCCACGCCCTACGACCTGCTGTGCGCAGCGCTCGGCGCCTGCACGGCCATCACGCTCAAGATGTATGCGAAGCGAAAGGGCCTGCCACTCGAGGGCGTCCGCGTCTCGGTTGGCCACGTGAAGGACGTGGCGCACACGCCTCAGGACGAGTTCAGCCGGAAAATCGCCCTCCTCGGCCCCCTGACGCCCGAGCAGCGAGCGAGGATGATGGAGATCGCCGACCGCTGTCCCGTGCATCGGACACTGGAGGCCGGCGCCCGTGTGGTCACCTCCTCGGCCGACCAGCCTCCGCCGGCTCCCGCGGCCGAAACCCCGGCCCAGCACGCCATGGACGCGGAGTCGGTCGACGCGAAGGGGTAAGGTTGGGTCGCAAGCCCGATCACGCAGGAACCGCGAGGACTCGAGCGGGCCGCCAGAGGGTCGCGACGAGGGCGTAGGCGGCGACGGAGACGATGCCGATCCATGTTTCGGTCAGCAGCATGGCTGAAGCGCCCGATGCGGTCTCTACGCGTCCAACGACCACGCCGACCACGACGAGGGGGAGGTTGGACGTGCCGATGAGGAAGGCGGAGAGGGTGGCCGCAGTCCGCGGGCCGAGCACATCAAAGGTGATCGCGGTCTGGCCGGCGAGCGACACGCCAAGCACGAAGGCCACGGCAAGGGTGAAGGCGGCGAAGGCGAAGGGCGTGCGCGGGCCAACGGCCATGGCCGCCTCCGCCAAAGCGAACACCAGAGCCGCCCACATATAGACTGTGCGGTGACGCCAGCGCGTGCAGAGATAACCGCCCAATAGGCAGCCGGGGGCGGTCACGAGGCCCCAAAGGCCGCCGTTCACCAAGGCGACAAGGTCGGCGTTGGCGCGCCACTGGCCCGCGACCGAGGGCAGCAGCCCCGTGGCGGCGCCTAGGCCAGCGGGCAGCACCTGGACAATGAGCGCCAGGACGCCGGCGCGGCTTCGCATCACGTGGGCGACGTCCGCTGCGGTCGCCTTCACCCGCGCCCCGAACCTGTACTCGGTCGCACGGGGCGGAATTCGCAATGCGAAGATGGGCGCGCAGGCGAGGAGGGTCATTGCGGCGAGCGCAAGACAGGCGGTGCGTACGCCGCCCGCATGGCTGACAAGCCAGAGCGCAAGACCGCCGCCCAGGGCTGTGCCGAAGAGGTTGGAGATCTGAGCCCACCCCGCCAGGGCGCCGCGCCGGGCAGGCGCGGTCGTCGCCACCATGGCCGCGAGGACCGCCGCGCCCTGCATGCCGCAGAGCAGGGTGGCCGCCACGCAGAAACTGCGCAGAAGATTCGCGCTGGAGGGCTCAATTCGCACGAACCCCAGCGCCACGAACGCGAGAGCGCCGCCGACTCCGCCGATCAGCACCCACCGGCGCGGTGTCAGGGTGACGTCGACGATGGGCGCGAGCAGGAAGCCGAACACCGTCGGCAGAAGGATCAGGCCGCCCAGTCCGGCAATCGCGGCGACGCTGAAGCCGTGTTGGGCAAGGACATAGCCGAGGGTGACGGTGACGAAGCCGTAGGCCAGGGAGAATGGGAGCAGCAGGACCGCCAGGACTGGTCCTGGAAGTCCCCAACCGTTTTCCGCCTGCGCCATGACCTTCCCCCAGCAGACCTGAAGGCAAGCACGGCTGCTTGATTTGGCACACCCGCGGCTGTCGTCAACCGCGATCAGGGCGGTGCGCCCGCGCCCGCGCCCTGTCGCCGCTCGGCGATGGAGACCATGGCGGCGTGCTGCGCCTGCTGAGCCTCCGTGATCATGCTATAGGCGAGATAGTATTTGTAGATGTTGCTGACGTAGGTGACGGTCTCGCGGCCGATCCGCTCCGACGCCACCAGTTCGACGTTGCCGAACCAGACGTTGGGATCGAGGCCCCGCTGCGCCGCTTCCCGACGCAGTTGCTGGATACGGCCTACGCCGGCGTTGTAGGCCGCGAAGGTGAAGAGCCCCTTGTTCAGATCCGTCATAGGCTCGTGCTCGAAGTACTGGTTGCGCATGAAGCGCATGTACTTCACACCCGCGTGGATATTGGGATCCACCTGGTGGATGTCGCCGACGCCTTGCTCGCGGCCCGTCGGAAGCATCAACTGCATGACGCCAATGGCGCCGACAGGGCTCTTCGCCTCCTGGTTGAGACGCGACTCCTGATAGCCTTGGGCAGCCATCAACAGATAGTCGAAGCTGTACTGGTCGCCATACCTGCGGAATAGCGCAATCATGTCGTTGAACTTCTTGCGGTCGGCCTCGGAGGCGGCGTCTTTTACGTATTCGGTGCTCTGCAGATATTTTGCTGTGATCTCCCTACCGATCGCTGAGTCGAACCCGTTCTTTGTAATAAAGCCATTGAGCGCAGCGGCGAGCTCGGGACTGTCCTTACGGAAGGCGACGGCGAGGTTTCCGCCCGTACTCAGCGTCAGGTCGTGGTGTACGACCAGCGACGGGAATACCTTGTTCCAGTAGTCCGCGAGATAGTTGTCGACAACGGTCGCAGGCACGAGGCCGGCGTTCACCATTTCCAGCAGATCGTCGTCTTCGAGGCTCTCCGGCGCCGCTACGACCCGGATCTGCGGCCGGCCCGCCGCCGCCTGCCGCTGGTTGTAGGCCGCGAGACTCGCGTAATAGCTCGAGCTTCGGCGGACGTAGACCACCTTGTCGCGCAAGTCCTGCAGCGAGGCGATGTTCTGTGAGGCGGGACCGGTGACGAGCACCTCGTTGACGTTTCGGCGGGTGGGAATGCTGAAGTCGACCACCTTCTCGCGATCGGGCGTGACGGTCAGCTGGGCGATCGCGACGTCCAATTTTCCCGCCCGCAGCTGCGGCAACAGTGCGTCGTGCGGTATCGGCAGCAGCACGACGTGGACGCGCAGGTTTCCCGGAGGCAGTTGCTTGTTCAGCTGGTCCTCGAACATCGTCGCGTATTCGTAGGACAGCCCGCGCTGCACCCCCCCGTCGATAAAGTAGAAGGTCCGGTTGAACGGGACGCCGACACGGATCAGCCTGCGCTTGACCATCTCGTTGAAGTCACCGGTGAAGGTCTTTCCGACGATCGGCGGCAGGTCGGCGGGAAGCGCCGCCTCGTAGGCCGGAAGCGGTTCGGCTGCGCTGGCCTGGGCGGCGGCGTGCGACGCTGGCTGCTTCTCCGCCTGGTGCGACGGGGAACAGGAGGACGCGGCGATGGCGCTGAGAATCCATATCGCCGCATTGCGACGGAGCGCCGCCGACCATCCTGCCCGCATTGGAGCCGCCAGCTTTTTGCGAGAACCTCAAGCCAGGATGCGCCGGCGGTCCGCGCAGCCGCCATCGGGCGTTTCCCTGAACGTCGACAGCGTCGCCGCGGGCGAGTTCAGCCTGGCGCTCGTGGCGGCAAAGGGGGGAATCGCCGGACGTGGGCGGTCGGCGGTCAATTAGGCGGATCGGCGTCCGGCTGGCGGTCGGGGTGGGCGGCCGCGAAGGCCGGGAGCGCCAGGGCGCGCGTCCCGACGGCGACCAGGCGTGGAAACGGCGTGAGATCCACCGCGAAGCGCTCGGCGGAATAGATCTGCGGGACCAGGCAGCAGTCCGCGAGGGTGGGGAAGTCGCCGAAGGCGAAAGCGCCGCCGTGTTGCTCGACCTGTTGCTCCAGGGCGCCGAAACCTTCGGCGATCCAGCGGGCGATCCAGGCCTGCACCTGGGCGTCGGCGGCGGCAAAGTCCCCGCGCAACGCGTTCAGCACGCGAAGATTGTTCAGCGGATGGATGTCGCTGGCGATCGTGCCCGCCATCGCCCGCACCACCGCCCGCGCAGCCGGCGAGGAGGGCAGGAGCGGCGGGGTAGGGTGGACCTCGTCCAGCCACTCGAGGATCGCCAGGCTCTGTGTCAGCACTGTCCCGCCGATCTCGAGGGACGGGACCAGGCCCTGGGGGTTGAGCGTGAGGTAGCCGTCACTCCGCTGCGCACCCTGACGCAGGTCAAGGGTGTGCTGATCATGAGCGACGCCCTTCAGGTTAAGGGCGATCCGCACCCGGTAGGATGCGGTCGAGCGCCAATAGCCGTGGAGGATCGTCGTCATGGTGTGGTCCGCTCGAGCCGGTTCGATCGACTAAATGACGTCCCAAAGCTGATTTTGAGCACCGTTGTATTTTCCCACAGTAACCGGAGGCTCGCCATAGCTCGCCTCCGCTGTGCCCCGCACACCCGGCGTCGCTGCGCAGCGCGTTCACCAGGCGTGTGGGACTACTACCCGACGGATCGGGCCGGGCGCCGTGTCTCGATTATTGGCGAACGGCCGACGGCACAATCGACCGGCGTTCGCCCCTTGGAGGCGGTCCCCTAGTCCTCGGATTGCCGCTCAAGAGTCCGCACGGTCGCAGCGTCATCCAGAAGCAACCGGCCGGCCGCGATGTACAGTCGAGGGTGAGCGGTGGCGTGCTGGGCCGCGGCATGCAGGTCGCGCAGCCAGCGCTGCAAGGGCGATGTGTTGTAGACGGCCGCCCCGCCGCCCAGCGCAAAGCAGGCGTTGGCCACACGCACGCAGGTCGCGGCGAGCCAGGCGGCAGTCTGGCCGGCCTCCACCATCGACGCCTCGCCGACGAGCGTTCCCGCCAGGGCGCGATCCCAGTGCGTTTGGGTGAAGTGCTTCAGCAAGGCCTGCGCCGCGCGCACCTCCGCCGAGATGCGGCCGAGCTCGCTCTGGAAGATCTCGGACTCGCGCATGGACACGGCGGTCCGCTGCTGGCGCCGGCCCGTGGCCGCCTGGGCGATAATGTCGTCGAGCGCGCCCTCGGCCATGCCGACGCTGACTGCGCCGTGCAGGATCGGCAGCATGTGCCGCACCGATCTGTAGAGCGGCCCCGAAAGGCAGGGCGCGCCATTGACGAAGTCGATGACTGCGTCGCCCGGCGCCAGGTAATCGTCGAGCGCGATGTCGGCGCTGGCCGTGCCTCTGAGGCCCACGACATGCCAGGTATCCTCGATCCGCCACGCGCTCGCTGGGGCGAAGAAGCCGCGCATCGCCGGCGCGCCGTCGGGCTCGAAGAGCGGCGTATCGCCATCCATGATCTTGGCGACGCCGAAGAGCCAGTCGGCGTGGTCCGAGCCGCTGGCGAACGGCCACCGGCCGGTGAGGCGCCAGTCATCTCTAAGGCGCCGCGCCGTACCGGCCGGTTGAATCGATCCGGCAAGCACCAGGTCGGGGTTCTGGCGATGAATCCGCTCGTAGGTCTCGCTCGGGAGATAGGCCATGAGGAGCTCGCCGCCGGCGGCGATGCCCAGCGTCCAGCCAAGCGAACCGTCGATCCGGGCGGCCGCGGAAAGCACCTCGACAGCCTCGGGCAGGTCGAGCTCAAGGCCCCCCTGGCTGCGGGGCTTCAGCAGGCGAAACGCGCCGATGCGGCGCAGGACCTCCAGAAGATCCGGCGGAATCCGCCGGCCCGCCTCGATTTCGGCCGCCCGCGAGCGGATCCCCGGCGCAAGCGCCCGGAACTCCGCGAGCAGGCGTTGGGTCGCGCTCGCCATCAGCGGCGCGTCGGCGACGTCGTTGCATGTGTCGGGCGCCGATGAGTCGGGCGTGTGGAGCTTCGGAAGCAGTTTCATCTGGGGATCTCGGCTGGCCGGTTGGGGGTCCCTTCAGCCCACCACATCCCGGCTACCGAGCGGTGTCCGCCCGCCGGATATCAGGTTACATCAGTAGCAAAACGCCTGTGAGGGGCCCGGGATTGAACGCAAAGGTATTTAGTCAGTCCGCATAGTACTCGAAGCAGCAGGCGCTGACCTGTACCGCCTACCGGAGAAGCTTTCCGCCTGGCGATCAGGATGGGATCGTGGACGGGTCCAGGCGCGAGCTTGCTCTGAAAGCGCCTGGACCCCGCCTACGACCACTTATCGACGTGACTGGAATCCTGATGAGAGGCGTGTTCTTGTCGCCCAGTCGCCTCCTCAGCCTCGGGACGGCGAAGTCAAGGAACACCCGCAGCTTCAGCGGCGCCTGGCGCTGGCTCGGATAAATGAAGCTGGCTGGGATCGGGGCCGGCTCATAGCCTTCGAGCACCCTCGTCAGCGATCCGGCCTGCACGAAGTCATCGACCAGGTAGGAAAGCAAGCGGGCGATGCCTAAGCCGTCCAGCGCCGCGGCGAGTGCTGCCTCGGCCAAGTTCACCGAAAGTCGGGATCTGACCGCGATCGCCTGCGGCGGGCCGTCGCCAAAGAACTGCCAATGGCTCGCGGTCGGATAGTCTTCGTGGACTATACCGTCGTGCTCATCCAGGCCCGCAGGCCTCTTCGGCGCGCCTCGTCGCGGCGCGCCGACCCGCGATCGGCGATCTGAGATAGTGCGGGGCCGGCCGGCCGCACTAGGTCAGGTCGCCTTCGCGTCTGGCGGCCTCGACGTCTCGCTCCAGGAAATAGTTGAGAACCGTCCGGATGCCCGCGATGGCGGCCAACTGGCCGATATCGTTCCAGGTCGGAGCGATGGCGGTCCGAATGATGTCGGCGCCAAGAGCGAACTCAAGAGCCAGGATTATCCAGCTGGCGAAGCTTACAAAGACGGTTCGATGCGCCTTGGGGTCGGTCGCAGCGCCCGAAGCGACGATGCGGACCATCCGCACGATCGTCAGCACGCCGCCAGCGGCCACGCAAAGGACTGAGACCAACTCGATCGCCAGGGCGATGTTGCTGGCGAGCCCGCGAAGCACCGATTCCATTCGCTCGGATCTCCGTCGTCGGGCGACCGCTGCGGCGAATTGGGCGGCTCCGACTTGTGGCGACCTTCTCTGTCTCCACAGATTGGCCCGCGATCGGCGCGGCGAGGATTGGGTGAAACCCACAGGAGAGCTCGGCTGCGGACCCGGCGGACTCAAGAGCTTGTAGCGACGACGCCAAGGCGCATTCCACCCCTCACACGGGTTGGCCACTACCTCGGCTGCGCCCGCCGCTGGTCTTCGATCAACTGGCCGCACACCATGCGCCACGTACATTGGCCAGTCGCGCTGCAAACGTGCACGGGGCTGCACTGCATATTCATAATCGGCGGCACAACGGCTGGCTGGTTAGGAGAAGTCGAGGACCCTGCTGTTGAGGGCGCCGCAGTCGGTCGCGCCGGCGGCGACGAGAACTGGGGATCGCAGACGGGTACTTGGCGGCACTGACCTGACCCCGCGCTACAGTCCCAGTTCCGCGGGCAGTCGTTCTGATCAGCTATGACTGTTGCAGGTGTCGCAACCAAGAGCGCGCAAGGGACAAGCAGCTTCCACATAGCTCTCTCGCGGCGGAAAGGCGGAGCTTCACCTCACCAAGGGCCGGAGTCGAGCGTCTAAACCAATCGTGCCAGGGCTGTGGCTCCGCGAGCTACGGTGGTGGATGCGCCGCCGTCGCGGCACTATACAAGTCACTGTCAGAAAAAGAGAAAATGGCGCGCTCGGAGCGATTCGAACGCCCGACCCTCAGATTCGTAGTCTGATGCTCTATCCAGCTGAGCTACGAGCGCGCGCCGCCTGACGGCGAGGGCGGACACCTAGTCGGTTCGGCCGCGGGATTCAAGTCGCCGTGAATGGACGCCGCCGTACAAGGTTCAGCACCCGCTGCGCAGGTAGGCGGTCATGCTCTCCACGAGGTGATCGAACATCAACCGTGCGCGGCGGTCGGCGCGTAGATCTTCGTGCATCACGACCCAGACCTCGAGGGGGAAGCTGATCTGTTCCTGGAGCACGGGGACCAGGTTGGGATCGCGCGCGGCCAGGGGCTCCTGCAGGCCGCAGATCCCGAAGCCGGCGCGAAGGGCGGCGATCTGGGCGATGTCGCTGTCGGTGCGCAGGGCGAAGAGCTCGGGCGTGATCTCGATGTTCACCGCCGCACGGGCGGAGGGGATGAGCTGGCCGCGATCGAAGCCGATAACCGTGTGGCGGCCAAGGTCGTCGATGCCCTCCGGCGCGCCGAACTGCGCGATGTAGTCGCGATGAGCGAAGAAGCTGATGCGGACCTCGCCGATCCGCCGCGCGAGGAGCGCGTCCTGGGTCGGGCGGACCATGCGTATGGCGACGTCCGCGTCGCGCCGAAGCAGGTCCTCCTGCCGGTTCGAGGCGACCAGCTCGATGTCGATCAGGGGGTGGGCGCGGCGGAACTGGGTGAGGATCTCCGGGAGGACCTCGACGGCGACGATCTCGCTGGCCGTGACGCGCACGACGCCGCGGGCGCTGTCGGGATCGCCGGCGGCGGTGCGCGCGAGCGTCTCGGCCGCGGCGGCCATGGCGCGGGCGTGTGGCTCCAGGGCCAGGGCCAGGCGCGTGGGGTTGAGACCGGTCGCAGAACGCGTGAACAGGGGCGCTTCGAGGGCGGTTTCCAGGGCCTCGATATGCCGCCCGACAGTGGGCTGGGAGAGGTCGAGGACGCGTGCGGCGCCCGAAAGGCTGCCGGTGTCCATCACCGCGAGCATAGATCGGTAGTGGTCCCAGTCCGGCGTGGCCATACAAATACGTATAGCTAACCTGCGAAGATCGACAATTCCGGATGAGCGAAAAAGAGCCGACCTTGGGGGCCTGAGATCCAGGAAGGACCCCCGACATGACCCCCGTCTCTTCTTCCGCTTCTGAACCGCGCCTCGCCCTCGTCCTGGGCGCCACCGGGGCCTTCGGCTCCAACACCGTCGTCGCCCTGCTCAAGCACGGATGGCGCATCCGCGCCCTGGCGCGGAATCCAGAAGCGGCCCGGCGCAAGTCCGGACCGGCCATGCCGATCGATTGGGTCAAGGGCGATGCATTGGATCGCGCCAGCGTGGTCGCGGCGGCAGAGGGGACGGACCTGATCGTCCACGCGGTCAATCCGCCCGCCTATCGGAACTGGAAGGGAACCGTGCTGCCGATGGTCGACGCCGCGATCGCCGCGGCGGAGGCCTCAGGCGCGCGCCTGCTCGTGCCTGCGTCGGTCTATAACTTCGCTCCCGACGCCGGCGCCGGCCTCGACGAGGACGCCCCGCAGCGGCCGGTCACGCGCAAGGGGAAGATCCGGGTCGAGATGGAGGCGCGTCTGCGGGCGGCCTCGAGGCGGGGCGTGCAGGTGCTGGTCCTGCGCGCCGGTGATTTCTTTGGCGCGGGTGGGGCCAACAGCGCCCTCGACTGGCTGCTCCTGAGGTCCGGCGGCCGGCCGACGGCCCTGTTCCGCCCCGGGCCGAAGAATATCCCGCGGGCGTTCGCCTACCTGCCCGACCTGGGAGAGACGGCGGCGGCCCTTCTCGACCGCGCCGACGAGCTCGGCGTCTACGAGGTGTTCCACTTCCGGGGCGACGTGCTGACGCCGGCCCAACTCCTGGCGGTCCTGCGTCGGGCGAGCGGGAATCCGCGCCTGCCGGCGATCCCGTTTCCCTGGCCGCTGATTGGGCTGACGGGCCTGTGGAACGAGACGATGCGGGAGCTGATGGAAATGCGCTACCTCTGGCGCGCGCCCATCACCCTTTCGAACCGGAAGCTCGTCGCGTTCCTCGGCGAGGAGCCGCACACGCCCCTGGACGTCTCCCTGCGCGAGGCGCTGGGCGAACT
>DATHPX010000294.1:0-2991 GCA_035483335.1 Caulobacteraceae bacterium | reverse complement strand
AACTGACCTACATCGCGACCGCGAGCCCGCAGGTCATGGCGCGCTTCTTCGCCGAGGGCGTCGATGCGCGTAGCCTCCAGCGCGCGCCGATGCTGCGCTTCGACCGCCGCGACCAGCTGCAGGCCCGCTGGGCGCACGAGGCGCTGGGCCTGCGGATCTCGCCGCCGACGCACTGGACTCCCGCCACCCACGGGATGCTCGACATGGTCCTGGCGGGCCTCGGCTGGGCGATGACCCCGCTTGGCCTGGCCGAGCCGCACCTCTCTGCGGGGCGACTCGTGGAAATGACGCCACACCGACGGATCGCCATCCCGCTCTACTGGCAGCGCACGCGCCTCAGCGCACAACTGCTCGAACACCTGACGCGGGCGGTGCGGAAGATCGCAGCGGAAACTCTGACGCCTGTGAATTAATCCGACGGCGGTCCCTTCGGTGCGCCGGCGTCCCGCCGGCTCTTCTTTACCTGATCAACGCCTTCCCAAGAAGAAAAGGGCCGGCGAGACGCCGGCGGTCCGGAAGGCCTGCCGTGGCTCCTGGACTCCGCAACCCAACACGCGAACATTAGCCATGCTCCTGGCGCGCGCCTTTGCGGGATTCGCCTTCCTCTTCGCGGTCATCGCGGTCGCCTACTTCGGCCCGGCGGGGACGCTGCGCGTCGCGCGGGCGTGGACGATGCTGGTGGTGTTCTTCGGCTGCGCCGGCGTGATCACCGTCTGGCTGTGGTTTCGCGACAAGGCGTTGCTCGAGCGGCGGGTGAAGGGGGGGCCAGGCTCGGAGCCCGACCCTGCGCAGAACATCGTCCAGGCGCTGGCGGGACTCGTCTTCCTGGCGACCTTCGTCGTTCCGGGGCTCGACAGGCGCCTCCACTGGTCCCACGCGCTGGCCGCGGTCCCGCTCGCCGGCAATGCGATGATCGCCGCGGGATTCCTGATCGTGTTCCTGACTTTCCGCGCGAACACTTTCACGGCCGGTACGATCGAGATCGCCGAGGGCCAGCACGTGATCGACAGCGGCCCCTACGCCATCGTCCGTCACCCCATGTACGCCGGCGCGATCATCCTGGTCCTCGGCATCCCGCTGGCGCTCGGCTCCTGGTGGGGCCTCATCCCGGCCGCCCTGCTTGTCCCGGTGATGGTCTGGCGTCTGATGCGCGAGGAGGCGTTCCTGGCCGCCAACCTTCCCGGCTACGCCGCCTACCGCACCCGCGTCCGTTACCGCCTCGCGCCGATCGTCTGGTAGCTCCGGTCCGGATGCCGTTACATCCGGGGACGGGCGGCAGCGCTGGTCCAGCAATCGCGACAGCCTCGAGGGGGGATGGAGTGCAATGAGCCGCGACTTCCTTCTCGCCTCAGCGGCGGCGCTCTGCCTGGCGAAGGCGGCCGGGGCCGCCGATCTTTCACCCGCGGCCTGGCCCGTCGCCGAGCGCGCCCGGTTGGAGGCGCTCGAACAGAGCCCCTATCCGTCGGCCGCACGCGTGGTCATGAGCAGCCGCGGTGGCGAGATCGTCTCGGCCACCCTCTCGCCCGTGGCGGTCCACGCTGGCATGCAGGCCCTGCGCCAGGGCGGCACGGCCGCCGACGCCGCCATCGCCGTCGCCTTCACCCAGACCGCAACGGACCTCGGCGCCGTGATCTCCTACGCCGGCGTGGCGGAGCTCATCTATTACGAGGCCGCCACGGGCCGGACCTACGCCATGGACGCCGGCTGGGCGAGTTGGAGCGGCGAGCGTGAGCCCGCGAGCATCCCTACCCCCGACATGACCCTGCTGGGCGGCGGAGCCGGGGGCGCGGGCGCGGGCGCGCAGGGGCGCAAGACCCTTGTGCCTGGCTTCATGGCCGGCATGGAGGCCGCGCACCACCGGTTCGGCCGCCTGCCCTTTGCCGATCTGCTCCAACCCGCAATCTGGTACGCCCGCTACGGCGTGACCGTGACGCCACTGCTGGCATTCTACTTCTCCCACGAGAAGGACACGCTCGCCCGAACGCCGGAAGGTCGCGCCTTCCTCGCGCAGGCCGGGGACGCGCTTCCAAAGGCCGGCGACCGCTTCGTCCAGCCCGAACTCGCCCATACCCTGAGCGGCGTGGCGAGGGACGGCGCCCGCTACATGTACGACGGGCCCTGGGCCAGCGCATATGTCGAGACGGTCCGGCGCGAGGGTGGCGCCGCTTCGCTGGACGACCTGCGCCTCTACCGCGTCGTGTGGGACGAGCCGCTGAGCACCCGCTACGCCGGGGCGACGGTCACGGGCCCGGGCGTTTCGAGCACGGGGGGATGCGCCGTGCTGATGGCGCTCAACCTGCTCGACGCCCTGGGCGGACCCAAGCTCGGCGCCCCTTCACGCGATCCCGATAGCTTCGCCGTACAGACGCGCGTCGCCCGCTTCGCCGCGTCCGAGAGCTGGAGCCCGCATTTCGCCGGGGACTGCGCCAGCCGCATGAAGCGCGAGTGGGCGGTGGCGACGGCCCCGAAGATTGCAAACGAGACGGGTGAGACGGGCCAGGCCGGTCACCACAGCGCCGCCGTTGTGGTGGTAGACCGCTGGGGCAATGTCGCCGCCCTCGTGCACTCGATCAATTCGCTGATGTGGGGCGAGACCGGCCTGGTGGTCGGCGGGATCCCGATCGGCTCGCCGGCGGCGGTGAACAGATATCGCCTGGTCAACCTCGCGCCCGGCGCCCGGTTACCGACCGACATGGCGCCGCTGATCGCCTTCGGGGACGGCCGGCCCGTCGCCGCCGTGGCATCGATCGGCGTCTCCCTGGTCCCCGAGACGGTGCGCGTCGTGGCCGGACTGCTGGACGGAGAAGACCTGGCGGAACTGGCTGCAGCGCCGCCGATGCTCATGGGCCTCGGCGCCTCGACCCCGGGCGGCGAGAAGGCTGCCCTGATCCCGACCGACGCCTACGCAACCCAATTCAAAGCAGCCGTCGAAGCGGCGGGCGTGAAGCTGCAGGAGGTCCCGCCCGCCCAGACCGCCGCCCTTCGCGGCAC
>DATHPX010000293.1:0-3537 GCA_035483335.1 Caulobacteraceae bacterium | reverse complement strand
AGGTCCATGTCCGGGCCGACCTGGGAACCCGTGTAGGTCTGGACGCCCACCATGTCTCCCGGCGCTTCCAGCCAGGGGGTGAGCATCTGGGCGCGCTTGGCGGCGAGCCCGCTGTCTGGCCCCGCCGCCTGGTCGTCGTTGAGCGCCAGCGTGACGCCGACCGGGTAACGGTCGCCGGAGGCGGCCTTGATCGCGTCGAAGGCGCGCGCATGCGCCTCGATCATGATCGGCTGCTGCACGCGGAAATCGCCGAAGATCGGGCTCGACCATTTCGGCGCCCCGGCCCCGGCGGCGATGGCCTGACGGACCCGCGGCAGCTGGGGTTCGAACTGCCGGTACGTCGGCACCCAGTGCAGAAGGGCGTTCACATTGGGCTCGTTGAACGTGGCCGCGACGGCGACCAGGTCGCCCATGTGGCGGGTCACCAGCTCGCAGTAGCGCACGAAGGGCGCGATCGCGTCCCGGGTCTCGAAACCGCCGCCGGCCGCGAACCAGCGTGGCACGGTGGTGTGGTTGTAGGTGACCACCGGCGCCAGCCCGCGCCGCCTGCAGGAGTCCAGCACGCGCCGGTAGTAGGCGAGGGCGGCGAGCGAGATCTGGCCAGGCTCCGGTTCGATGCGCGACCATTCGATCGAGAGCCGATGGCAATTGAAGCCCAGCGAAGCCGCCAGGGCGAGGTCGCCCTCGATGCGGTTGTAGACGTCGTCGGCGTCGCCGGAGGGCTCCTTGAACTGGGTGGGCTTCAGGTGCTCCAGCACCCAGACGTCGCTCGCGACATTGCCGCCCTCGACCTGATAGGCGGCGCCCGCCGTCCCCCAGAGGAACCCCTTCGGCCACACCGGATGAGCGCTCGCCGCGCCGGCGCCGGCCAGCAGCATCCCGCCGGCGATCAGCGAACGACGATCGATCGATATCGGGCTCATGGCTTCCAGGACGATGCTGACACCCTAACGCCCACTTGTCTCGCTTCGGCCAGGCGAACCCTCGAAAGGGTGGCTATGGGCCCACTGGCGGACGTTCGGGTGTGGAATCCGGCGAACGACCCGGCCGCCTGCGAACCGCTTGTCGCGCCGTGCGCTCGCATATATGAAACACATACGAATCGTATAACGGAGGCCCTCAGTGGGGATCGTGAATATCGAGGATGAGCTGCACGACCAGCTGCGTCGGGCAAGCAAGGCGTCCTATCGGTCGATCAATGCCCAGGCGGCGTTCTGGATCAGGATCGGCATGCTCTGCGAACTGAACCCAGGTCTCACGTTCCAGGAGCTTGTGGCGCGTGAGCTGAGGGAGGCAGGCGTCGACGCCGTTGATCTCGCGGCTGCGGCCTCGTGACGAAGACGCCGGCCGAGGTTGAACTGTTGGCGCAGTCGGGGCGTCTGCTCGCGTCGGTGTTCGCGAACCTCGATGAGCAGCCCCTCGCCGGATTGAGCACGCTGCAGGTCAACGACCTCGTCGAGGCGTTCATCGTCGATCAGCTCGGCGCGCGGCCCGCCAGCAAGGGCCAGTATGGCTACGGCTTCGTGCTGAACAGTTCGAGGAACGAGGTCGTCTGCCACGGCGTGCCGTCGACGGACGAGGTCTTGCAGGACGGCGATATCGTCAATTTCGACATCACGCTCGAAAAGCAGGGCTACATCGCAGATTCCAGCAAGACCTTCCTCATCGGGAATGTGGGGCCCACGGCAAGGCGGCTCGTTGGCGCCGCCTATGAAGCCATGTGGAAGGGAATCCGCGCCGTGCGTCCAGGCGCGAAACTTGGCGACATCGGCTACGCAATCGAGCGGCACGCAAAGCGGAACGGCTATTCGGTCGTGCGAGACTACTGTGGTCATGGCATCGGGCGGGAGATGCACGAGGCGCCGCAAGTCCTGCATTTCGGGAAGCCGGGGACAGGCCTTACGCTGCGAGAGGGCATGGTCTTCACGATCGAGCCCATGCTGAACCAAGGACGCAGAACGGTCCGAACCGAAGATGACGGATGGACGGTTGTCACAGTGGACGGGAAGCTCTCCGCACAGTTCGAGCACACGGTTGCGGTCACTCATGACGGCGTGCGCGTGTTGACCTTGCGTCCGGACGAAGCTCGGCCCGCCGCATGACGCTAAGGCTTGAGGAGCTTCGGGACATGGCGCCAGACCTCGCCTGACCTGCCGTCGCGGCCGAGCCTTGGGTTTCTGAACCGGGACATCGGACGCCGCTCTCCGCAGCGGGAGAGGGAGCAAAGACTCATTGTGGAAGGCGTCGAGTTTGATTGAATGCTTGGCTGGGGGAGTAGGTCGAGGTGCGCCTTGGTTTCCATACGCCTGGCGTCGCTGCCTGAAGATGCAGAGGCGATAAACATGCTCGACACGTCCTTCACGACGAACACTGTCTATGAGGTCACGCAGGACGACGCGGGGTTCAGCCTGACGCTCAAGGGGATCGATCCTCCGCTCTGGAAGCGCTTCCCGATCGAGGATCTTCTCCTCGCCACCCGCCCTTGGCGCGATGCCTGGCTCGCAGAGGACGGCACGGGGTCCATCTGTGGCTTCGCTGCGGCGAGTTACGAAGCCTGGAACAGTCGGTTGATCATCTGGCATCTGTATGTCGCGCCTGCCTTCAGGCGTCATGGCGTCGGACGCGCGTTGCTCGACGCCATTCACGCGCACGCCTCAGCTCTGGGAGCGCGCCACGTCTGGCTGGAGACCAGTTCGCTCAACGCGCCCGGGGTCGCGGCCTACCGGTCACTTGGATTCTCACTGACCGGCCTGGACCTGACCCTTTATGACGGAACGGCTGCGGAGGGTGAGGTGGCGCTATTCTTCTCGCGCCCGGTATAGCGTCGATCTCCAGCCGCGCCGCTTCGCTGATCCGGCCGCCGGCGGCGACGATCACGCCATCCTTGATCGCAACGTCTCCGACGGCGGGGGCGGACCCGCCGCCATCGTAGATCGTCCCGCCGCGGATGATGGCGTCATGCATGGCGCGCGTGCTCCCTTCGGCTTCGACGACGCACTCGCGGCAGGCGACGTCACGTCAATCAAGTCGCGCCCGACCGCTGAGTCGAAGGCGGTCCTGGGTCCTGGGTCCTGGGTCCTAGGTCCTGGGTCCTAGGTCCTGGGTCCTAAACCCTTGCGGTCATGGTCGCCCACGCTGAAAATCCCAAAGGCGCGAAGCCCGAGATCCGAGAACGCCCCATGTCCCACTCCGAAACCGTCCAAGCCTTCATTGCCGCCTGGGAGCGGCGGTCAGTGGATGATCTCCTTGCGCTGATGACGCCCGACGTGCGCTACCTCAACGTCGGGATGCCCGAGATGATCGGGCACGAGCAGATCCGGGCGGCGTTGACGCCCTTCGTCGGTGCGGCCACCGCTGTGCGTTGGACCGTGCACCACATTGCGGAAACGGCCAGCGGCGTCGTACTGACCGAACGCACCGACGTCTTCGAAATGGGCCCGCGTAACGTCACAATCCCAGTAATGGGGGTTTTCGAGTTCGAAGGCGACAAGATCAGCGCCTGGCGCGACTACTTCGACGTACCCGCCTTTCAGCAAC
>DATHPX010000292.1:0-25966 GCA_035483335.1 Caulobacteraceae bacterium | reverse complement strand
TGGAGCCTCTCAACCCACATCAAGACGAAGCTTCGCGGCGCCCGCCGTTTCGTGGCGGCCTTCGAGGACGCCGCCGCCGAGGGCGCGCGTCGGCGGGGGTTCGACGGCGTGATCTGCGGGCACATTCATCAATCGGGGATGCGCCAGATCGGAGGGGTTCTCTACGCCAACGATGGCGACTGGGTTGAGAGCTGCACCGTTCTGGTGGAGCATGGCGACGGGCGTCTTGAAATCGTCGATTGGGCGGCGCGCACGTCTTCGTCCATGATACAGCAAGGCGGCCGCGCAAATCGCGTCGCGAAACCTGTCCTGGAACCTGCCCCCGCCTGATGAGAGTCCTTCTGGCCACCGACGCCTGGGAGCCCCAAGTCAACGGCGTCGTGCGAACGCTGACCCGGGTCATGGCCGAGCTGAAGGAGATGGGGGAAGAGGTCGAGGTCATCAGCCCCGACCAGTTCCCGACCTTTCCGATGCCGACCTACCCGGAAATCAAGCTGGCGGTCGGCGCCTATGAGAGGGTTCAGGAGCGCTTCAAGGCCTTTGAGCCGGAGGCCATCCATATAGCCACCGAGGGACCGATCGGTCTGGCCGCGCGCCGCATCTGCCTTGAGTGGAAGCTTCCGTTCACAACGAGCTACCACACGAGATTTCCCGAATACGTGTCGGCGCGGCTCCCAGTCCCCTTGGCGGCTGGCTACGCGTACATGCGGTGGTTCCATCGACCTTCTGGTCGTCTGATGGTGGCCACACCGACGATGCGGGACGAGCTGGATGCGCATGGGTTCCGCAATATCTCTCTGTGGGCGAAGGGCCTCGATACGGATCTGTTCAGGCCACGGCGCGTGGGCGATCCGGACGTTTTCGAAGGATTGCCCCGACCGGTCTGGCTGAATGTCGGTCGCGTCGCGGTCGAGAAGAATATCGAAGCCTTTGTTGGTCTGGATCTTTCGGGGACCAAGGTCGTGGTGGGCGACGGGCCGCAGCGAGAGGAGCTGCAGGCAAAGTTTCCCGACGTCAGATTCGTCGGCGTCAAGTTTGGAGCCGAGCTGGCCGCCCACTATGCGTGCGCCGACGTGTTCGTCTTTCCCTCCCTTACGGACACGTTTGGCCTGGTCATCCTCGAGGCCTGGGGAGCGGGAACTCCGGTCGCAGCCTTTCCTGCGCCAGGACCGATCGACATCATTCCGGGCACCGGCGCGGGGGTGCTCGCCGCGTCTCGGGATCGAGGCCTGGAAGAGGCGTGCCTGGCCGCTCTTGAAATTGATCGGGCCCAGGTCAGGCAGGTTGCGTTGCAATACTCCTGGCGAGCCTGCGCAGAGGAATTCCTGCGGCTGCTCCAGCCCTATCCCGAACCCGAAAAGAGCCGTTTCTGGAGGAGGTTGCGTCGTCTGGCGCGCCTTCGGCGAAGAGCTCCGCCGGCAAGTCGCGCGTCGGCGGCCTGAACGCGGGGCAGTCGGTCCAACGCAGGCACAACCGCCGGTACGCTGTGGTGCGGCAACTGACCTCGTTGGCGAATTTACGCTTTACATGTGGGCGTGACGTCCCTATGTGGCGCGCTCCGGCGGACCCGACGTCCATCAGACACCGCTGCTAACGCCGGTCTGGGTTAACAATCTGCAGGGGGTTACGTGAGTTGCACACGTACCATTCGCCCCTGGACCTGGTCCGTGAGCGGTCGCCGGAACGTCCAGTCGCACTCGTGCGGCCGGGCTCCGTCGAGCTAGCGGCGCGCTGGTTCAGCCAAAACTTCAAGGGTGACGTCCTCTATGCGGTGAAGGCGAACCCTTCGCCGTGGGTCATCGGTCAGGTCCTGAGTGGAGGCGTCCGTCGTTTCGACGTGGCGTCCGTGCCGGAGATCGAGCTCGTACGGACGAATGCGCCGGATGCGCGCGTGGCCTTCATGCACCCGGTCAAAAGCCGGCAGGCGATCGCTGCGGCATATTCCGACTTCGGCGTCCGCACGTTTGCGATCGACAGCGAGGCAGAGCTGGCGAAGATCCTGGAGGTTACCGGCGGCGCCCGTGATCTCGAGCTCATCGTCCGTCTTGCGGTCGAGGCGCCAGGGGCTGCGTACGCCCTGTCCGGCAAGTTCGGCGTGTCGGTCTCCGACGCGCCCGACCTGCTGCTCGCCGCCCGTCGATCGACGCAAGACATCATGGGCGTGAGCTTTCACGTCGGCAGCCAGTGCATGCGGCCATCCGCCTACCAGGCGGCGATGGCGCAAGCGTCGCGGGCGCTCGTGAGGGCAGGGGTCCTCGCTGACGTTGTCGACGTCGGCGGCGGCTTCCCGTCCATCTATCCCGGAATGGACCCTCCCGATCTGGATGAGTACCTCGCGGCCATCGATCGCGGGTTTTCCGAGATGATGGTGCACGAGACGACCGAGCTCTGGTGCGAGCCAGGTCGCGCCCTCGTCGCCGAGGGTACGTCGCTCCTGACCCGCGTAGAGCTTCGGAAAGGGGACGCCCTCTATCTGAACGATGGAGCTTACGGCTCCCTGTTCGACGCGGCTCACGCCAAGTGGCCATTCCCCGCCAAGCTCGTGCGGTCGGATGGTCCATCCGGCGCTCCGCTGAGGGCCTTCCAGTTCTACGGCCCTACGTGCGACTCGCTCGATCACATGCCCGGTCCGTTCCGCCTTCCGGAGGATGTTCGGGAAGGCGATTTCATCGAGATCGGGATGCTGGGCGCCTACGGCGTGGCGATGGCGACGCGGTTCAACGGATTCGGGGATCTCGAGACCGTCGAGGTCGCGGACCCACCGATGGCGTCCATGTTCGGCCTGGCGCCTCGCTCGATCCCGGCTGCGAAGCCGGAGACCGACTCGGTCGTCAGACTACCTCGGGCGCGCACACGGCGCCGGCGTCGTCGTTGATCCTCGGGCGCTCAATCGGAGCGCCCGCCACCTTTCCGATGCCGCCCGGCCGGGTCGCCGTGGACGGCTGATCCTCACGTTCGCCCAAAGGAGGGGCAGAGATGACCGCGCCTGCGACTAACGCCAAGGCCGAATTGCTGGCGACCACCGTCGAACACGTGGACATCGCCGCCTATGACGCGCGGCCCGTCATCGACGCCATGCGAAAGATGAGTTTCGCGTCGCGCGATACCGCGCGGGCGGCCGACATCCTCAGCATGGCCATCGAGGACCCGGCCTGTTCGGTCTGGTTGACGCTTGCGGGCTCGACCAGCGCCGGGGGCTGCATGCACGTCTACCGGGACATGCTCCGATACGGCATGGCCGACGTCGTCGTCGCCACCGGCGCGTCGATCATCGACATGGATTTCTTCGAGGCGCTTGGCTTTCGGCATTACCAGGCCAAGGGTGGTGTCGACGACCGCGACCTGCGCGCGCTGTACATCGATCGCATCTACGACACCTACATCGACGAAGAGGAACTTCAGGCCTGCGATCACGCGATCAAGGAAATTGCGGATTCGCTCGAAGCACGACCCTACTCGTCGCGCGAATTCATCCATGAGATCGGGCGATGGCTCTCCGCAGGGAATGCGAAAAAGCCCGGCAGTCTTGTTCAGACCGCCTTCGAGGAGGGCTGTCCGATCTTCTGCCCCGCATTCACTGACAGTTCCGCCGGCTTTGGCCTCGTCAAACATCAGGCCGAGCGGATCAAGGCCCGACGGCCTTACATGACGATCGACTCGGTGGCGGACTTCCGGGAACTGACGGATATCAAGATCGAGGCCGGGACCACGGGCCTCTTCATGGTAGGCGGCGGCGTACCGAAGAATTTCGCCCAGGATACGGTGGTTTGCGCCGAGATCCTGGGAATAGAAGCCGACATGCACAAGTATGCGGTCCAGATCACTGTCGCTGACGTACGTGATGGGGCGTGTTCGTCTTCCACGCTCAAGGAAGCCTGCTCCTGGGGCAAGGTCGACGTCACCCACGAGCAGATGGTGTTTGCCGAGGCGACGACTGTCGCGCCCTTGATCCTCTCCGACGCCTACCATCGCGGAGGTTGGCGCACACGGAGCAAGCGCCGCTACGCCAGCCTCTTCAACCGGGGGCCTCAGCCAAATTCCTGATCCCGTTCCACGATTCCGGGGGTTGAGGCCCGCGAGTTTCCTTGTCAGTTAGAGGAACCCGAGCGCGTTGCGCAAAAGTGGATCCTGGTTTTGCGTGTAGAACGCGCTCAAACTTTTGAAGCTAGAGCACGTTCATCCCGTTCAGGCGATTCCGCCTGAGCGGGACGTGCTCTAGCGGCGGGAGGCGGAGCGCATGCGGTTCGGGTTGGGTGTGGCGACGAGCCTTTGCGTCGTGGGCGCGTTGTCCGCCGTTGCATTGGCCCAGGCTCCCCCTGGCGGCGGATATCTCGCCGGCCATGAGCCCGATACGGTCGCGGTCGTGCCCCAGGCGCCCGCACCCGGTTCGGCGCGAGATCTCGAGGATCGGGCCGTCTTCAAGGCGACCCGCGCCCTCGATGGGTCTCCTCGATGGGCCTTGGCGCAAAACGACGTCGACCTGAGGATGCCTTCGATCCTGCACGACTTCAGTTGCGCCGCCGGCGTGACCCTGACCGAGCAGGACGCCCCAGCGCTCATAGCAATCCTCAGGAAGCTCTATCCCGATCTTCAGTCCGCCTATGGCGGCCCTAAGGACCTGTATCGCCGGCCACGTCCCTATCTGCGCGACGCCGGGCCGATCTGCACGCCGCGGTCCAAGGCGCTGGACGAAAGCTTCGACTATCCGTCGGGCCACGCGACGTTCGCCTGGACCTATGGACTGATACTCGCGGAGATGCTTCCCGATCGCGCCGGGCCGATCCTGCAGCGGGCGCGCGCCTTCGGTGAGAGTCGGGCGGTCTGCGGAGTCCATAGCGCGAGCGCCGTGACTGAGGCGCGCACCGCGGCCGCCACGCTGTTCGCCGCCCTGCAGGCGTCGCCAGCCTTCCAGGAGGACCTTCGATCCGCCCGCGCTGAGTTGGCGGCGATTCGCGAAACGCCAGAGCCTGGTCAGTGCCGCGCGGAAGAGGCGCTGACCGCACGGACGCCCTGGTGAACACCGTCGCCTCGACCGTCCCCGGGGTGGAGGTCTGGCGCGGCGGGGTCAACGCCTGGGAATGCGACCACATGGGGCACATGAATGTGCGCTTCTACGTCGCCCGGGCGATGGAAGGCCTTGTTGGGCTTGCAGGCGAAGTCGGGCTCGCCAACGCGTTCAGTCGAAGAGCGGCGAGCACCTTGCTGGTCAAGGACCAGCACATCCGCTTTATGCGGGAGGCGAGACCGCCTGCCGCGCTCCATATGACGGCTGGGGTGATCGAAGTTTCGGACGCAGAGGCTCGCATCCTCCAACTCCTTGTTCACTCGACGACTGGGGAGCTGGCCGCCAGTTTCCAGACCGTCGTCGCGCACGTGACCGTCAACGAGCTCCGTCCCTTCCCGTGGTCGGCCAGGAGCCTGCAAGGTCTTGAAGCGCTGAAGGTGCAGACGCCCTCGTTCGCCGAACCACGAAGTCTGAGCCTTACCGGAGGCGCCGGCGAGGGATCGATGGCGGCCGCGAACGCCCTGGGCCTGGCGCCGATTGCGGTCGGAACCGTAGGCGCCCAGGACTGCGACGTGTTTGGTCGCATGAGACCGGAAGTCCTTGTCGGGAGGATATCCGATGGGATCCCCGCCCTGCGCAGCCGACTGGATGGCGACAATCCGAGTGCGTCCGGAGGAAAGCGTGTCGGCGGCGCCGTGCTCGAGTACCGGATCGCCTACCTGGGCTGGCCGGAGGCGGGTGCGCGCCTGGTCGTTCGCTCAGGCCTTGCGGGGGTCGACGAGAGGACGCAGCGCTTTGTCCATTGGATCCTTGATCCGGCGACTGGCCGGCCCTGGGGGTCAGCCGTGGCTGTCGCCGCAGATCTCGATCTGGAAGATCGAAAGATCGTCCCCTTCTCTCAACAGAGGCGATCTCATCTCGAGGCGCAGGTGATCCGCGGCCTCCAATTCTGAGCACTCACTCGCCTGCGAGGAGCGCTTCCGGGAGGCCGTCCATCATTAGGTTCGGCCGGTCCATCGGCAGGAAGCGCGTCGTCCCAGCCCCTTCGGACTACTTCTTTTCCGACGAAGCGCCCGGGCTTGTGGCCATCTCGATGAGGGCGGCGATGCGGTCGGTGGAGTCGGCGACCTGACCCAGCATTTGCAGCGGTGAGGCGCCCGGACGGACAGCTGCAACCACGCGGTTGGCGGCGTTCTGCGCCACCTGGACCGCCGCCTTCTGCGCGACGACGTAACGCGACGCTTGGCCATCCTGATAGATGAAGCCATAGGTGGGGTACGTCGTGGAGCCCAGGTCTCGCGAGGGGTCGTACCACACCTTCACGAGGCTCCAGTCACCGGCCGGCGACACGTCGATGACCGTGACGTTGTTCTCGATCTGACCCCTCGAGCCGTCGATGGGGGACCAGTTCGCGTGGGTGATCTGAATGATCCGATCGGTGATGACCTGGCTGACGACCGCTACGTGACCCAGCCGCATCCGTCCCGTCGGCTTGAAGCAGAGCACCGCCCCAAGCTTAGGCTTGAACCCTGTTTGATAGCGGCCCAAAGCTTGGTTCCACCACGTGTAGGCGTCACCAAAAATCTGGATTCCCGACATTAGTCGGGCGAACGGAACGCATTCCCAGTAGGACTCGGCCGCCGCGTTCATCGGACCCATGCAGAGCACAATGGCTGCCGCCAATGAACTGATGATGGGTCTTACGCGTATCGCCATACTGATGGATCTCTCCCCCGCTGGAGCAGGGTCCTGCGTAACCGTGCCGGGGAGGGATGAAAAGACCGTTTACTCCGGCCGAGAGCGCGCTTTTGCGCCGCAGTGTGGCCAAAGCGCAGCTTCCTCGCGACCTGTACGAGGCTAACGTTTTTCATGCTGAGACTGGCTTAGTGTCCCTGAAGTGCAGATTTTTTGTGAAAGTATTCTGTATTATCGACTCCAATGGAGATGGCTGCTCTAAATACCGTTTCATAAACCTAATAATGCGAAAACGGATTTAGAGGTATATGGTCTCAAATTTTGGGTTATGACGTGACTTCCTGCGGGATATGTCGAATAATGTCCGATGTCGTCCAATCCAATGCTAAGATATGACATTGAAATCAAATTTTCTTGATTGATCGTAAGGCGCACGCGGTGCATCGCTACTGCGACGATCCGTCGCTCGATTGTTCCGGAATACTCACAGTTTTGCGGGGCCTCCGCCGCTCCGGATCCGCCTGTAGGCGCCATTGAGCAGCTCGACGAAGAGCGAGAAGGCGATGGCGAAATAAACGTAGCCGCGCGGAATGTGGAACCCGATTCCATCCGCGACCAGCGCAACCCCGACCAGGAGGATGAAGGCGAATGCGAGCATCCTCATGGTTGGGCGGCCGTGGATGAAATTCTCGACCGGCGCGGCCGCTCGCAGCATCACCAGGGTCGACGCGACGACGGCGGCGATCATCACCCAGAGATCGTTGGTCATCCCCACGGCGGTAACGACGCTGTCGATCGAAAAGACGATGTTGATCAGGCCGATCTGCCCCACGACGCCCAGGAAGGACGCCCCCCGCGTTCCGGTTGGGTCCGCGGCGCGCTTCTGGGGCGCTTCAAGCTCGTCGTGGATCTCGACGGTTCCTTTGGTCAGGAGAAAGAGCCCGCCGCTGATCAGCACGAGGTCCTTCACCGTGATCGGTCTGCCGAGGACCGCGAAGATGACGATGTCGATGTTCGCGACCCATACCAGCGAGGCGAGCATCAGGATGCGTAGCGCCATCGCCAGGATCAGGCCCAACAGTCGGCCTCGACTGCGCCGCTCGGGCGAAAGGCGCTGCACGGCGAGCGCCAGAAAGACGATGTTGTCGATCCCCAGGATGATCTCGAGAAAGGTGAGGGTTGCGAGAGAGGCCAGCGTCTCGCCGCTCAGGAAGCTGGGCATCGGGATTGCCTTGACCTTACCGTCAATCGCCAAACACTACGCGATCCTGCCAATTCGCCCTCGGTGCGTCAGAGGAAGTTGTACGGATCGACGTCGATATCGATCCTCACCGAACTTGGCGGGGGTCGCCGCGAACGCCAGGCGAGCAGGAATGACTGAATATCGACGGATCGCGCCGCCCTGACGAGGATCCGTTTGCGCCGGCGCCCGCGCACCACCGCCAGCGGTGCGTCGGCGGGCCCGAAGATCGTGACGTCGGGGGCGTTCGGCGCAGCCGAGGCGAAAGCGCGCGCGAAATCCTCGAGAACGTCGGGCCGATGGCTGGAGAGGATCACCGCTGCGAGCCTGCCGAAGGGGGGCAGGCCAAGGACCTCGCGCTCCGAGAGCTCGGTCGTCACGAAGCCATCGCGGTCCTGAGCGGCGATGGCCTGCATCACGGCGTGGTCGGGCGACCATGTCTGGATCAAAGCGCGCCCCGCTCGATCGGCTCGTCCCGCGCGCCCCGCCACCTGCGTGAGCAGCTGGAAGGTCCTCTCTGCAGCGCGGAGATCGCCTCCGCGCAGACCGACGTCGGCGTCGACCACGCCCACCAGTGTCAGCTTGGGGAAATTGTGGCCTTTGGCCGCCGACTGGGTGGCGACCATGATGTCGAAGTCGCCCCGCTCCATGGCCTCGATCATCGCCCTCGCGCTGCGCGCGTCCGGCGCGGTGTCCGAAGAGAAGACGGCGATGCGGGCGTCGGGAAACAGCAATCGCGCCTCTTCCTCCACGCGCTCCACCCCAGGTCCGATCGAAACAAGGCTGTCGCGCGCCGCACATGCGGGGCAAAGCTCCGGCCTAGGCATCGAGAAACCGGTGAGGTGGCAGACGAGCCGTCGACTGTAGCGGTGCTCCACGAGCCAGGAGTCGGTGTCCGGCGCCTTCATCCGCTCGCCGCAGGATCGGCAGATCACCAGCGGCGCATAGCCGCGGCGATTGAGAAACAACAACGCCTGCTCTCCTCGGCTCAGTGTGTCCTGGACAGCGGCGACGAGAGGAGGAGAAAGCCACCGGCCGGTCTCCGGAGGCGACGTGCGCAGATCGATGAGGCCAACGTCCGGCAGGCTCGCGGAGCCATGGCGGTCAGCGAGTCGCAGATGCCGGTAGCGCCCGGATCTCGCATTCCACAAGGTCTCGAGGGACGGCGTGGCGGAGGCCAGGACAACAGGCGCCTGCTCGATCTTGCCCCGCGCCACGGCGAGGTCCCGCGCGTGATACACGAAGCCTTCGTCCTGTTTGTAGGATCCGTCATGTTCCTCATCGACGATGAGCAGCCGCAGGTCGGCGAAGGGAAGGAACAGCGCCGAGCGCGCGCCTACCACGATGCGAGCCCGGCCCTTGGCGACGGCTTCCCATGTGTGCCGCCTTTGCGGGCCGGCGACGCCGGAATGCCACTGCGCGGGCGCGGCGCCGAAACGGTCCTGGAAACGTCGAAGGACTGCCTCGGTGAGCGCAATTTCAGGAAGAAGCACGAGCACCTGGGACGTCGGGCTCAGTCGGAGCGCCGTGGCCGCCGCCTCCAGATAGACTTCCGTCTTTCCCGAGCCGGTCACTCCATCCAGTAGCGCGACCCCGAACTTCGCCCCCGAGACCATCGAGCCGATCGCTTCGGCGGCTGCCGCCTGGCTCGCGCTCAACGCCGAAGGCGCGTGATCCGGGTCAAATGTCTCGTTCGGTTCCTCGGCGGTCGCGGCGATGAGGGCGCCAATCCGGATCAGGTCGGCGACCACGCCTGCGGAAACCCCTGATGCTCGCGCCAGCTCAGTTCGGGTCATCGGCGCAGTGGCGGCCGCCAACGCCTTGAGCCTGGTCGGACTTAGGTTCGATGGCGGCTCGCCAGATGGGACGAAGCGCGGCCGCGAGGCGGGTCTTGGCCCACCCAAGCCTCTCAAGGCCAGGGCGAGCGCGGCGCCCGGAGCATCCGCGGCGTAGTCCGACGCCCACCGCGCGAAGGACAGGGCGCGCGGCGGCATCCTGGGGGAGTCGAACCGCCCGATGATGGAGCGGAGCCGGCGATTGCTTCCGGCCGGCGGCTTGAATCCGCACACGACGCCGATGATGGTCCGCGGTCCAAGCGGCGCGACCACGATGTCGCCGACCTCGAGCTCCATTCCGGCGGGCTCGGCATAGTCGTACGCCTCGGGGACCGGCAGGGGCAAAAGCACCTGGGCGATACGACCGGATGTGTCCTGCGGATCAGTCTGGACGTCCATTGTGCTGGTCTTTCCCGCCCGGCGCACCGAACGCAACCCGCTCTTAACCACTGCAGCGCTCTTCATCAGAAGGCCGCGCTTGCAGGGTAGGCATAGCGGGCGATTCGAAACGGAGAGAGTTCTCTTGGCGCTGCGAGCTTCGACTAGCGACGCATCCGAACATGAACCGGTCGAGCCGCTCGACCCCGACGCAATGCGTTCGCTCCTGCGTTCCCATAGTGACTGGCTCAAGGGGGAAACTGAGCTGCTCGCTGAGCTGGGCCTGAGGGAGGATGTCGCCAACCTTGTCGATTTCGGGCCGATCGCCCTTTCTCGTGTAAGCGAAGCGCATCAACGCGAGTCGAGCGAACGGCGCCGATTGGAAGCCGTGGCGCGAGCAAATTATGCTGCGCAGGCGCAGACCCACGCGGCGGTGATCGACCTCCTCGAGGCCGGGTCGCTCCCTGACCTCGCGGCGCGGCTGGACGAGCTTGCCCAAAGCCGTTTTGGCCTGGCGACCGGGGTAATCGCCCTCGAAGGGGACGGCGGGACACCCGACGGGTGGGTCCCCATGGTCGTCGGTCAGGTTGACGCCCTCATCGGCTCTCACCGGCTCTCGAAGCTCGGGCGCTGCCCGACCGCTGTCGGCCTCTTCGGGTCCTTGGGGCCTGAAATTGGCAGCGCGGCCCTCCTTCGTCTGCAGATGTGGAAACCAGTCCGCCAGGGCGTCATCGCGTTCGGGGCTGTGGACCCGTTGGCCTTCAGCGAAGATATGGGCGCCGAACTGGTGACCTTCCTCGCGCGCGTCGTCGAGCGAACCGCCGAGCGATGGCCGTCCCCCTGACTTTCGAGGCAAGTCTGGAAGACTGGCTGGCTCACCTGGCGCTGGAGCGCCGGGCGAGCCCTCGGACGGTCGTCGCCTACCGCGCCTGTGTCGAGTCTTTCGCCCGCTTCATGGTCACGCATCTGGACGGTCCGGTGTCTCCGCAGGCCTTGGCGCGGATCAGCGCCGCCGATTTCCGCGCCTATCTCGCCTTTCGGCGCTCAGAGGATCACATCGCGTCCAGATCCCTCGCTCAGGCCGTTTCGGCCATCCGGGCGTTCTACCGGTATCTGGACTCGAGACACGGCCTCTCGAACGATGACGTCCTGCGCGTGCGCGGGCCCCGGGTCCGTCCAACGGCTCCAAGGCCCGTGTCGGTCGGGGAGGCGCGCGAATTGATCGCCAGCGCCTCGGACCGCCCGGCCCTGCCTTGGGTCGCCTTGCGGGATCGCGCCGTGCTTATCCTGATGTGGGGATGCGGCCTTCGGATCTCGGAGGCCCTGGACGTTCGCGGGCGCGATCTTCCTCTCGCCGATTCACTTCGCGTCACCGGGAAGGGCGGCAAGACGCGGTTCGTCCCGGTGCTCCAGGCGGTCAAGGATGCGATCGCCGCCTACCTTGAAGCGGCCCCCTTTGAAGTGGGTCCGGAAGAGCCCCTGTTCCGAGCAACCCGGGGCGGACCCCTGCGACCGCGGCAAGTGCAGGCTCTGATGCAGGGCCTTCGGCAGACCCTCGGGCTTCCCGAGAGCGCGACCCCCCACGCCTTGCGCCATGCCTTTGCGAGCCACCTGCTGGGCGCCGGGGCGGATCTGCGTTCGATTCAAGAATTGCTGGGTCATGCGTCCTTGAGCACGACCCAGCGCTACACGGCCGTGGACGCCGCGGGTCTCATGCGAGTCTATGCTGGCGCCCATCCAAGGCCGTGAAGCGGCGCCGTCAGGCCTGCATTGTCCAGCCTTCGACGCCCATGGCGGCCTGGCGAAGGGCTTCCGAACGCGTCGGATGGGGATGGCAGGTGCGGGCGACATCCTCTGACGATCCGCCAAATTCCATCGCCACGCAGTATTCGGCGATCAGCTCGCTGACGTCGGGGCCGACCATGTGGACGCCAAGGATCCTGTCCGTCTGCGCATCGGCCAGGATCTTCACGAAGCCTTCGGCCTCGTGGTTGACCTTTGCCCGCGAATTGGCGGTGAAGGGGAACTTGCCGACCTTGTAGGCGACGCCGTCCGCCTTCAACTCCTCTTCGGTGCGCCCGACCGTCGCCACTTCGGGGAAAGTGTAGATCACGTTGGGAATCACGTCGTAGTTCACGTGTCCCGCACGGCCGGCGATGATTTCGATGCAGGCGACAGCCTCATCCTCGGCCTTGTGCGCCAGCATCGGCCCGTACGTGACATCGCCGATCGCCCAGACGCCTTCCGCCGCTGTTCGGAAATGTTTGGTCTCGATGAATCCGCGGCGGTCGGTTGCGAGGCCCACCGACGCTAGTCCCAGGTTCTCGGTGAACGGCCGCCGCCCGATGGCCAGCAGGACATAGTCGGCGGAGATCGTCTCGACCTCGCCCCCCTTGACCGGCTCGAAGGTCACATCGACCCCGTCATTCTTGACCGTCGCGCCGGTTACGCGGGCGCCGAGGCGGAAGGCGATCCCCTGGCGCGTCAACGAACGCTGAAAGGTCTTCGCCGTCTCTTCGTCGACCGCCGGAGTGATCCGATCGAGGAATTCCACCACCGTGACCTTGGCGCCGAGCCGCCGCCAGACGGATCCCAGCTCCAACCCGATCACGCCTGCGCCGATCACGACGAGGTGGCCGGGCGTTTCGGGAAGGTCCAGCGCGCCCGTGGAGTCCACGATCCTCTGCTGGTCCACGGTCACGCCAGGCAGAGGCGAGGGTTCGGACCCCGTGGCGATCACGACGTGGCGAGTCTCGAGCACGGTTGCGGTCCCGTCTTCCGCGGTGACTTCGACCTTTCCCGGCCCAGCCAAGCTGCCGCGTCCCTTGATCCAGTCCACCTTGTTCTTCTTGAACAGGAACTCGACGCCCTTGGTGAGTTGGCCAACGGACTCGGCCTTCTGCTTCATCATGGCGGGGAGATTGAGCCGCGGCTCAACGTCGATGCCGAAGGCGCCGAAGTCCTCCTTCGCCATCTCGAAGAGTTCGGAGGCGTGGAGCAGGGACTTCGAAGGAATACAGCCGACATTCAGGCACGTGCCGCCGAGGGTGGCGCGCATCTCGACACAGGCTGTCTTCAATCCCAGCTGGCCGGCCCGTATGGCGGCGTTATAGCCGCCCGGGCCTCCGCCGATGATCACCACGTCGTAGCCGGCCATTTCGGTTTCCTGGTTGTTGAGATGCGGGCGGCGGACCGTCCGACGTATCGCGTCAGATCTCGAGCAGCAGTCGCTGCGGATCCTCGATGTGTTCCTTCACCTTCACCAGGAAGGTCACCGCCCCCTGTCCGTCTACGACGCGATGGTCGTAGGAGAGCGCCAGGTACATCATCGGCCGCACGACGATCTGTCCCTTTTCCACCACGGGTCGATCCTGGATCTTATGCATCCCCAGCACCCCCGACTGCGGCGCGTTGAGGATCGGCGTGGACATCAGCGATCCGTACACGCCTCCGTTGGAGATGGTGAAAGTGCCGCCCTGAAGGTCGTCGAGGGCAAGGGCGCCGTCACGGGCCTTCTTGCCCAGGTTTGTGATCTCGCGCTCGACGTCCGCGATCGACATCGTGTCAGCGTCCCGGACCACGGGAACCACCAAGCCACGCTCGGTGCCCACGGCGACGCCGACGTCATAGTGGTTCTTGTAGATCAGGTCGGTTCCGTCGATCTCCGCATTGACCGCCGGCACCTCCTTGAGCGCCGCAATGCAGGCTTTGACGAAGAAGCCCATGAAGCCGAGACGCACGCCGTGGCGCTTTTCGAACGCGTCCTTGTACTGATTGCGCAGCGCCATCACCGCGCTCATGTCGACCTCGTTGAAGGTCGTGAGCATGGCCGCGGTCTGCTGAGCCTCCTTCAGGCGCCGCGCGATGGTCTGGCGCAGTCGTGTCATCGGCACGCGCTCCTCGCGTTCGGCCACGGCCCGCACCGGGCGCGCGACGACAGGGGCAGGCGAAGGTGCGACCGAGGCGACAGCGATGGGCTGCGTCGCCCGCGCCTGGACCACGGCCAGCACGTCACCCTTGGTCAGACGGCCATCCTTGCCCGTTCCTCCGATGACGGACGGATCGAGCTGGTTCTCTTCCACGATCCTGCGCACCGCCGGCGACAGGGGAACCTCCGGGGCGGCATTGGCGGGCGCGGCGACTGGAGGAGTTGCTGCGGAAGGGGCAGGCGCAGGTTTCGCGACCGCCGGTTCCGGCGCCTTTGCCGGCGCGGGAGCAATCGCAGCGCCGGCAGAGCCGACGACGCCCAGGCGTTGGCCGGGGACGACGGTGGCGCCCTCTTCCGCGTCTATCTCAGTTATCACGCCGTCTTCTGGCGCCGCGACCTCCAGGCTCACCTTGTCCGTCTCGAGCTCGACGATGACCTCGTCACGCTTGACCGCCTCGCCGGCGCGCTTGGCCCAGCGGGCGACTGTCGCCTCGGTGACGGATTCGCCGAGCGCAGGGGTCATTATGTCGGTCATCGAAAGAAATCTCCGGGTCGAGTGCGCCCGACGCGTCCTTGGCGCCGGGCGATGGCAGGTCGGACGTGGTCAGCTCAGGGCCTGGCCAAGGAAGGTCTGCAGTTCCTTCAGGTGACGGCTCATCAGGCCTGCCGCGGTCGATGCGGAAGCCGGACGGCCGACGTAGCGCGCGCGTTTTGCGGCGATGTTCATCTTCGCAAGCGTGAGCTCCAGCCAGGGATCGACGAACGTCCAGCCGCCCATGTTCTTCGGCTCTTCCTGGCACCAGAACAGTTCGGCCGACTTGAACCGAGACAGTTCGACTGTCAGTGACTTCACCGGCCATGGATAGAACTGCTCGAGGCGCATCAGATAGATGTCGTCGACACCTCGCTTCTCGCGCTCTTCCAGGAGATCGTAGTAGACCTTTCCCGAACAGAGGACGACGCGCCGGATCTTGTCGTCCGGCTTGAGCGAAACGCTGGTGAGCCGTCCATACTGAGCGTCATCCTGAAGCACGCGGTGGAAGGACGAGCCTTCCGCCATCTCCGAGAGGGGCGAAACAGCCTTCTTGTGACGGAGAAGAGACTTCGGCGTCATGATGACCAGCGGCTTGCGGAACTCCCGCAGGATCTGTCGCCTCAGGATGTGGAAGTAGTTGGCGGGCGTCGAACAATTCGCCACCTGGAGATTGTCTTCAGCGCAAAGCTGCAGGTAACGTTCGAGCCGCGCCGAGGAGTGCTCGGGCCCCTGACCTTCGTAGCCATGCGGAAGCAGCATGACGAGGCCGGACATCCGCAGCCACTTGCGCTCGCCCGACGACAGGAACTGATCGACCACCACCTGGGCGCCGTTCGCGAAGTCGCCGAACTGGGCTTCCCAAAGGGTCAGCGTCCTCGGGTCGGCAAGCGAAAAGCCGTACTCGAAGCCCAGCACCGCCTCTTCCGACAGAGCCGAATCCAACGCCTCGAAGTGGGCTTGCCCCGGACGAAGATGCCGCAGCGGCGTGTAGTGCGCCTCGGTCGTCTGATCGACGAGATCGCAATGGCGCTGGGTGAAGGTCCCCCGCACGCTGTCCTGTCCCGACAGCCTCACAGGGAAGCCCTGGTCCAGCAGGCTCGCAAACGCCAGGTGTTCGGCGGTGGCCCAGTCGAGGTCCTGGCCGGACTGGATAGCCTCCCGGCGCGCCTGGATCACCCGCGCCACGGTCCGGTGGACGTCCAGGCCCTCCGGAATGGCGGTGAACTTCATTCCGAGGTCCCTGAGCTTCTGCAGGGGCACGGCCGTCTCGCCGCGGCGGTCCTCACCCTCGGGCAGGGCCAGGCCGGACCACTTGCCATCCAGCCAGTCCGCCTTGTTGGCATGCCACGTCTTGCCCGCCTCGAACTCGGCGTCCAGGAAAGTGGAGAACTCGGAGACCCAGCTCTCGACCTCCTCGGCCGTGCTGATCCCTTCGTCGATGAGGCGGTTCGCGTAGACTTCGCGTGTGCTCGGGTGCGCCTTGATCGCCTTGTACATCAAGGGCTGCGTCATCGTCGGATCGTCGCCCTCGTTGTGGCCGAACCGGCGATAGCAGAACATGTCCACCACCACGTCCTTGCCGAACTCCTGGCGATATTCGATCGCCACGCGCGCGGCGAAGGTCACGGCCTCGGGGTCGTCGCCGTTCACGTGGAAGATGGGCGCCGCGACCATCAGCGCGTTGTCCGACGGATAGGGGCTGGTGCGCGAGTAGGCCGGGCTCGTGGTGAACCCGATCTGGTTATTGACGATGAAGTGGATGGCCCCGCCGGTGCGATAGCCGCGGATCCCCATCAGGTTGAAGCACTCGGCGACCACGCCCTGACCGGCGAAGGCTGCGTCGCCGTGCATCAGCAGCGGCAGGACGTGCGCGCGGCCCGCGCTCGGTGTCTGGCGAAGGGTGAAGGCCTGCTTGGCGCGGGCCTTGCCCAGGACGACAGGATTGACGATCTCGAGGTGGCTCGGGTTGGCCGTGAGAGAGAGGTGGACGTTGTTTCCGTCGAACTCGCGGTCCGAGCTGGCGCCCAGGTGGTACTTCACATCGCCCGAGCCTTCGACGTCCTCGGGCATCGACGAACCGCCCTGGAATTCGTGGAAGATGGCGCGGTAGGGCTTGCCCATCACGGCGGCCAGCACGTTCAGACGGCCCCGGTGGGGCATCCCAAGGATCATTTCCTGGACGCCCAGGGCGCCGCCCCGCTTGATGATCTGCTCGAGAGCCGGCACCGCGGACTCGGCGCCGTCCAGGCCGAAGCGCTTGGTTCCCGGATAGCGGCGAGCCAGGAAGCGTTCGAATCCTTCGGCTTCGATCAGCTTCTTCAGGATGGCGACCTTGCCTTCCTTGGTGAAGCTGATCTCCTTGTCGCGACCTTCGATGCGCCGCTGGATCCACGCCTTCTCGGCGGGATCGGAGATGTGCATGTATTGCACGCCCACGCTGCCGCAGTAGGTCCGCCGCACGATCGCAAGGATGTCGCGCAGGCACGCAGTCTCCAGCCCCAGCACGTAGTCCAGGAAGATCGGGCGGTCGTAATCGGACTCCGAGAAGCCGTAGGTCGCCGGGTCCAGCTCCGAGGCGTCGCCGGCGGTGACGGCCAGTCCGAGCGGATCGAGCTTGGCCTTGAGGTGACCGCGGATGCGGTAGGCGCGGATCATCATGATCGCGCGCAGTGAGTCGAGCGTGCGAGACCGCACTTCGTCGACGCTGGCTGCCGGGGCGCGCTCTTCAATCTGACGCTGCAGCTTCGCTTCGATGGTCGGCCACAGCCCGTCGATAGGGGCGAGCCAGTCCGGACGCGGCGCCGGCTCCATGGGAGGCGCCCACGGCGGCGGTTCTCCAGCTTGTCGGACGGTCTCCGGCGGATCGGCGAGGGAGGTGAAGAACTTCGCCCACGATGGCTCGACGGAGCCCGGGTCCTTCGCCCATCTAGCCTGCAGGTCTTCGACGAAGCCCGCATTGCCGCCGTAGAGAAACGAGGTCTCGGCCAGGATCTCGCTGCGCCGTCCCGCGTCGTCTGCCATGGTTGTGAACTCTTGACCGTTTCGTACTTCACGCCGTCGTGAGCGGCGCTACGCCTACGTAGTTATCTCACCGACGGACGTCGATGAACCCTTAGGGCGCTCCAAAGCAGAAAATACGGCGGCGAAATCCGCCTTCGACCGATCCCCTCACCGGAGCTCGACCGTTGTGTTTCCAGCCCGAAGCTTTGCGGCGACTCGGGGGCGAACGCCCGTCGTCAGGTATCGAACGAGCCGCCGCTGTCTCCGCCGGCGTCCCATCCGCCAGAGTCTCCGCCCTGGTCGAGACCGCCACCGGAATTGTCGTCATAGTAGTTGTTCTCGACGATCTCCGTGGGCTGTCCGCCAAATCCTCCGCCAAATCCTCCGCCGAACCCTCCGAACCCGCCGCCGCGGTGTCCGCCGAAGAGGCTCGAGATTCCGTCGAACAGCAGAGCGCCGCCGGCGACGCCCGCCGCCGTCGTACCTGCGTTGCGCAGGAAGCTGCCTAGGCCGCCGCCGCGGTTGAACGGGCCCGGTCCGGCGAAGCCGCCGCCCTGGGGCGGAGGCGGCGCGTACTGGTCCTGCGCCGGAGGCGGCGGGGCGGCCGCGCGCGCCCAGGGGCTCGAACCCGGCTGGCCTCCCTGACCGCCGAGGAAGCGGGTGGGCTGCGCCGGAACCGGGGCGCTTCGGAGCTGCTCTTGCAGGCTCGCGATCTGGTCCTGCGCAGCGTGCAGCGCCTGGTCCGACAGAAGCGCGTGCTGCACCAGCAGGTACGCGGCGTCCGGCGAAGCCCGCAGGGCGTCGATGATCATCCGCTCCGCTTCACCGTCCTTCTGACCCGCGCGCGCAGCGGTGAGGTCACCCAGGAAGTTCTGCAGCAGGTTCCGTTCGTCAGGAGTCATTTCGTCATTCCTCACCCGCGCCCGGCCGCTATGTGGGAGCCGGACGGGCGCCGTTCCAGGCCCGAGTCCCGGCTTCAGGCTCCCTTCAGCACCTCGACCAGGGTCTGCCCGAGCGCCGCCGGGGAGGGGGAGACGCGGATCCCCGCGGATTCCATCGCCGCGATCTTGTCCTCAGCGCCGCCGTGACCGCCCGAGATGATCGCGCCGGCGTGACCCATCCGCCGTCCCGGAGGGGCCGTGCGCCCAGCGATGAAGCCGACCATCGGCTTCTTGACGCGCGATTCTTTGATGAAGCTCGCTGCGTCCTCTTCGGCCGAGCCGCCGATCTCGCCGATCATGATGATCGATTCCGTTTCGGGGTCGGCGAGGAACATCTCCAGGATGTCGATGAACTCGGTTCCCTTGACGGGGTCGCCGCCGATTCCGACCGCCGTGGTCTGGCCAAGGCCGACCTGGCTGGTCTGGAAAACGGCTTCGTAAGTCAGGGTGCCGGATCGGGACACGACGCCGACTGAGCCCTTGCGGAAGATCGATCCGGGCATGATGCCGATCTTGCACGCCTCAGGGGTGAGGACGCCTGGGCAGTTGGGGCCGATGAGGCGCGATGACGAGCCCTGCAGGGCCCGCTTCACCTGCACCATGTCTTCCACAGGTATGCCTTCGGTGATGCAGACGATCAGGGGGATCTCCGCGTCGATCGCCTCAAGGATCGAGTCGGCGGCGAACGGCGGCGGAACGTAGATCACGCTCGCGTCCGGCTCCGTGGCCGCAGCCGCTTCCGCCACCGTGTCGAACACAGGCAGGCCGAGGTGCGTCGAGCCGCCCTTGCCGGGGGAGACCCCCCCGACCATGACGGTGCCATAGGCGATCGCCTGCTCGGTGTGGAACGTGCCCTGGGCTCCGGTCATGCCCTGGCAGATGACGCGTGTCTTGGCGCCTATAAGGATCGACATCTGACTCTTTCTTGCTTCGAGAACGCTTCGAAAGCGAGGATCTGTTCGACTACCTGCGGATCCGCAGCAGTTCGAGGAAGGCGCCCGACCCTTGCTTGGAGACCGTCAGCAGGTTCAGTCCGCCGGAACCAGCGGCCTGGTCGAACCCGCTGTTGTCCACGGGTTTCGGCGCGCTCGCCGACCCGGAGAACTGGAACACCGCCTTTTCGGCGCTGTCCTGCTGGGCGGCGAAACCAACTGAGGCGGCCACGGCGCTGCGCACCGCGGCGAAGTCGGCTTTGGAAACGGAGATCTGGCACTCGTCGGCCTGAATGGCGCCCTTCGTTCCGTGCCAGGCGAACAGCTTCAACTCGGCGTCGCCCGCGCGGGTGGACTTGGACACCTTGTTGTCGACGGCGAAGCCGCTGATAGGCGTTCCGGCCACATCGCTGGCCTTCCAGTCGTGACTGGTGGTGAAGGTGGTCACCGCAGCGGGTTCGGCCCCCGTGGCCATGCAGGCGTCATGGAAGGCGGCGAATGCGGGATCGCTGGCCTGGGCGGCTGCGGCGCCCGCCGCAGCGAGACCCAGAACCGCAGCCAGCCCGGCTGCGGCGCATTTCAATGGCGTCACGTGGCGTTCCTCTTCATTTGGGGATGCGGACGGTTCGTCCGGCGCTTCGACTCGATTGACCCTTAAGTCCATGTCGGGTCGCGCGCCAAGCCCTGCCGACCCCTCTCAGGCGGACCTCACCGCCTTGACGATCTTCTCGGCTCCGTCGGCCAGGTCGTTCGCCGCGATCACATTGAGGCCGCTGTTCTCGATCACCTGCTTGCCGAGCTCGACATTGGTGCCCTCCAGACGGACGACGAGCGGGACCTTGAGCCCCGTTTCCCGCACTGCCTCGACCACGCCTTCGGCGATGATGTCGCACCGCATGATGCCACCGAAGATGTTGACCAGGATTCCCTTCACCTTCGGATCGGCGGTGATGATCTTGAAGGCTGCGGTGACCTTCTCCTTGGAGGCTCCGCCGCCGACGTCCAGGAAGTTCGCCGGCTCGGCTCCATAGAGCTTGATGATGTCCATCGTCGCCATGGCGAGACCCGCGCCGTTGACCATGCAGCCGATCTCGCCGTCGAGGGCGATGTAGGAGAGTTCGTGCTTGGAAGCCTCGATCTCCTTGGGATCTTCCTCCGCCAGGTCGCGCAGAGCGACGATGTCGGGGTGGCGATAGAGCGCGTTGTCGTCAAAGCCGACCTTGGCGTCCAGCACGACCAGCTTTCCCTCGCCCGTCACGATGAGCGGGTTGATTTCCAGCAGGCTCATGTCCTCGGCGACGAAGGCCTTGTAGAGGGCCGGAAGCAGGGCGCGGGCCTGCTTGGCCGCATCTCCGGTCAGGTTCAGGGCCTTGGCGAGAGCAGCGCCGTGGTGTGGCCACACGCCGGTCGCCGGATCGATGGAGAAGGTGACGATCTTCTCGGGCGTCTTGTGGGCCACCTCCTCGATGTCCATCCCGCCTTCGGTCGAGGCGACCACCGCCACGCGGCTGGTTTCGCGGTCCACCAGCAGTGACAGGTAGAGTTCCTTGGCGATGTTCGCGCCTTCCTCGATGTAGAGGCGGCGGACGACGCGGCCGTGCGGGCCGGTCTGATGCGTCACCAGCGTCATGCCGAGCATCCGCTGGGCTTCGGCTCGCACCTCGTCGATCGAGCGGGCGAGCTTGACGCCGCCGCCCTTTCCGCGTCCGCCCGCGTGGATCTGAGCCTTCACCACCCAAACCGGCCCGCCCAGCTGCTCGGCCGCGGCCACGGCCTCCTCGACCGAGAACGCCGCCTGCCCGCGCGGAACCGGGGCGCCGTATTTGGCCAGGACCGCTTTGGCCTGATGTTCGTGGATGTTCATGAAGCCTCGCCTGAGTACGCGCCGGGGCGCGGCGGCGTTATATTGGCTGGCTGGCGCTGCCGTAAACCCGAAGCCGACACGCCAGTGCGGGTGGGGCAGCTGCGCCTTGCGCCCGCGTGTGGTCTTCAGCCTCAGCCAGCTCCATGCTTCAGCGCCCAGCCATCGAGCTTCGTCCCAGAGAGTCCCGCGCCGGGGCGAGGGAATGGCGTTGGATTGCGGCCGTCGGGATCCTGGCTCTTGGATGGGCGGCCGCTTTGGCTGCCGGCATACCGGGGCACTTCTCGGTCGACTCGGTGAGCCAGCTTGCTCAGGGGCGAGTGGGCCGCTTCGACGACTGGCACCCGCCCTTGATGGCTTGGCTCCTGGGCCTGGCCGACCAGGTCACGCCTGCCGCCGCCCTGTTCGTCTTCGTGCAAGTGACGGTATTCTTCCTCGGCCTCCTGGGATGGTCCCTCTCGGACGGGGCGCCTCGGACGCGGGGTCTCGCCGTCCTCGCCCTGGTGGCGGCCTCGCCCCAGGCGCTGGTGTTCCAAGGAGTGGTCTGGAAGGACATCCTGTTCGCGGACGTCGCCCTCGCGGCGTTCGTCGCGCTGGCCTGCTCAGGTCGCGCGGAGGGCGTCGTGCGCGGCGCGTGGTTGGGCGCCGCCCTCGTCTGCTGTGTTGTGGCGGCGCTTGTGCGCCAGGCTGGGTTTGTCGTCCCGCTGGCCGCTGCCGCAGCTTATGTCGCGATCGAGGTTTACAGGCGCAACCGGACCCTAGAGGGCGCGCTCGGCCGGGCAGCCACGGGGCTTCTCGGCTTGCTGGTCATCGCGATCCTGACTCACGCGGCGTTCGCGGCGGCGAGCAACGGCCGCCCCGGCGCGGGCGCCCAGCTGGCTATGCTGCGTGTCTTCGATATTGCCGGCGCCCTGCGCCTGGAGCCTGAGCTGGAGCTGCGAGCGCTTCACTCGCACGCGCCGGAGCTTGAGCGATTCGAACGGATGGAGGCCGCGGCGGCCTGGCAGGCCCGAACGATCGACGGGCTCGACGACCTGCCTGGAGCGCACGCTCTTTTGCCGCCGCACACGCCGGCCTTGACCGAGGATTGGCGGAGTCTCCTCCTGCGGCGGCCGTGGCTCTACGCCCGAGTGAGGGCGCAGGTGTTCTGGGACACGCTTTCCACGCCGGATTCTGCGAACTGCCCGCTCGTTTCCGTTGGCGTCCAGGATCTGGACCGGGCCGAACTTGCCCGCGCGGGCCTGCAGCCGCGGCTTACCCGGAGAGACCAGTGGGACGAGGAATACGTCTGGAACTTCTGGGACACGCCTGTCCTCTCGCACCTGGCGTGGATGACTCTGCTCCTGGTCCTCATCGCCCTGGACGTCCGCGATTTGACGCGAGGCGATCGTCGGCCCGGTCTGATCGCCGCGATCGGCCTGTCAGGGTGCGCCCTGGCCTACGCCGCGACGTATTTCCCGGCGTCGGTCGCATGCGACTATCGCTATCTCTATTTTCTCGACATCGCGGCCATGGCCGCCCTGGTACGTCGGGCGGCCGCCCACCCGTTCCGGCGTCAGGCCGCGCGTCCGACGACGGCCGTCGCCCGCCGCTCGAGCTTGCCCCATCCCACGCGGTAGCCGCGGATGGCGGTGATTACCGACTTGACGACCACGTAGTACATAAGCTGGCGGTACCCGAACCGCTGGACCGGCAGCCAGACCAGGTCCTGCCAGGGCGCTCGCCGCTCGAGCGCCATGCCGAGCGCTCCAGCCGAGAGATCCAGGAAGATGAACGCCGCCCAATAGAAAACCGAGCGGATGAAGTCGTCCGGCGACCACTCCACGGGATGGAAGAAGCGTCCGTAAATCGCCCAGGCGAGGGATGAGACGATCGCCAGGTCGACCAGGGGCGCGGCGACCGTCAGGAAAATCTGGAACAGCCAGATCTGCGGCATGGCGACGAAGCCGAGGACCGGGCGCTTGGGATTGAACAACCCGGCGCGGTGTTTCCAGATGCACTGCAGGGTCCCGAAGGACCAACGGAATCGCTGCTTGAGCAGGCCGTCGACCGTGTCCGGCGCTTCGGTATAGGCCCGCGCGCTGGCGTCGAACTCGACCCGCCAGCCGGCGCGCTGAACCGCCAGGGTCAGATCCTGGTCCTCGGCGAGCGTGTCTGCCGGGTAGCCGCCCAGAGACATCAGGACGGAGCGGCGCCACGCGCCCACGGCGCCGGGCACGACCGTCACGGCCCCAAGCGCCGCGAGGGCTCGCCGCTCGAGGTTCTGCGCCGTGACGTATTCGAGCGCCTGCCAGCGGGTGATCAGGTTCAGGCGGTTGCCGACGATGGCGTTGCCGGCCACCGCGCCGACGCGCTTGTCGGCGAACCATCGCGCCAGGCGTCCAAGGGTGTCCGCAGGGAAGAGGGTGTCGGCGTCCAGGGCGACGATGATCTCGCCGCGCGTTCGGGCGAGGCCACGGTTGAGCGCACGCGCCTTGCCGCCGTTCTCGAAGGACATCAGTTCGACGCGGGGCTCGTTGGCGAAGGCCTTGCGCACGACGGCGGCGGTGGCGTCCTTGGAGCCGTCGTCGAGGACGATGACCTCGAGGTTCGCCCAGTGCGAGGCCAGGATCCGAGTGACCGACTGGACGATCACCTTCTCTTCGTTGAAGCACGGGATCAGAACGCTGATCAACGGACCGCTGGCCGGATCGAGCAGGGGCGGCTGGCGACCGCCTTCGCGGATGCGCTGCCACAGCGCCAGCACCGCCAGGAACAGCAGGCGCGCCAGGCCCAGGACGATGGCGATCGTGAACAGGGCCTGCAGGATGTCGTTCATGTAGCGGAAGAAGCCGAAGCCGATGCGGTCGAGGAACAGCGAGAAGCTCGACCGGTTGGTCTTGGGCATCGCATCCTCGCGCGACATCCCCGCCAGCTGGTCGATGGTCACGAGCTTGTACCCCCGGGCCTTCAGCTCATCGATCAGCCTCGGCAGAGCTTCGACCGTGCGGCTGCGGTCGCCGCCGGCATCGTGTAGCAGGACCACCTGGCCGGCGTACTCGCCGGTGTCCTGCAGACGGCTCAGGGTGCGCGAGACGATGAGGTTGGGGTCGGGCTTCTTCCAATCGTCGGGGTCGATGCGAAGGCCCACGATGAGATAGCCGAAGTCCTGCGCCTTGATCAGCGGATCGACCTCGCCCGGCGTCGACGGCTCGGCGTCTCCGAAATAGGGAGGCCGGAACAGGCGCATGGAACGGCCCGAGATGACCTGGAACAGGCGCTGGGTTGTGTTTATTTCGAGCGCGGTCTGGGCCAGCGGCGTGACGCCGATATTGGGATGGGTCCAGGTGTGGTTGCCCACCATGTCGCCGTCCCGCACCTCGCGCTGCACGAGGTCGGGCCGCGACTGCATGTTCTGGCCGATCACGAAGAATGTCGCCGGGACGTGCTTGGCCTCGAGGATGCTGAGGATCTTGGGCGTCCAGCGCCCGTCGGGGCCGTCGTCGAAGGTCAGGGCGACCCAGCCCGGGTGCGCGCCATAGCGGTCGATGACGTAGGACGTCGGCATCACCTGGTACGTCTCATCGGAGATGAGGCCCGTCTGCGGATCGGTTTCCACGGAACGGCGTCCGGGCGTGGGGCGCGAGTCCACGTGCAGGATCTCGCCGGTGCCGTCGAAATCGACCCCAACACTGGGATTGATCTCCTCGAGCCCTGCGCTCTTTTCGGTTCCGTAGGGTTGGTGAAGATAGTTCCACACCGAGGGGTCCTCGGCGCCCATCCGCCAAAGGGCATAGCCTTGCGGCCGGTAGGCGTCTGCCACCTTCATCTGATTGAAGAACGTCGACGCATCGAGGAACCAGACGACGTGCTTGCGGTCGTCGTCGTCCTGATACTCGAAGGTCGGGTTCAGCGAGTCGTCGTCGAGGCTCACCTGGGCGTTGGCGTCATGCGCGGTCTGAGTCGCGTCATAGAACCCGACGGCGTGCGCCGAAGCGGGCCCCTTCTTGTCGGCCAAAGTCCAATCGTAGCCGTGGGCGCCCAGGGCGACGATGGTGTGGGCGGGATCCAACTGGCGCATGTCGTAGGCCAGGGTCTGCTCGAACCAGTCCTGCGCCGTGACCGGGCCTGGCTCGCCGCCGCCCCAGTGCTGGTCGTAGGCCATCAGCACCACCGAATCGGAAACGTCCCGGAACCGCCGCAACGGCCAGGCGTCGTCGCCGAACGGGACCGCCACCCAGACCTCGCGTCCAAGCGGCTTGAGCGCCGCGCGGGCCTGCGCAAGGAACGCCGGATAGCGCGCCAGGGCCGGCCGGCTCAGGTTCTCCAGGTCGAACACGTAACCCGCCCAGCCGCGCTGTTTCACCAGGGTCACCAGGTTGGCGATGAGCGCCTTCTCCGCCGCCGGGTTCATCAGCATGTTGCTGGCGAGCGCCTGGTCCGACTCGGCGTTATGGCCGTTGTGCACCATCGGCAGGATCGAGGGCGGTGACTTGGAGCTGGCGATCGTCGCCTCCGCGACCGGATCGCTGGTCACAGACACGCGGCCAAGAGACCCGTCGAGCAACACCCACTGCGGAGAGATGACGTCGAGCTGCCCGATATGACGGCGCAGGGACACGCGAGAGCTTTCGTCC
>DATHPX010000291.1:0-4404 GCA_035483335.1 Caulobacteraceae bacterium | reverse complement strand
GATGGGGTTTTCGATGAGGGACTTGAAGGCCGAGAGCCATCGCGCCCCGATGGCCCCGTCCACCACGCGGTGATCGCAGGTCAGGGTCACTGTCATCACTGTCGCGACCGCGAGGGCGTCGCCCCGAACGACCGCCCGCTTCTCCCCGGCGCCGACTGAAAGGATGCACCCCTGCGGCTCATTGAGGATGGAGGTGAAGCTGCGGACGCCAAACATCCCCAGATTGGAAATCGAGAACGTGCCGCCCTGATACTCCTCCGGCTTGAGCTTCCGGTTCCTCGCCCTCTCAGCGAGATCCTTCATCTCGAGCGCGATCTGGCCCACGCCCTTGGTCTCAGCGGCGCGGACGATGGGCGTGATCAGACCGCCCTCGATCGCCACGGCGACGGCGATGTCCGCGCGATGGTGCATGGCGATGCCCGCATCGGTGTAGCTTGCATTAGCTTGCGGGACGCGGCGCAGCGCGACGGCGCTGGCCTTGATGACCATGTCGTTGACGCTGACCTTGCCGCGCTCGTCCAGCATGCGGTTCACCTGAGCCCGCGCCGCCAGCAGGGCGTCGATCTCCACGTCGATCGTCAGGGGGAAGTGTGGGACGTCGCGGAAGCTCTCCGTCATCCGTCGCGCGACGGTCTTCTTCATCCCGTCAAGCGGCACGAGATCATAGGACCCCGGCGCGATTCCCATCTGCTCGATGCTTCGCGCCTGGCGCGGCGGGGCCGGCGCTGCGGCGACTGCCGGGGCAGGCGTGGGAGCCGGCGCCGCCCTGGCGCTTGCTGGAGCCGTCGCTTCGACGTCCCGCAGGATGATCCGGCCGTGCGGCCCGCTTCCCACGATCTTCGCCAGATCGAGACCACGAATCTTGGCCACGCGGCGCGCCAGCGGAGAGGCGGCCAGGCGTTCGCCCTCGGCGCGCGCCGCTGACGCCGGCGCTTCTGTTGCGGTCGGCGCGGGGGCGGACGGCGCTGAGGCCTGGGCGGCCGCCGTCGGAGCGGGCTCGCGCTGGGCAATCGGCACGACCTCCGGCTTCTGCGGTGACGGGGCCGCCGCCCCGCCCTCGCCCGAAATCCTGGCGATCGGCGTATTGATCTTCACGCCTTCGGTCCCGTCGGGGACCAGCAAAGCCTCGACCACGCCCTCGTCGACAGCCTCGACCTCCATGGTGGCCTTGTCGGTCTCGATCTCCGCGATCACGTCGCCGCTCTTCACGGCGTCGCCAACCTTCACCAGCCATTTGGCGAGGGTGCCTTCCTCCATCGTCGGAGAGAGGGCGGGCATCAGGACGTCGGTCACGAAGGCTCCTTCGAGAGGTGCGCCAGCTCCGCCCCATGCGCTTCCCAGTCCCGGCCGTCGAACGGCGTGACAGTGATGGAAAGGGCCTCAGGCGCGTCGAGACAACGCGCGTTAACCGACCAGCCGTCGGGATTTGACCTTGGCCGATAGAAGCTCTTCACGCCGCAGATGCGGCAGAAGAGATGGCGAGCCACGCCGGTGTTGAAGGCGTAGCTGATCAGCTCGTCAGCCCCAGCCAAAAGGCGGAAACGATTCTCCGGCACGATGATGTGGATGAAGCCGGTCTTCGAGCATATCGAGCAGTTGCAGTCCTGCGCCTCGACTTCATCGGGCAGAGCCGCCTCGAACTTCACGGCCCCGCAGTGACAGCCGCCGCTTCGCCAGGTCAGCGGCCCGCTCATCTGTAGCAGACCGCCTTGGCCGCTTCGACAACCTTGGCCGCAGACGGCAGCGAAAGCGCCTCGAGATTTGCCGCGTAGGGCAAGGGCGTGTCCGCCTGGCACACCCTCAAGGGCGGGGCGTCAAGATAGTCGAAGGCGTGTTCGACGACCCGGGCAGCGACTTCCGCCCCGACGCCCATCGGCCCCCACCCCTCCTCGACCGTGACCAGTCGATTGGTCTTCATCACGCTCCTGACGACCGTCTCGTGGTCGAGCGGGCGCAGGGTGCGAAGATCGATCACCTCGGCCTCGATCCCCTCCCCGGCCAAGGCCTCGGCCGCCTCGAGGGCGATGGCGACCATCCGCGAATAGGCCACGATCGTGACGTTGCTCCCTGCGCGCTTCACCTTGGCGCGACCGATGGGAACCAGCCAGTCCTCGATCTCCGGGATCTCGAACTCATGGCCGTAGAGCATCTCGTGCTCGAGGAAGACCACAGGATTGGGATCCCGGATCGCCGACTTGAGCAGGCCCTTGGCGTCCGCCGCGTCGTAAGGTGCGACGACCTTTAGGCCGGGAACGGAGGCGTACCAGGCGCCGTAGTCCTGGCTGTGCTGCGCCGCGACTCGAGCCGCCGCCCCGTTGGGTCCACGGAAAACCACCGGACAGTGGACCTGGCCGCCGGACATGTAGAGGGTCTTGGCGGCCGAATTTATGATCTGGTCCATCGCCTGCATGGCGAAATTGAACGTCATGAATTCGACGATCGGCTTGAGGCCGGCCATCGCCGCTCCCACGCCGAGGCCGGTGAAACCGTGTTCCGTGATCGGAGTATCGATCACGCGACGGTCCCCGAACTCCTCGAGCAGCCCGCGACTCACCTTGTAGGCCCCCTGGTACTGCGCGACCTCCTCGCCCATCAGAAGGACGTCCGGATCCCGGCGCATCTCCTCGGCCATGGCGTCGCGCAGGGCGTCGCGAACGGTGATCTTCACGCGCTTCGCGTCCGCAGGAATCTCGGGATCGGGTTCCGGCGCCGCCTGGGGGGCGGGAGGCGGAGCGCTCTCCGCCGTCTTCGCCTGGACGCTCGGCGAGTCCGCTGCGGCGGCTTGCGGTTCCGGTCTCGCCGCGGGAGCGGCGGAGGCGGACCCATCGACGCTCAGGCGCGCGATCGGGGTGTTAACCTTCACGCCTTCGGACCCTTCGGGCACGAGCAGGGTCTCCACCACGCCCTCGTCGACGGCTTCCACCTCCATCGTGGCCTTGTCGGTTTCGATCTCGGCGATGACGTCGCCGCTCTTCACGGCGTCGCCAACCTTCACAAGCCACTTGGCGAGGGTTCCCTCCTCCATCGTCGGAGACAGGGCGGGCATCAGAACGTCGGTGCTCACGCGTGGGCCTCGACGTACACGTTCGTGAACAACTCTTCCGGCGCAGGCTCAGGAGCCGTGCGCGCGAACTCGGCGGCGTCGGCGACGATCGCCTTCACCTCCGTGTCGATCGTGCGGGCGACAGCCTCGTCGAGCCAGCGTTGGCCCTCCAGCCGCTCCTGCAGGTGCTCGATGGGATCGCGGGTCTTGCGGACGGCGTCGATCTCCTCACGGGTGCGATACTTCCCCGGATCGCTCATCGAGTGCCCGCGATATCGATAGGTCTTCATCTCCAGCAGATAAGGACCGTTACCCGCGCGTGCGTGCTCGGCCGCCTTCAGTCCTGCGCGCCGCACCGCGGACACATCCATTCCGTCGACCTCTTCGCCCGGTATGTTGAAGCTCGCCCCGCGCCGGTACAGATGGGTTTCCGACGATGAGCGTTCGACGCTCGTCCCCATGGCGTACTGGTTGTTCTCGATGATGTAGACGACCGGCAGCCGCCAGAGCTCGGCCATGTTGAAGCTCTCGTAGACCTGTCCTTGGTTGGCTGCCCCGTCGCCGAAGTAGACGAAGGCCACCGCGCCGTCGTCGCGGTATCGATTGGCCATCGCCAGCCCTGTCCCAAGGCTGACCTGAGCGCCCACGATACCGTGGCCACCGTAGAATCCGGCCTCCACGGAGAACATGTGCATCGACCCGCCCTTGCCATGCGAGGCGCCGGGAAACCGGCCGGTGAGTTCAGCCATCACCGAGCGGGGCGACATCCCGGCCGCGAGCATGTGGCCGTGGTCCCGGTAGCCGGTGATGACCTGATCCTTCGGTCCCTTCACCGACTGCATCCCCACCGCCACGGCCTCCTGGCCGATGTAGAGGTGGCAGAAGCCTCCGATCAGTCCCATCCCATAAAGCTGGCCCGCGCGCTCTTCGAAGCGGCGGATGAGCAGCATGGATCGATAGAAGGCGAGGAGCTGCTCCTTGTCAGGTTGCTCCGCAGGGGTCGTCTTGTCCGCTGTCTTTGCGGCGCGTCGCGCCATGCGTGTCTCCAAACCGTCCCGGCCAGGGACGGGCGGGACGAACGCCTCAGCCGGGCCCTGGGATTTCGCGGATCACATAGTCCTTGGGATCGACAAAGCCCAGAAGGACGTGGGCACGCTCTTCCAGCAGGTCCGCCGACAAGCTCTGATCCCGCAAATAATGCGCGCGAGTCTCAAGGCTAGCCCGCTCGGCCTGCAGGCGCTTCAACTCCGCCTGGCGATCGGCCAGCACCTCGTCGCGCGTTCGCGACATCAGGATGCCGCGTTCGCCCGTAAGCGCATGGAAAGCAAAGAAGAAGATCAGGAAGGCGAGCGCCGCCGTCG
>DATHPX010000290.1:0-14323 GCA_035483335.1 Caulobacteraceae bacterium | reverse complement strand
GCTCAGAACGCTTGACTGCGGCGCTTGGGCGAGGGCTCCGCGCTATCTCCCGCGGAAGACCGGCTTGCGCTTGGCGACGAAGGCGGCCGAGGCGTCGCGGTGGTCGGCGGTCGTCATGGTGCGGACCATGTTGAAGGACTCGGTGTCGAGGACCTCCGACAGCGTGCCAGTCTCGGCGGCGTTGAGGTTCCGCTTCATGTAGCCGATCGCCAGGGTCGGCAGGGCGGCGAGCTCCAGGGCCCAGGCCTTGCCGGCCGCTTCGATATCCTCGCGGGTGGCGATGCGGTTGACGATCCCAAGGCGCAGCGCCTCCTCGCCGCTGATCACGTCGGCGGTGAAGTAGAGTTCGCGCGCCTTGGCTCCGCCCACCAGGTGGCTGAGGAAGTAGCTGCCGCCGTAATCGCCGGACAGGCCGACCTTTGAGAAGGCTGTGGTCAGCTTGGCGTCGGGGGTGGCGATGCGAAGATCGCAGGCCAGGGCGATCGACAGGCCGGCGCCCGCCGCGGGCCCCGGAATGACCGCCAGGGTCGGCTTGGGCATCTCGTGCAGCCAGCGGCAGACTTCGGTGCTGGCGCGCAGGCCATAGGCCCTCTGCTCGACGTCGAGTTCGTTGGCGCCGTCGCCTCCGCCCGGGCGGCTCGTGCGCTCGGCGAACCCCTTGACGTCGCCGCCCGCGCAGAATGCGCCGCCCGCGCCCGTCACGACCACCGCCCGCACGTTGCGATCCGCCGCCAGCCGCGGCAGGGCCTCCGACAGTCCCGCCTGCATCTCGGTCGTGAGCGCATTGCGCGCTTCGGGCCGGTTCATGGTCAGGGTCGCGACGCCGTTCTCGAACGTCTCGATCAGTTGTCCCGCCACCGTCGTTTCCTCCGCTCTTGTGCTGGCCCGATAGGAGCCTTGCGCCGGTCTCAAGTCAAAGGGCGCGGCGCCCCCGCGCTTGCGTTCCGTTGCGCGAGCCTCTCAATAGCCGCCAGGTAAGGCCCAGGAGGATGCGTATGGACGGCAGCGGCGAGCCGCGGCGGAAGGGTCCGCTGGACGGGGTGCGGGTGGTCGACCTCACTCAGTTCGTCCTTGGCCCCTACGCGACCCAGCACCTGGGCGACATGGGCGCCGACGTGATCAAGGTCGAAGAGCCGTCGGGCGATCGTCAGCGGGGCTCGGGCAAGGCTCCCCGGACCAAGTCCATGGGGCCGATCTTCGTCGCGCTGAACCGGAACAAGCGCTCGGTCGCGCTCGACCTGAAGAGCGAGCCGGGACGGCGCGCCCTGCGCAAACTCATCCGGACGGGGGACATCTTCATCCACAACATGCGCCCCGACGCCGTTGCGCGCCTCGGGTTCGATTACGAGTCCGTTCGTCAGATCAAGCCGGACATCGTCTACATCGAGGCCATGGGATACGCGCCAGAGGGTCCGTATGCCGGTCGCCAGGCCTTCGACGACCTGATCCAGTCGGCGAGTGGCGCGGCCGGCCTCGCCCAACTTGTCGACCCGGAGGCGCCGCTCCAGTTCATCCCCTCGATCATCGCCGACAAGACCTGCGGGCTCTTCGCCACCATCGCCACCCTGGGCGCGCTCCGACATAAGGAGCGGACAGGGGAGGGGCAGTATGTCTGCGTCCCGATGCTGGAAACCTTCACTGGTTTCCTGATGGCCGAGCACCTCTATGGCGAGACCTATGTCCCTGCGACCGGGTCCTTCGGCATGACCACGACCATCACGCCCTATCGCAGGCCGCTGAAGACCAAGGACGGACATATCTGGGTGATGCCCGCCAATCGCGAGCAGGCCGCGCGCTTCTTTGAACTCGGCGGCATTCCGGGGGCCTATGAAAGCGAGCGGTTCGTCAACGCCGAAGGCGCCGCCGGGAAGGTCGCCGTCTACAATGCGATGCTGGCTGAGGCCGCCGCCACGCGAACGACTGCAAAGTGGCTGGAGCTTTGCCACGAGGCGTCGGTGCCGGCCATGATCGTGAACAAGGCGCGCGACATCCTCACCGACCCCCAGCTCAGCCAGACCCTGATCGAGGAGCGCGAGATCCCCGGCGAGGGGCGATATCGGGCTCTCAAGCCTGGCATCCGCTTTTCCCGCACGCCGGCCTCGATCCAGCGGGAGCCGCCGCAGATCGGCGCCCATACGGACGAGGTGCTGGCGGAGTTGGGCGAGACGCAGAACGAGATCGAAGCCGCGGGAGGCGTGAGCTCATGACCGTCCAGACCAAGATCGACGATCCCGAAGTGCTCTATGAGGTGAACGGCGCCGCCGCCGTCATCACCCTCAACCGGCCGGCGCGGATGAACACCATCTCGGGTCCGATGCTGAACCAACTGACCCAGCACCTCCTCTCCGCAGAGGCGGATCCGGCGGTGCGGGCGGTGATTCTCACCGGGACGGGCCGGGCGTTCTGCGCGGGGCTGGATCTTTCGGAGGCGACTGGGGGCGGCCAGGGCGTCGGCTCCAGCGCCGCCACAGCCACGAACCTCGACCTGCGCAACACTCCGCCCACAGTCCTCTTCAACATGGGCAAGCCCACGATCTGCGCCCTGAATGGCTCGGCGGCCGGTTACGGCATGGATACGGCGCTTGGCTGCGACATCCGGCTGATGGCTCGCGGGGCCAAGATGGCGGCCGCCTTCACCAAGCGTGGCATTGTCCCGGAGAGCGGCGGAACCTGGTTCCTGCCGCGCCTGATCGGCTGGTCGAAGGCGGCTGAGCTGATCTTTACCGGACGCACGCTATCGGCGGACGAGTGCGTCGAGATGGGTCTGGCCTCGCGCGTGGTCGAGCCGGATCGATTGATGGACGTCGCCCTGGAACTGGCCAACGAGATCGCGGCCAACGCGCCGCTCGCCGTCCAGGCCGCCAAGCGCATGATGCGGATGGGCCTGAACGAGACGTTCGACGACCACGTCCACCATGTGTTCCTGCAGTTGCTTCCCCTGCTTCGCAGCCGCGACGCCGCCGAGGGCATGCGGGCCTTCATGGAAAAACGACCGCCTGTCTTCGAAGGGCGGTGAGGTCGGGCGCAATTGCGCGCCCGATTTCCGTCGTTAACGTGAATTGACGCCACGCGTGCCTTATCGGCGTTAGATTGTCCTATTGCGTGCCTTATCGGCGTTAATGTGAGTTGACGCAAACGGTAGAGCTCGTTAGAAAGACGACAAATTTTGGTCGATTTTCAAACTTAAACGCGCACAATGTGTGGATGGAGACGTACATGAAAGTCCCGAGCCGCCTCCTCACCGCCGCAGCTGGCGCCGCAGCCTCAGTCCTGGCAGCCGCCTCTGCCCATGCACTGGTCGTTCACTTCGACCCGTTCGCCTTCAATTTCACCGTCGCGGATCCTACCGGACCAGTGGTCGACACCACGTTCGGCGGCCCGGCCGATGTCTTCCCATTGAACATCCCCGGCTCGGTATACACTAGCACCTTCGTCAACTATGTTGAATTCGGGCTCGACGGCGAAACCCTGACGTTCAATGCAGGAACTTCACAGCAATTCTCGGAAAAGGCATCCCTCGTGCTCTGGGACGTGAGCTCGCTTGGGACCTTCTTTAATGGAAAGACCGAGTTGAATATTTATGATGTGTCGTTCCCCGGCCTTAGTGGTACGACGACAGTAACCTGGACGAACCCGGCGACGGGAGGAACTCAAGTTGGCTCAGTCACCGTATTGCCCAACCCCAGCGTGCCGGAGCCCGCGAGCTGGGCTTTGATGCTGGTAGGTGTGGGCGCGCTGGGCGCTGTGCTGCGCGGTCGTCGTCGCCAGTCCTTCGCCGCCGTCTGAGGACTCGAGAGCCTGCCTCATGGCCGGCTCGCCCTTGGGTTTGTCGCTTTGCCTGGCGTTTCGCCGCCTCTGAGCAGGCGGCGGGTCGTTCCTTCCATCCCCAGCGCGCCAGGTCGACATGGAAGGTTTTCGGCGCCGCCGTTGCGGTTGGGGCGGCATAGAGGCATGTTCCGACAATTCCTCCGCACTCGGACCCGGGTGCGGTGTCGCGGCGGGATGTTGGTATGCCTGAGGGATTGCTCGGGGGGCTACTCGGGGGCGAGGAAGAAAGTCCCGACGTAGAACTGACCTCGGACGCTCTGATAGGCGCTGAAGCGTTCGCCTCCGCGGTCGCGGCCGACGAGGCCAAGCGCGATCCGACCGTCGCCCGCGCCACCATCCACTTCCTGCGCGAGCAGGCGCACATCCTTCGCCTGCAGAGCAAGTTCCTCGCGGACGAGCACCATCTGCGCCTGGACTACCTGCGTGGTCAGGTGCGCGAGGGGGTGCTGCGCCGCGCCAGTCAGCGGATGCGGGTCGCGGTCAGCCTCTTCTCGGCGATCGCGGTCACGGTGATCGCCCTGGTCCTGGGCAAGATGCTCTACGACGCCTTCACCTCGAGAAGCGTCGTGGTGCAGTCCTTCCAGACGCCGGCGGCCCTCGCGCCCAGGGGCGTGACGGGTCAGGTCGTCGCCGCCGACATCCTCGATTCCCTGCAGAAGCTACGCGACGCCACGCGTACGGTCACAAAGGGCCTCACAAGCAAGAGCGCATGGTCGACCGACGTGAAGATCGAGGTGCCCGAGACGGGGGTCTCGATCGGCGAGGTGGACCGGCTGCTCCACGAGCGCTTCGGACATGATGTCCACATCGAGGGCGAACTGGTCGAGGCGGCCGACAGCAGCCTGGCGCTGACGGTGCGGGGCGATGGAGTGCCGCCGCAAACCTTCGAGGGCGGCGCGGGAGATCTGGACAAGCTCGCCACCGAAGCTGGCGAATACATCTATGGCCGCTCGCAGCCGTACCAATTCGCCGCCTATCTGGCGGGGGGCGGCCGGTACAAGGATGCGCTCGCCTTTCTGCCCGGAGCCTTCGCCCGCGCCGAGAACGACGCGCTGCGCGCCGACCTCGCCAATGTCTGGGGCTCGGCCTACACCAGCCTCGACCAGCCCAAGCAGGCCGCCGAGAAGTTCCGTCTGGTTATGGCCCTGTCCCAGCCGCAGTCACGCAAGTGGTGGAACGGTTGGGGTAATCTGCTCAGCGTGGTCGCTCTTGCGGAGGGTGAGGAGGCCGCCTGGCGGGAAAGCCACGCCTATCTCGAGGCGGTGGCCCATGCGCCGAAGGACGAGCGTCCCGATCTGCCACAGTTGACCAATCCGGCCTCGATCACCTGGGACCTGCCTTTGGCGTTGTCCGCCGAACTCGCGGATGCAAAGCACAACGGCGGCGCGGGCGCGACGTCGGCCCTGGACGGCCCCGCGATCGCCGACGTGTATGGCCTGACACACGATCCGGTGAAGGCGGCGCGCTACCTGTCCGCAAGCGATCCGAACGATCCCGGCGCCAAGGCCGAGGCGCTTCTGTTGCCCGCCTACGACGCGCTCGATCGCGGGCAGCCGGAGGCGGCGATCGCCCCGCTCGAGGCTTTCTGGAAAGCCTGGAAGGCGGACCCCAGCCTGCACCTGAGCTATCCCGACGCGCCTTGCCTCCTCGGCCTGGCCTATGGCCGGGTCGGGCGACGTGCTGACGCCGAGGCGGTCTTCGACAGCATGCCGCCGCTCTCCCGCTGCTCCGCCGCCCATGGCGAGGCTCATGCGCGCACCGGAGATGTCGCGGGGGCGCAGCGGGTCTGGGCTGACGGCGTTCATCTCGCGCCGAGCCTGCCGCTCGTCTACCTCAACCGCGGTCGATGGGAGCTGGAGCAAGGCGACCTTGGCCACGCCGAGGCAGACCTGTCGCACGCCTCCATCCAGGCTCCCCACTACGCCGATCCCCTCAAATCCTGGGGCGATCTGCTGATGCGCGAGAACAAGCCGGTCGAAGCGCTGGCGAAGTACAACGAGGCGCTCAAGTACGCCCCCGACTGGGGCGCCCTGCGGCGAGCCCGCGACGCCGCCGCGGCAAGGAAGTAACGCCCGGAGATCCACCGGCCGCATCGGCTGGCTGGCGCTGGACGAGGGCCGGACCAGTGGTTAGCCTTATCTGATCCTAAGGAGCCGTCCCGATGCGTAGCGCGAATGAAAAGCCTCGAGCCCCATTCGCCAACAGCATCACTGGCTTCGCATGCCCTCTCTTCTCACTCTCGATGACGTCGCCGCCCACACCCCGGACGGGCGCACGCTCTTCGAACGCCTGACCTTCACCCTCGGCCGCGAGCGCGTCGGGCTCGTCGGTCGCAACGGTGTCGGCAAGTCCACCCTCCTTCGCCTGATCCTCGGAGAGATCGCCCCGGCGTCCGGAACGGTTGTGGTCGCCGGGCGCGTCGGCGCGCTGCGCCAGACCTTCGAGCCTCCGGCCGGCTCGAGCCTCGCCCACCTGCTCGGGGTCGACGACGCCCTGGCGGTGCTGAACCGCATCGAGGCCGGCGAGGGCGCCGATGCGGATTTCGATGCGGTCGACTGGACGCTCTCCCAGAGGATCGACGAGGTTCTCGCGAGGACGGGGTTGGCGGGCGTTCCGCTCGATCTGTCGGCCTCCGCCTTGAGCGGGGGGCAGCTCACCCGGGCGGCGCTCGCGGCTCTGCTCGTGAGCGAGCCGGATCTGATCCTGCTCGACGAGCCCACCAACAACCTTGATGCGGATGGCCGCTCCGCCGTCGCCGATCTGCTCGACGGCTGGGGCGGGGGCGCGCTCGTGGTCAGCCACGATCGCTCGATTTTACGCCGCGTCGACAGGATTCTCGAGCTCACCAGCCTCGGCGCCCAGGTGTTCGGCGGCGCCTTCGATCTCTATGCAGCACGTCGCGCCGAGGAGACGGCCGCCGCCGCCCGCGCGCTGGAGTCGGCCACGCGCGAGGCGGCGCGGGTCGAGCGTTCGGTCCAGGCGATGCGCGAACGAAAGGACCGCAGTGACGCGGCCGGACGACGCTCTCGCCTGAAGAACGACGCCCCCAAGATGCTTCTCGACGCGAAGGCGCAGCGCGCCGAGGCGACCGGGGCGCGCCAGAACCATCTCGCCGAACGCCAGCGCGAGTCGGCGCGCCAGGAGCTGGAGGCGGCGCAGGCGCGGGTGGAGCGCGTGCGGCGGCTGACCTTCACCCTGCCGGCGTCGAACCTGGCGGCCGGAAAGCTGGTGCTCGCCTTTGAGGACGTCACCTTTGCCTGGCCAGGAGCGCCGCCTGTCTTTCGTGACCTGTCGTTTCGGCTAATCGGTTTCGAGCGCGTCGCCATCACCGGCCGCAACGGCGCCGGCAAGAGCACCCTGATCCAGCTGGCAGTCGGCCAGGCCTCGCCGCTGAACGGATCGGTCGTTCGTGGCGCGCCGTCCGTGCTGCTCGATCAGCACGCCGCCCTCCTGCGCGGCCACGAGACGCTGCTGGAGAACTTCCGCCGGCTGAACCCGACGGCGAGTGACAACGCCGCCTATTCCGCCCTGGCCCGCTTCCTCTTCCGCAACAGCGCGGCGGAGCGCCTGGCGGCCGAGCTCTCGGGCGGCGAGCGGCTGCGCGCCGCGCTCGCCTGCGTGCTGATGGGGCCGGTCCCGCCGCAGCTGCTGATCCTGGACGAGCCTACCAACCACCTCGATCTCGACTCGATCGAGGCGGTGGAAGCGGCCCTGGCGGCCTATGACGGCGCCTTGCTCGTGGCCAGCCACGACGAGGAGTTCCTCGCCGCGATCGGGGTGGGGCGGCGGCTGCGGATCGGGGAGGGCGTGACGGAGATTCTCGGCTCCGCCACGCCGGCCTGACCCGCGACTTTCAGTACTGCCCGCTGAAACCGATCAGGTGATAGGCGAGGGCGATGTAGAACATGTAGGCGAACGCCGCTGTGAGCAGCGCCGCGAACAGCTTCGCAGTCCAGCTGCTGCTCGCCTGGAACACGAGGACCAGGTTCCACACGGCCGCGAGCACACCACCGACGAAGGCGACGAAAGCGAAGAGTTGGGCGATGGTCAGCAGGGTCGCCACCGGCGCGCCGTTGGTCGAGGAGACCTGCTGGAGGACGACCGTCCACAGGGCGATGGCGGCGACGCCTAGGATGGCGCAGACCCGGACCGCCCGATATGCCTGGGCGCGAGGACCGGCGTACGGGTATTGCGCCCGCTGGCGCCAGCGGACCGCGGCGGTGACCGGCCAGAGGACGGCGACGAGCGCCAGGAAGGCGAGCGCCGCAATCGCCAGCGGAAGCTCCGCGCCCGATCCGGCCAGGCCGCGAAGTCGGACGAAAACGAAGATCGGCGCCGCCGAGTCGGTGCTCCAGCGGGTGACGACGCCATTGACGACGCTCGCCTGCAGGCGGTCGTGGCCGTTGATCTGGCGCCAGAGGAAAGGCGCGACCTCCGCGAACGTCTCCTTCTGTCCGATCGCTGCCGTCGAGATCGTTCCGTCAGCGTTGGCCGTGACAGTGGTGGGCATCAGGAAGCTCACCAGAGCGAGGAAGGTGGAGTCCGAGCGCCGGGTATTGCCGTACCGGCCTGCGATCATCGCGGCGTGCGTTTTGGCCGTGGCGGCGGTCACCGTCGAGGCAGGCAGGGGTTGCGAGCGCGGGAAGTAGCGGTCGGCGAAGCCGTCGAAGAGGCTGTTGCGGATGAACTCGCCCATGCCGTCCTTGCCGCGACCGTTTACGGAGATGAACACGCCGACATTGTCGTCGATGAAGAGGTTGAGCTCGCTGTGGAAGAAGTCGGTGTCGCCACCATGGGCGATCACCCGATGCCCATTGATGTTGTGCTGGTAGAAGCCCAGCAGGTTGCCGTTGAGATCGGGAAAGGACCGCCAGACGGTCGTGTGCATCGCCTGCGCCGTCTGGGGCGAGAGGATCTGCGCCGTCCCGAAGCGGCCCTGTTGCAGGTGGGCGATCATGAAATGGGCCATGTCGTCGCCCGTCGACGACAGGGAGCCGGCCGGCGGCATGCTGATGATCTCGAAGCCCGGGGCGGGTTTGTCCCAGGTGACGTAACCCTTCGACATGTCAGGCGCTAAGGCGGCGGGGAGGGGCTGGACGAAAGTCGAGCGGGTCATGTCCAGCGGCGCGAAGATGTGGCGCTGCACGTACTGCTCGAAGGGCTCGCCCGACACGCGCTGAACGATGTAGCCGGCCAGGCTGGCGCCGTAGTTCGAATAACCGGGACCTTGGTCGGGGGCGAAGATCCGCGGCGGCACGTAGCGCTTGAGGACCTCGTCGAGCGGGGGCGGAGCCTTGCCGAACGTCAGGAGGTCGCGGGCCGTTTCGGAAAAGCCCGCGCGGTGGGTCATCAGCTGGCGCATGGTGACCGGCTGCCCGCGATAGCGCGGTATCCTGAAGTCGAGGTACTGGTTGACGTCCGCGTCCAGGTCGATCTTGCCGGCCTGGACGAGTTGCATCACCGCCGTCCAGGTAAAGAGCTTCGAGACGGAGCCGGGCCGGAACAGCGTCCGTTGCGGATCGACCGGAATCTGGCGGGCGAAGTCTGAGAAACCGTAGCCCTTCTCGAAAAGCACCTGGCCGTCCTTGACGACCACGACCACGGCGCCGGGCGTCTGGGCGGTCCTCAGCGCCGCCGGCATCAGGCCGTCGAGGAAGGCTTCCACGTCCGTCGCAGTGAGCGGATGAGCGGTCGCCGGCGTCGCCGCGGGGGCGGTGGCGGCCGGCGGTGGAGCGATCGGCGCCTCGGCGGCCGCGAGCGCCGGGGCGATGAGCCAGGCGCTGGCCGCGAAAGCGACGGCCGCCGCGATCCTGCGGACGACCCGACGCCGCATCGTTTGCGGCCCGGGCGTGGGCTGGGTGGTCGTGGTCATCTGCGGACCTCCGATGGGGAAAGGGGAGTGGGCGCGCCCCAAAGCTCGTCGGGGCACCAGATTTTGCCGCCGGCGTAGGTCGCGGGCGTCTCGCGGTCGCTGCGAAGGAAGGTGGGGCCGTCGAGATCGACGAGATCGCACAACTGGCCGAGCACGAAGGCCGGCGCCATCGAGAGAGAGGTTCCCGACATGCAGCCGACCATGACTTTCAGGCCCAGGCGCCGAGCCTCCTGCGCCATCGCCAGGCCCTCCGTCAGTCCGCCGCACTTGTCGAGCTTGATGTTAGCGACCTGATATCGACCGGCAAGGCCCGGCAGATCGGCCCGACTCTGCACGCTCTCGTCGGCCGCGATCGGGATCGGCGAGGCGAGGCCTTCCAACTGGACGTCCTCGCCCACGGGTAGGGGTTGTTCGATCAGATCGACGCGCGCCTCGACCATCGCCGGCAGCATCCGCTCGAGGTCGGCTCTACTGAGCCCCTGGTTGGCGTCGACCCCCAGCCACACGTCGGGGCGCGCCTGACGCACGGCCCGGATGCAGCCAAGGGGATCCTCGCCGGTGAGTTTGAGCTTGAGAGCGGGCAGGCCCTCGTAAGCCCGTGCTGCGTCCGCCACCTCGCCTGGCGCGCCCGCGCTCAAGGTGAAGGTGGTGGTCAGCGGGCGCGGGGTGGGGATGCCTGCGATCTTCCAGACGGGAACGCCGGTCCGCTTGGCCTCCAGGTCCCAAAAGGCCGCATCGAGCGCATTACGTGCGCCGCCTGCCGGGAGCAGGCTGGCCAGCTCTGCGCGGTCCGCCCCCGCCTCCACGCGGCTGCGCGCCTGCTCGATCTGGCCGAGCATGCTGTCGGGAGTCTCGCCGTGATAGTACACCCCAGCGGCCTCGCCCCGGCCGAGAAGACCCTCCGCCTCGAGGCTCACGACCAGCACTTCTGCGCAAGTAAAAACGTAGTTGGTAATGCGGAAGGGCGTGGCGTACGGCCACGTCTCCTTCCTGACTTCGAGTTTCATGGACTAGAACGACTTGTCGATGCTGAGGCCGATCGTCCGGGGTTGCAGTACGGGCGCCTTGATGTCGATCGGCAGGGTGAGGGCGTCGTAGAAGTAGGTCGCGGGAGCGAGGAAGGCGCGGCTGTCCAGCGCGTTCTTGGCGAACAGCGAGATGGTCATGTCGTGCGACCGCACGCCGGCGTGGATGTCCATGTCGCCGTAGGCGCCGACCTCCAGGCCCTGGATCTCGCCGTTGGCGATCGAACCCTGGACCGCGGAGTAGCGCGAGCCGCTATAGGTCCAGCCGCCGCCGACGAAGCCGGCCCAGCCGTCGCCGACCGGCTGTGAGTAGTCGACGGTAAGGGACCCGGCCCAAAGGGGAATGTAGGGCAGGCGCGCGCCATCAGCCGCGCCGATCGAGGGCACGGCGCTGGTCAGGAACGCGTCGGTGTAAGTGAGGCCGGCGCCGAAGACGAGGCCGTGGATCGGCGAATAGGTCCCGTGGAGGTCGAAGCCTTCGCTGCGGGCGGAGCCGGCGTTCTCGATCGCGCTCTCGTTGCCGATGAGAACGCCGACCTGGATCTTGCTCCAGTTGATGTAGAAGGCCGACAGGTCCGCCGTCGCCTGGCCATCGAGGAAGGTCGACTTCAGGCCGAGCTGATAGTCGATCAGGCGCGAGGAGCTGAACTGCGAGGGAATGCCGGTGACGCCCGGCAGGACGACGTTGGGGCCGCCGGGCTGGTAGCCGCTGGCGATCCGCGCATAGGCGATCGTGTCCTTGTTGATGTGGAAGCGCGGGGCGACCGAGAAGGTGGTCACGCCCTCGCTCGAGGACCCCGGCACGGTCACTACAGGCGCGGTCGGCGGAGACGAGCCCACCAGGACCCCGCCCTGATACTGGGTGAAGGTCTGGTTGTTGTGTGCATAGCGGACGCCGGCGGTCAGGTCGAACCAGTCGGTGAAGTGGTAGGTGGCGTGACCGAAGAAGGCGTATTCCTGGTAGGTGCTGGGTAGATTGACGAATTCCAGCGGGTTGAACCCCGGCAGGGACGCGCCGGTGGCGTCGTAGGCGTTGAACACCTCATAGTTCGAGCCGTCCTCGTGGGTGTAGAAGGCGCCGACCATCCATTCGAACTTCTGACCCTCGGGCGAGGCCAGGCGCACTTCCTGCGTCCACTTCTTGAGGCGATAGTCTTCGTGGAAGTCGGACAGGCCCGGGCCCGGCGCGCCGAAGAAACCGAGATACTTTCCGATGTAATCGGTCAGGTCCTCGGTCGTCTGGTTGGTGAAGGTCTGGTAGCTGGTGATCGAGGTCAGCTGGGCCCAGTGCAGGTTCCAGTTGAGCGTCATGCTATAGAGCTGGAGCGCCTGGGTGTAGGGCTCGGGCAAGGTGTTGATGTTGGACAGATTGCCAAAGAGCGGTTGGCCGGTCGTCTGGCTGAGCGCCACAATCGAGAGATTGTCGGCGTGGGTGTTCTGATAGATCGCGTCGAACTGGGCGTTGAAATCTTCGACCGGCTGCCAGAGGATGGCGACGCGGCCGCCCTGCTGGCGCACCGGATTGTCGTCCTTCTGCCCTGTGGTGGCGTTGTCGATGAAACCGGGCGTGTTCTCGTCATAGGCAGAGACGCGGACGGCCAGCTTGCCGTCGATGATCGGGACATTGACCTCGCCCCGGCCGCCGCCGCCGGGCTGGTTGGCCCGCTCCACGCCGAACACGTCGCCCCCGATGTGGCCCGAGAAGGTGTTCAGGTCGGGCGCGGTCAGGACGTACTTGATCAGGCCGCCCATGGTGCTGGCGCCATAGAGTGTCCCCTGCGGCCCGCGCAGCACCTCCGCCCGGTCCAGGTCATAGGGCAGCATGTCCATGGAAAAGCCGTTGGCGCCCTGGAAGCTGCTGCTGGAGCCGATCGGCGTCTCGTCGACGTAGACGCCCACTTCCGAAGCCGCGCCGATCGGCGGGATGCCGTCGAGCGCGATGAATGAGAGGCCCGGCGCCCCGACCTGGGCGACCGTGAGGCCTGGCACATAGCCGGCCCAGTCCAGCATGGAGGTGGCTTGCATCTGCTGCAGCTGCTGGCCGGAGACGACGCTGACCGACTGCGGGACGTCCATCAGCCGCTCGGTCCGCTTCTCGGCGGTGACCACCACTTCGGAAACGGCCGAGCCCCCAGACGTCTGCCCCTGTGCGTTTGGCCCTTGCTGCGCATGGGCGGCGGCGCACAGCGCCGATCCAGCGAATACGACCGATGCCAACAGCCATTGACGCCCGCGAGTCATGTCGTCCCCACTTCCCCTTTTCGGAACAGGGCCCCCGCCCTGCGTGCCGTTTCGAGCATGTTGCATCTCTCCCTTTCGGACGGCAAGATGTTAGTTAGATATCATCTTGAGCATCGGTGTCGCGGACTCCAGAAGGGGCCGGCGGCGCGCCATCGCGCCCACGGGCCTTTTTCCGAAGGCCGCAATCGGCGGGGCGGAGCACGGCGTGGCGAGTCTGGAAGAGACGATCAAGAAAGACTGGAAGACCTACACTCCCGCCGAGCAGAAGCTGGCGACGTACTTTCTCGCGCGCCTCCAGGAACTTCCGTTCGAGACCGCCGCGTCCATCGGCAAGCAGGTCGAAGTCAGCGCGATGACCGTCGGCCGATTCATCAGGAAACTCGGCTATTCTGATCTCGGGGAGATCAAAGCCGAACTGAGGGCCGGCGCGGTCGATCTTGCCTGGAGCGAGGAGGTGTCGCGCGCGGCTTTCGCTTCCGCCTCGCTCAAGGCGCGGATCAAGGGTGTCACCGAGGTCCACAAGATCCCACAGACGCCCGAGTGGCCGCGCATCGTGTCCATGATCGCCTCGGCGAGGGTGGTTCGGGTCGCGAGCTTTCAGGTCGGGCGGTTTCTCGGCCTGGGCTTCGCCACCTTCCTGCAGAGCCTGCGGCCGGGGGTCTATTTCTCCGACGGTGGCGACGGTTCGTACGCGGACGTCCTGCTCGATCTCGAGCCCGACGCCTGCCTGATCCTGATCGACTTTCGTCGCTACTCCCGTCACTTCCGCCTACTTGCGGAGGAGGCGGCCGCCCGGAACATCCGCACGATCATCCTGACCGACGTCTATTGCCACTGGGCGCGGGCGCTCACGGACAATGTGCTGATGATCGAGACGGACTTCGGCATCCGCAGCCTCAGCATGGCCCAGCTGCTCTTCGAGTTGCTCCTGGCCGCCGTGGCCGCCCAGCTCGAGGGGACGAGCGAGCGCGCCGATCAGCTCAACCAGCTTCGCGAGCGCTTCGTCGGCTTCGTCGGGTCGGAAACGCCGCGGCGGCGAAGGAACGGCGAGGCATGAACTCCCTCGAAAGTCCCCCGGCAAATGAGGCTCCCGCGGTCTCCGACTGGTTCGGTCAGCCGCGCGGTCTCACCATCCTCTTCCTCACCGAGATGTGGATGCAGTTCTCGTTCTTCGGAATGCGGGCGATCCTCGTCTACTACATGACCAAGTCGCTGATGTTCCAGCAGGGGCGGGCGTCGCTGGTCTATGGCGGTTACGCGGCCGCCGTCTATTTCACCCCGATTTTCGGGGGTGTGATCAGCGATCGACTGATCGGCCGACGCAACGCGGTGGTCTCCGGCGGCCTGCTCATGGCTG
>DATHPX010000289.1:0-23806 GCA_035483335.1 Caulobacteraceae bacterium | reverse complement strand
CGATGCGCGGGACCTGGCGCAGTGGGTGATCCGCCTGGCGGAGGCGCGCACCTTCGGCACCTTCAACGCCACCGGACCGGCGCGGCCCCTGACGATGGCGGCCTTCCTGGCGGAAGTGCAGCGCGGCGTGGGCGCCAGGGACCAGTTCGTCTGGGCGTCCGCCGATTTCCTCGCCTCGCAAAAAGTGAACCCCTGGTCGGACATGCCGGTATGGGTCCCGGGCGCGGGCGAGACCGCCGGGTTCGCCCGTCGGGACATCCGTCGCGCGCTGGCCGCCGGCCTGACCTTCCGTCCACTGACAGTCACCTCCGCCGACACCCTGGCCTGGTTCAGGACGCTTCCGCCCGAGCGGCAGGCGCACATGAAGGCTGGCCTCACGCCTGAGCGCGAAGCCGAAGTCCTGGCAGCATGGAAGGCCCGGTCAACTCGATAGGATTGTGGAAATCGTTCGGCCCAGAACGTAGCCGCCTTTCGCGCGCGAGCGGCGCGCCGCGTCCTGGGCCTCCGCATCTGGCGCCTTCCCGGCGCATAGCTTTACGAAACGTCCAGAGGTGTCTTCTAGTTCCATCGGCGCAGCCCGATCGAACAGAGAGAGCTGGCAAGGATTGCGTGCGCGCCGGAGCTTCCCGCCACGGCGTCGCTTCGGCTAGAGACCCTTCGCCATTCGCAAAGGAGACACACCATGGATTTGCAGCTGAAGGGGCGGAACGCCGTGGTGCTGGGCGGCACGCGCGGGATCGGCCGGGCCATCGCCGAGACCCTCGCCGCCGAGGGCGCAAACGTCGCGGTTTGCGCGCGCAACGCCGAGCAGGTGAACGAGGCGGTGGAGGCCCTCGGCCGCAAGGGTGTGAAGGCGACCGGCGGCGCTGTCGATGTGATGGACGGCGGGGCGTTGAAGGCGTGGGTGGCGAAGGCGGCGCAGGAGCTCGGGGGTGTCGACATCCTCGTGTCCAACGCCGGGGCGATGGCTATCGGGGCCGATCCAGCGTCCTGGGAGCAGAACTTCCGCCTGGACGTGTTGGGCGCGGTCAACGCCGTCGAGGCTGCCATGCCGTTCCTGACCAAGGCCGCCGAGGCCACGGGCGACGCGTCCTTCGTGATCATCTCCTCCGTCTCGGCGGCGGAGGCGGACAACGCCAGCTCCTACGGCCCGATCAAGGCGGCCCTGATCCACTATGCGAAGGGTCTCGCCCGTCAGCACGCTCCCCAGCACGTGCGCGCCAATGTGGTCTCCCCGGGCGCGATCTACTTCAAGGGCGGTGTGTGGAACACGATCGAGACCAACATGCCGGCGATGTTCAAGGGGATGCTCGAGCGCATCCCGATGGCGCGCATGGGCACGCCGCAGGACATCGCCAACGCTGCGGTGTTCCTCGCCAGTCCGGCGAGCTCCTACACCACTGGGGTGAATCTGGTGGTCGACGGCGCCACCAGCCGGCGCGTCAATTTCTAGTCGGAGCGCCGTCATCTGCGCGGTCCTTCGGTCAACATGACCGCAATGTTCGACGACCAGGCACGCCACGTCGCCGACATGACCGAGTAGACCGAGGACCGCGGCGCGATCGCTGTGCAGCCGAATCAGGAACGGCCGCTCGAGGGACAATGCATGTCCCAGAGCGGTCGCGATTGTTGCTTGGTCAGTGACATAAAATCGAGGAGACTTGGACTGCGCGGGTTGCCGTCGAACGCTTCGACGGACGACTGAGAGCAAGCGGCGACCCTTTGGGTCGTTCCGAGACGACGCAAGGGAGAGGGACTCTGACGAGCGAGCCGGTTCTGGTCATCGGCGCGGGCATAGCCGGACTGTGCACAGCGCTGGCGCTCGGCCCGACGGGTCGGGCGGTCACTCTGCTCGAGCGTGATCTCGCGCCGCCTTCGGGCGACGCCGACGAGGCTTTCCGTAGCTGGACGCGACGCGGCGTCGGCCATCTGCGGCAGAGCCACGCCTTTCTGGCGAGGCTCGGCAAGCTGATAAAGGCGGATCATCCGGCGTTGCGCGAGGCTCTGCTCGAGATGGGTGTGCGCGAGCTTGGCTTCGAGAGCATGCTCTGGCCGACGCAGAAGGCGACCTACGTCCCCAAGCCGGTGGATGCTGAGTTCGCCATCCTGACGAGCCGGCGCACGACCCTCGAGCTGGTCATGCGGCGGTATGTGGAGACCCTACCGAACGTGACCATCCGTTCGGGGGCCATGGTCAGGCGGCTCCTGACCGAGCGGGACCCGTCCGGCGTCCCAAAGGTCGTGGGCGTGCTCGTCGAGGAGGGTGACGGCGAATCTCGCGAGCTGAGGGCGCCGATCGTGATCGATGCGGGCGGCAAGAACAATTCGGCCATCGAGCAGCTCGTAGAGGAGGGCGCGCCGATCGCAGATGAATCCGAGACTGCCGGCATCCTCTACTTCACGCGCCACTATAGGTTGAAGCCCGGCAAGACGGAGCCTCAACGCGAGGGCAATCCGCCATTTGGCGGCGATCTCGGCTACCTCAAGTTCGGCGTCTTCCCTGGCGACAACAACTGCTTCTCCATCACCATGTGCGCGCCGGAGATCGAGTACGAGATCCGCAAGGCGATCGTGCGTCCCGAGATGTGGGACAAGATGATCGATAATCTGCCTGGCCTGAAGGTCTGGTGCGACGCCGAGCAGGCCGAGCCGACCAGCCGGGTTTTCGGGATGGGCGATCTCCACAGCCGGTGGCGCGACCTCGTCACGGATAAGAAGCCGGCGGCGCTTGGTTTCTTCGCCGTCGGAGACTGCGTCGTGCGGACGAATCCGCTCTACGGGCGCGGCTGCTCACTGGCGGCGGTGCAGGCCTACATGCTCCGCGACGCCCTGGCGGAGACCGCTGACCCCGCGGGCCGACTGCTTGCCTACCACCGACGTGTCCTAGGTGAGCTGCGGCCGTACTACCTCGCCATGCGCGCGCAAGACCGCAACGCCATCAAACGCGCGGAGCAGGCGCTGACCCCCGGATACAGGCCGACCTTGCGCGAGAAGGTGCTGCGAAGCTTTGCCGAGGACGGGATCACCCCTGCGATCCGCTCTGACGTCGATCTGCTGCGCGAGAGCATGCGGGGATTCCATATGCTCGAGCATCCCAATGCGTGGTTCCGCAAGCCGAAAAACTTCGCGAAGATCATCAGGTACTGGGCGCGCGGCAAGAAGCGGAATGCGGCCGCCTATGCGCCGAAGGCGGGGCCCAGGCGCGAAACGATGATGAACGCGCTGGGCCTCTCGCCGGAGGCGGACATCGTCATCCTGGCCCAGCGTCGCGCGAGCGAACGACAGGGCGAGGGCAAGATCGCCGCCTAGCGGCTGCAACGATCGCGGAGACTCCGATGCCCGAGTTCAAGCTCATCGACGCCGGCCAGGTGCGCCTGCGGGTCGCCGTGGAGGGAGACGGTCCGCTGGTTCTGATGGTGCACGGGTTTCCGGAGAGCTGGTACTCGTGGCGCCATCAGATGGGACCGATTGCCGAGGCCGGCTTTACCGCCGCCGCGATCGACGTGAGGGGTTACGGCGGCTCGCAGAAGTTCGGCGAGGTCGCCGCCTATTCGATGGAGAACATCGTCGCCGACGTGCGGGGCGCGGCCGACGCCCTGTCGCCTGGGCGTCCGGTTGTGCTGGTCGGTCACGACTGGGGCGCGCCGATTGTCTACAACTCCGCGTTGATCCATCCGGACCGTTTCGCCGCCATCGCCACCCTCTCGGTGGTCTACACCGGCGTGCCGACCCGCTCGTACGACGAGATCATCAAAGAACGGTTCGATGACAAGAACATGTTCTTCTACCAGTCCTACTTTCGGGAGCCGGGACGAGCCGAAGCGGTCTTCGACCCGAACCCACGCGATTTTCTGAGGAAGTTCTTCTATATCGCCTCTGGTGACGTAGACCTCGCGAAGATCCAGAGCGCCTTCGCCAAGGATGCGAGCGCCGCGCTCCTGGACGGAATGCCCGATCCGGATCCGTTCCCGGCGTGGCTCACCGCTGCGGACATCGACTACTACGTGCGCGAATTCGAGGGCTCCGGTTTCTTCGGCCCACTCAGTCGCTATCGAAACCACACGCGCGACTTCCAATACCTGCAGCAGTTCAAGGGGCGTACGCTCGCCCAGCCAGCCTTCTTCATGGCGGGCAACCGGGACGGCGCCTTCAATGGCTTCGGCGCCCTCGAGGACCCGGTCGGACTGATGAGAGGGTTCGTGCCGAACCTGGAGGCCTCGCACGTGCTGGAAGGCTGCGGTCACTGGACCCAGCAGGAGCGCCCCCTCGAGGTCAATGAACGCCTCGTCCCGTGGCTCGGGACGCTGAGAGGGCGGATCGTCTAGGCGCGTGGAGTGTCCGGGGTCCAACACTCAAGGAACCGTCGCTTTTTGATCCCATTAGTACAGACGAAAGGCGCCGACGCCGGCGTACGGGCGGCGGTCGGTATCGGAGGAGGAGATGCTCGGAACAATCCTCATCGTCATACTTATCCTCGCCCTCCTTGGCGCCCTGCCGAGTTGGGGCTGGAGCCGTGGTTGGGGCTATTATCCGAGCGGCGGTCTTGGACTGATCCTGATCATCGTGATCGTCCTGGTGCTGATCGGGAGGATGTGAACGAACGCGGGCGCCTGGGCGTCAGGCCACCAAACCTCGCAGAGGCGCAACTCCGGCGCTGTCAGGGAAGACCACACCGTCCAGCGCGGCGCGCGAGAGGCTGAGGTGGTCGGCCAGGACACCCTTGAACAGGGCGCGCATGTCCACCGTGGGAGCGGTGTCGCGGTTCTCAAACAGCTTGGCCTGCTGCAGCGACGGCCAGTCGCCGACGATGCCGCCCCGACGGATCGCGCCGCCCATGAGCAGCGCCGTGGAGGCGGTGCCGTGGTCGGTGCCGTTGGTGCCGTTGACGCGAGCTGTGCGACCGAACTCGGTGACGCTCACCACGATGGTGTCGTTCCATTCCGGCCCCAGGCCATCAGCCAGGCCGCCGATGAAGGCGTCGAGATAGGCTAGCCGCGTTGCGAGCTGGCCCTGGGACGCCCCCTGGTTGGCGTGGCTGTCGAAGTTGTCGATCGAGACTGCAGCGACCTGCTTGCCGTTGGCCTCGGTCATGAAGGCGGCGAGGGTGGCGCCCAGCCTTCGCGACTGGGGCAAGCCCTGGCGCAGAACCGGAGCGACAGTCGGGCCACCGGCCATGGTCTGGTCCTCGGTCGCCGGAGCAGCGGCGGTGACGGCCTGCGCCTGCGCGGTCTTCGCCATGGCTTCGGTGGAAAGCCCTGTCGCCAGGGCCGCGCTAAGCTGCGGATCGTGGGCGTAGAGATCCTGCAGGATGCTTGGCAGGCGGCGGTCTGGCTCGGCCCCGCCGCCCGGCGACCAGGAGGCGGTCTCCACCGCGCCGCGCAGGATCAGCGGCGCGGTCGGGCCTACGGAGATCCCCGCGCCCTTGCCGGCGGGGCCCATGGCCTGGAGGGCCCTGTTCAGCCAGCCGGAGGCGGAGCCGTAGACCTTGTTGACGCCGCTCTCGAGCACGTCCTGCGCCTCGAAATGGGAGCGCTCGCGGTCCGGCGTGGCGACGGCCGGGACGATCCGGGCCTGGCCCTTCTGCGCCAGGGCGTAGGTCTGGACCATCGACGGGTGCAGGCCAAAGGTCTCGTCCAGCTTCAGGGCGCCGCCGCCCTGGCCGAAACCGGGGATGGCGATCGGACCGCGCAAGGCGGCGTAGGCGGGATCGCCCACCGGCGGCGAGAGCGAAAGGCCATCCAGACCGCCGCGGCAGACGATAACGACGAGTTTTCTCCGGGCCAGGGTCCGGTCGACCGCGGCGAAGGCATGCGAACCGGCGAACTCTAGGGTGACGCCGACGCCCAGGGCGCCGCCCACCAGGGCGCGGCGGGTGAAGGAGGGGGTCATCGGCGCTGGAACTCCGGACTCATGAGGAGGATGGAGAGACCCTCGGCGCGCGTTTCGGCGCGCCCAATCGCCTTCGCAGCGAGCGGACCAAGCCGAGCCCCCAGTGCGGCGTCGGCGAGTTGGCCGGGATCGCGATCGGCGACGGCCTGGGCCGAGAAGGTCTCGCTCCAGGCCATCCGCTTGACGAGGCCGTCAGGGTCCAGCCAGGCCGCGCTCTCGTCCGGCCAGCCCTTGGGGGAGGGGGCGGAGAGGGGCTTCTGGCCCATGGCGGTCATGGCGCGTACGGCGTCCTGGATCTCTCCGGGGCCCGTCCCCGCCCCGCGCCAGGAGGAGACCAGGAACTCGTAGGGGCTCTTGAACTTGGTCGCCTGAGGCGTCCAGGTCTCCGGCGAGCGGATCAGGGTCTGCGCCACCACGGCGAGGTCGCCGTGCGAGTCCAGGTAGGCGGCCTTCAGCCGCGCCACGAGGGCGGGCGGCGGATCGTCGGCGACGAAGTGGCGGGCGATCTTCGTGGCGAGGTGGTTGGCGGTGAAGGAACTGGCGGCCAGGTCGCGGATGACCCAGCGGGCCTGGTCGTAGCCAGCTTCCGGATAGCGCTTGCCCATGATGTCGCGCGCGCCCGGCTCGTGGGCGTTCTCGCGGAAGTAGAATTTGCCTGAACGATCGCCCTCATTGAGGCCGCCGATGCTCCAGCCGGTCATGGCGCGGGCGAACTCGGTGACGTCGGCCTGGCTGTAGTTCGACTGTACGCCCACGGTGTGCAGTTCCATGATTTCGCGGGCGAGGTTCTCATTGAGGCCCGCGGGCTTGCCGTTGTTCTCGAGGTAGCGGGCCGCCTTGCTGTCCGGGCCGAACGAGCGCGCCTGGTCTAGATAGAGCAGCATGGCCGGATGGCTGGACGAGGCGACCAGCAGGTCTTCGAAGCGGCCAAAAACGTGCGGGCGGATCGCCTCCTGTTCGAACGGCCCGATCAGGGTCGCCGTGACGACCTTGGTCGCCGAGACGGTAAAGTGGTTGGCCCAGAACAGCGCCCATCGCTCGCGGAACGAAGCGTCCGTGCCGGCGGCGAGGTTGAGCCGGCCGGCGAAGTCGGGACCGGCGTCCCTGCGGATCAGCTGGATCGCCATCTTCACCGGATCGGGGGCTGGCTCGCCGGCGGCGCGGGCAGTTCTTCGCGTCGTCTGGAACTCGCGGTACTGGGCCAGGCGGTCCGCAGAGGAAGCCATCTGCGGATCGATGGTGTCGGCGCCCTGGGGCCGGATCTGGTCGGTCAGCCACCCCTGCGGGTCGCTTCGCGCCGCAACGATCTCGCCGGCCCTGGCGCCAAGGCCGAGCCTCGTGGTGGCGATGGCGGCCATCAGGTCCTTGTCGTAGGCCAAGTTCTCACCTTTTAAGGGCCTGGAACGCATGCGAGGCCTCGCCTGCGTTTTCCACGTAGCGGACCGCGACTTCCGTCGCGCGCGCTAGCGAACAAGGAGGCAGAATGCCCGGACCCGACCCGCTGATCGAGGCGCGCCGGTTCTACAAGGAGGCGAGGGCAGGCGAAGAGACCGGCGGCGCCTTCCCGGTCCTGCTCGACGGCCGGCGCGCCCGCACGGCGCGCGGATCTGTCCTGGCGACGCCCACGCGCGCACTGGCCGAGCTGGTTGCCGGAGAGTGGGACGCCCAGGGGCCCTCCATCGAGCCGGCCGACATGCCTGCGACCCGCCTGGCCTCGCAGGTTCTCGACGGGGGCGAGGAGGCCCGTGCGGTCCAGACGAAAACCCTGGATAGTTACGGGGCGTCGGATCTGATCTGCTATTTCGCGGATTCGCCCCGCGCTCTGGTCGAGCGCCAAGAGCGGTCCTGGGGATCACTGCTGGACTGGGCGAAGAGCGAACTCGGGCTCGAATTCACCCGTGCGACCGGGATCATCCACAGGGAGCAGCCCCTGCAGACCCTGGCCGGGCTCACCGAGCTGGCGCGAGCCGCCGCACCCTTTGAGTTGGCCGGCCTCGCCTTCGGCGCTGGGCTGTTCGGCTCCGCCGTCATCAGCCTCGCCCTGCGCGCGGGACGCCTCGACGCGGCCGGAGCGATGGACGCCGCGCGGCTGGACGAAATCTTCCAGGAAGAGCAGTGGGGCGTCGACGCCGAGGCTCGCGAGCGCGCGGAGGCCATGGCCGCCGAAGCCCGCCTGCTGGAGCTCTGGTTCCGAGCTCTCTGAACTCGGAGCGCGGACGTCCTCGTCCGCCCGATACACGGCTGCCGAAATGAAAGTGCGGACGGGGACGTCCGCGCTCCGGGGGTCTACGCCTTGCGCCCTCGCCGACGCTTCGGCTAGGCGGATGCCTTTGGCGCAAGGGAACCGGCCATGCAGCACATCCTCGAGGAGCTCGAGCGGCGCCGCGCCCTGGCGCGCGCCGGCGGCGGCGACCGGCGGATCGCCTCCCAGCACGCCAAGGGCAAGCTCACGGCGCGCGAGCGCATCGACCTGCTGCTCGACGAGGGCTCGTTCGAGGAGTTCGACATGTTTGTCGAGCACCGCAGCCATGACTTCGGAATGGAGGCGCAGCGCGTGCCGGGCGACGGCGTGGTCACCGGCTGGGGGACTATCAACGGGCGGCTGACCTATGTCTTCTCCAAGGACTTCACCGTCTTTGGCGGATCATTGTCGAAGGCCCACGCCGAGAAGATCGTGAAGGTCCAGGAGATGGCGATGCGCAATGGCGCGCCCATCATCGGCCTGTTCGACGCCGGCGGCGCGCGCATCCAGGAAGGCGTCGACTCCCTCGCCGGTTATGCGGACATCTTCCTCCAGAACGTGCTGGCCAGCGGCGTCGTCCCGCAGATCAGCGTGATCATGGGTCCGTGCGCCGGGGGCGACGTCTACTCGCCGGCGATCACCGACTTCATCTTCATGGTGAAGGACACGGCCTACATGTACGTGACCGGTCCGGACGTGGTGAAGACGGTCATCAACGAGGACGTCAGCCACGAGGACCTGGGCGGTTATCGCGTGCACGCCCTCAAGTCAGGCGTCAGCGACGGCGCCTTCGACAACGACCTCGAGGCCCTGACCCAGGTCCGCCGGTTGGTGGACTTCCTGCCCCTCAACAACCGCGACGCCGGGTCGGTGCGCGAGAGCTTCGACGATCCCGACCGCGAGGAGCGTTCGCTCGACACCCTCGTCCCAGCCAATCCGAACAAGCCCTACGACATGAAGGAGCTGATCCTGAAGGTCGTGGACGAGGCGGATTTCTTCGAGATCTCGGCCGATTACGCCAAGAACATCATCTGCGGCTTCGCCCGCATGGACGGCCAGACGGTTGGCATCGTCGCCAATCAGCCCCAGGTGCTGGCGGGGGTGCTCGACATCGACGCCTCGCGCAAGGCCGCCCGCTTCGTGCGGTTCTGCGACGCCTTCGGCATCCCACTCGTCACCCTCGTCGACGTGCCAGGCTTCATGCCTGGGACCAAGCAGGAGCAGGGCGGCCTGATCAAGCACGGAGCCAAACTGCTCTTCGCCTTCGCCGAGGCGACTGTGCCGAAGGTGACCCTGATCACTCGCAAGGCCTATGGCGGCGCATTCGACGTGATGAGCTCGAAGAACATCCGCGGCGACCTCAACTACGCCTGGCCCACGGCCGAGATCGCGGTGATGGGCCCAAAGCAGGCGGTGGAGATCATCTTCCGCGCCGACATCGGTGATCCCGACCGGCTCGCAGCGCGTGAGGCCGAGTACAAGGCCCACTTCGCCAACCCGTTCGTCGCGGCCTCGCACGGCTATATCGACGATGTGATCATGCCCCACGGCACGCGGCGGCGGATCATCCGCGCCCTGGCGAGCCTGAAGTCAAAAGCGCTCTCCAACCCCTGGAAGAAGCACGACAACATCCCGTTGTAATCGGTCCCGTGCCTGACCCCCTGATCCTCGGCCTGCTGTTTGCAGTCGCCGTGTGGGCGGGGGTGCAGAATGCCCTCGCCGGCGGAGGCTCGTTCGTGACCCTGCCGGCGCTGATGTTCAGCGGCCTGGACGCGCGGGCGGCCAACATCGCATCGACCCTGGCGCTGTTCCCCGGACAGACGACCACCGGATGGTTCGGCCGCGACCTGGTCAGCGGCGCCGAGGGCCTGAGTTTCCGCACCCTGGTCCTCATCAGCCTCGCCGGAGGGGCGGTGGGGGCGGGAATCCTGCTCCTCACACCCTCCAGCGTCTTTGGCGCGATGGTTCCCTGGCTCGTGCTTTTCGCGACCGGCCTCTTCGCCTGGGGCAGCTTCGTGCCGAGGCCGCAGTCGGGCGGCCATCTTGGGCCGCGGGCGGCGATGGTCGCGCAGTTTCTGATCGCCATCTACGGCGGTTATTTCGGCGGGGGGATCGGCTTTCTGATGCTGGCTGCGCTCACCGCCGTGGGCCAGAGCGTTCGCAACGCCGGCGCCACCAAGAATGTGCTGGCGGCGGCGATGAACGCGGCGGCCGTGGCGGTGTTCGCATTCACCCCGCACATCCCCTGGCTCCGCGTGGGCGTGATAGCCGCCGGCGCCATTCTTGGCGGCTGGCTGGGCGCGCTGGCGCTTCACCGCGTGAACGAGAAGCTGATCCGAGGATTCGTGGTCATTCTGGGAATTGCGCTCACCGTCGGGCTCTTCATCCGCGCGCGCTGACGCGGCCGCGCGGGCCGTCTAGATTGGCGGCCATGAACGAGAGTTTCGAGCTCACCGGTTTCGACCACGTGCAACTGGCCATCCCGCCCGGCGGGGAGGACGAGGCGCGACGGTTCTACGTGGAGGCCCTGGGCCTCACCGAAACGCCCAAGCCGCCGCATCTGGCCGCCCGCGGCGGATGCTGGTTCGACGGACCTGGCCTTCGGCTTCACCTGGGCGTGGAGGCCGACTTCCGTCCGGCTCGGAAGGCCCATCCGGCTCTCCTGGTCCGTGGCCTGGCGGCGCTGCGCCAACGCCTGCAGGGGGCCGGCTACGTCACGCGCGACGACGAGCCGTTGGAAGGGTATGAGCGTTTCTACGTGGACGATCCTTTCGGCAACCGGCTCGAACTGATGGAGCCTGTCCAGAGCTGAGCTGGCGTCAAGACCTTGTCGCAGCGTCCAGCTATGGTGGCGCCATGCGCATCGCCCTGATCTCGCTGACTCTCTTTCTCGCCGCCTGTCAGGGGAGGTCGTCCGCCGCCCAGGGCCTGCCGCCCCCGCCGCCGCATCCGAACGGTCAGGTCCTCTGGCATATCGTGCACGGGCAATGCGTGCCGGACGAGGAGAAGGGCGGCAACCCCGACCCGTGCGCGGCCGTCTCGCTCACGGGAGGCGAGGCGCAGGGCTATGCCGTGCTCAAGGACAAGCACGGCGCCGAGCAGTACCTCGTGATGCCCACGGCCGACATCACAGGCATCGAGGATGCGCGCGTACTCGCGCCTGGGGCGCCCAACTACTTCGCGGACGCATGGGCCTCGAAGCCCTTCGTCGACCGCCTGATCGGCCGGACGACGCCGCGCCAGGCCATGGCGGTGAGCGTCAACTCCCTCTATGGCCGCTCGCAGGATCTCCTGCACCTTCACGTCGATTGCCTGACGCCCGAGAGCCTGGCTGCGCTGACCGCCGATGCGCCGAAGATCACCGGTCGCTGGTCCGCCGCGCCCTTGGTGCTCAACGGCCATCCGTATTACGCCATGCGCTTGATGGGAGACTCGCCCCCCGCCAATCCGTTCGATCTCCTGGCCCAGGGGATCCCAGGGGCGCGCGAAGACATGGGCGCCTGGACCTTGATCCTCGCCGGCGCGGAGTTTGACGGGCAGCCTGGCTTCATTCTGCTCGCGAACCGCGCCGATCCCCTGCACGGCGACTTTGCATCCGGCGAGGAGTTGCAGGACCACGAGTGCCGGATCGCCCGCGCCGGCTAGAGCGCGTCCCGCAAAAGTGGGAACTGGTTTTGCGACAAGGACGCGCTCAAGTTCTTGAATCTAGAGCACATTGATCCCGTTCAGGCGATTCCGCCTGAACGGGCTGTGCTCTAGGCTCGGTCCACGGATTCGGCTAGGCCAAGGTGAACGATTTCTGGAGCCCTTGAATGGCCTCTCTCGTCCTGACCCGACGCTTCGCCCTTATCGGCGCTTCAGCCGCAGTTCTCGCGGCCTGTTCGAAGCATGGCGGGGGCGGCGCGGAGAGTGGCCCTCAGGCGGCCGCGGCCCTGCCCGACGACATGACCCTGGGCAATCCGAACGCTAAGGTCACCTTCGTCGAGTACGCTTCGGTGGCGTGTCCGGTGTGCGGCCGCTGGTTCAAGGAAGTCTGGCCGGCGTTCAAGACCAAATACGTCGACACCGGCAAGGTCCACTACGTGTTTCGCGAAATGCTGGTTGGCAGCTCCGACGAAGTGACCGCGGCCGCTTCGGGCTTCCTGCTCGCCCGCTGCGCCGGCAAGGACAAGTACTTCCAGATGGTCGACGCCGTCTTCAACAGCCAGCCTGACCTGTTCTCCGATCCGCGAGGCGTGCTGCTCAATATCGCCAAGAGCGCGGGGATGACGGAGCAGCAGTTCGACGCGTGCGTCGGCAACGCCGACGCGCTCAACGCCCTCCAGCAGCGCGTCGAAAAGAACGGCAAGGAAGGGAACATCACCGCCACGCCGACCTTCATCATCAATGGCAAGGCGATGGACCCCGGTTACCATCCGCTGACCGAAATCGACGCCGCCATCGCCGCGGCGCAGTCCGGGGCGGCCTGATCGGTCAGCCCCGGCCGATCCCCAGCGCCACCAGGACCGGAACGAACACGGCGACGATCGCCTCGCCGGCGATCAGGCCGGAGGCGAGAGGAACTAGGTAGTCGTCCGCGCTGCGCTTTGAGGCCGAGCGCCAGGCGAGATTGGCCACGCCGCCGACGAACAGGCCGACGATCACCGAGAAGGGCAGCAGTATGCCCAGGGAGAGGCCCACCGGCGTCGGGCAGAATTTCCTCAGGCGCGGCCTCTGCTCGAGGATCGCGAACAGGGCCCCCAGCACCACCGATCCAGCCATGGCCCAGAGGGCCGAGGCGGGCAGGGCGGCGCCGCCGGTCGCAAGGATCTCGGTGAACCCCGCCGAGACGCGCGAGCCGGGCGCAGACAACTTCGCGTGTTCGCCCACGATGCCGTAGGTGTGCACCAGCGCGGGATAGACCACGGCGACCACGGCGGCGCCGACTGGGGCGCCGATCAGCTGGGCGATCGCCATCGAGCGGGGCCGAGAGCCGATCATCTGCGCTGCCCGATAGTCCTGGATCAGCCCCTCTGAGGTGACCGCCACCGTTCCCGTCGTCGCGCCGCCCAGGGCGATCGCGGGGGCGCTGCCAGGCGCAAGGCCCGAGAAGACCGCCTGGGTCAGGTTGGAGAGGGAGCCGATCGGCCCCCAGTTGGTCTCGCCCAGCGCCCGCAGACCCACCAGCATCAGGGGCACGGCCAGCAGGATCGCCAGGAGGCTCAGCCATGGCGCAAGGCCGAAGAACAACCATTGGAAGAAGCAGAAGGCGATGGTGAGAACCACGATGCCGCCTACGACCAGGGGGAGGGGAAGTTCCTCACCCGCAGACGAGGCCGACTTCAGCGAGCGCAGAGCGTCCACCAGCAGCCGCCAGCGCAGGGCGAGGGCAGTCAGGCCGCCGGACATCACCATGCCCAAACCCGACCACATCACCCAGCGCAGGACGACCGAGCGCGTGGGATGGTCCGGAACGACGCCGTAGCGGACCAGCAGGATCGGCGCGATGACCCAGGCGAGGATCCCCCCGACCATCATCCAAAAGTTGACCCTGAAACCGACCAGCAGACCGCTTCCCACGTTCAGCAGGCTCCAGGCCGCGCCCACGCCCATGGTCGAAAGCGTCACCGTCGCGCCGGCTGCGCCCAGAGCGAGGGCGCCAGTGTCCCATCCCTCGGGAATCAGGTCGAACAGGCGGGCATCTGTCCTGAAGATCATCAGCAGGCCCGAGGCGGCCATGGCCAGACCCATCACCCAGGCCGCCCGTCGCGCGCGACGGGCGACGGGATCGTCACGATGCGCGCCCCGGGGCGGATCGAGCAGCATCAACGTCTCGCCGGCGGCCATGCCGTCGGGAAACGGCAGGTTCTCGTCGACGATGAAGTGCCGGCGCATGGGCGCTGCCAGCAGGACCCCCAGCAGGGAGGCGCAGGTCAGCCAGACGAAGGTCTGGAAGGGCGTCGGGGCGATGGTGAAGTGGACCACGTGTGAGGCGCGCAGCATCTCGAAGTTCGCCAGCGCGCTGCACATGAAGGCGGTTTGCGCCGCCGAGGTGCCGGCGGTCTGGACGATGTTGTTCTGCCAGCGGTCGTAGCGGCTGCGCGCGATCACGCTAAGGATCAAAAAGCCCAGAAAGGCCGCGACGATAGAGACGTTGGGGCCGATCCCCAGCTTGAGCACCATGTAGGGGTAGGCGGCGCCCATGATGATCGCCACGATGACCGCCGCGCCGATGGATCGAACGTTGAGCTGAGGGGCGCGGGGGGCGTCCGCAGCGAGGACCTCCGCATGGGTCTCGTCCATCACGGCTTCGGCCATTGCGCGTCGTTCTCCTGCGGCCCTGCGTCCCGCCGACTCCGATGGGAGCGTTTCCGCTCACTCGGTACGCCTCACTTCGCGCGCTTCCTAGGCGGCGCGCCGCCGCTCCGCCGTCTGGCTGATCGACGCAGCCAACCGCTTATGTTGAGCCGGCGCGGCGGTTATAGCAGCGCCATGAGCGAGCCGTTCGTCGGGCCCACGTCCCACAGTTACATCTCCCAGCGCCTGCGCCTGCATTATGTCGACTGGGGCAACCCCACCGCGCCGCCGCTGATCCTGCTTCACGGCGGAAGGGACCACTGCCGCAATTGGGACTGGGTCGCCCGTGAGCTTCGGCAGGACTGGCACGTCATAGCGCCGGATATCCGAGGCCACGGCGACTCGGCGGCCTCGCCAAGCGGCGACTACTCGATGAGCGCCTTCGTCTACGACTTCGCCCAGCTGATCCATGGCCAGCGCCTTGCGCCCGTGCGGATCGTCGCCCACTCCATGGGAGGGGCGATCGCCCTTCGCTACGCAGGCGTCTATCCGGAGAGTGTCGAGAAGCTCGTGGCCATCGAGGGCCTTGGCCCGTCGCCGGCCATGGTCGCCGAGCGCCAGGAGCAGTCAGTCGCCCAGCGGATGCGCGCCTGGATCGACTCCGAACGCGCGCTCGCCGCGCGCCTCCCGCGTCGCTATCCTTCGATCGAGGAAGCCTTCCACCGCATGCAGGGGGAGAACCGCCACCTGACCGACGAGCAGGCCCGCTATCTCACCGTCCACGGCGTGGCGCAGAACGAGGACGGCACCTACAGCTGGAAGTTCGACAATTACGTTCGGTCGTGGTCGCCGGTGGACCTCACGCCCAAGCAGACCTGGGATCTGTGGTCGAACATCACGTGCCCGACCCTCCTCATCAACGGCAAGGAGAGCTGGGCCTCGGACCCAGTCGCCGACGGCCGCATCAACCACTTCCGCAACGCCCGCGCCCTGGCGGTAGATGGCGCCGGCCACTGGGTCCACCATGACCGCCTCGACGTCTTTCTCACCGCCGTCCGCGAATTTCTTTGAAGCAGGCTTAGTCGGAGGATCGAAGGGACGATCCGCGCCGAAGGCGCAATAAGCCCAATCTCGACGCTCCACTTGCGGCGCCGGACAATCAGAAACGGCTCCGCTGGCGTTGGTGTCCTTGGTGCGCTTGGTGGTTCAAAACGATCGCGCCGCTTCCGGCCCATCGGCCGTCTTTCACCACCAAGCTCACCAAGGACACCAAGCGCAGCTTCAATGTCGCTGCACATCCTGCGCGCAGCAGCTGACACCGCAGCCTGTGTTGAGCGCGCCTGCGGCGCATTCTCTGAGTTGAGCCTTCTTGATCAACACGATGGCCGGTCCATACTCGCGGTTCATGATCACCCGCCGATACGGAAATCTCGCCCTGCGTGAGGATCCGGCCCCTGCCGCGGCCGTCCAACTCGAGGCGCTGGGCTACGCGCACGTCCCGGACATCCTCTCCGGCGAGGCCGTGGCGGCCCTGCGTGACGAGGTCGCGACTGTCTTCGACGCCTCACAGGCCGACCGCCCGGCCGACCAGTACGGCGAGTTCCGCCATGGCATGCTCAACCGCTCGGCCCTCGCCCAGCAGGCGATCGCCGCGCCCGCCATCCTCGAGACGATCGAGCCGCTGCTGGGCGAGGATTGCCACGTCATCGCCAACACCGCCTGGCGCAACCGCCTCGGTCACACCGGCGGGCGCTGGCACACCGACGCCGGCCCCCACATCCCGCGTCCGGAAGGCGTGCCCTGGCCCGACGCCATCCCCTATCCGGTGTTCGCCGTCGGAATGCACCTCTTCCTCGTGGACTGCCCGCTCGAGGCGGGACCGACCGCAGTCCTCGCCCGGTCTCATCGTTCCGGCCGCTCGCCGCCAGTGACAGACCCCGAATTCGAGGCAGCCCCTGCCTATGATGGCGAGGGGCCTGTGCTGCTGCCGGCTAAGGCCGGCGACGCCATCTTCTTCGTCTCCGACATCTGGCACCGCGGCACGCCCGCCCTCGGCGATTTCGGCCGCTTCTTCCTGCAGTGCCACTACGCCCGGCGCGACATCGCCCAACGGATCCGCATGACGGACGAGGTCAACCACCTAACCCCCGAGGCCGCCGCCCGCGCCGAGACCACCCGCGCCCGCAAGCTCGCCGGCCTCCACCGCCCGGGCTTCTACGACCTCTGACCCTCCACGAAATCCGCCGCCGTGGCCGTCTCCAGCGGACGGGCGTGGGCCGGCGGATCGAGAAGGGACGCGGCGGTGACCTCGCCCAACACCTCGCCGCGTTGGCCAGTCACCTGCACTGGTGCGCCGCCCGCGCGCAGCAGGGCCCGCATCAGCTCGGGCGGATGGGCCGCCGCAGACACGGCGTTTGCGGCGCCCGCGGTCGCCAGCCGACCCAGGTGGATGCGGGCCGAATAGATCGAGCGAACCTCCAAGGCGCGGGCGCAGGCGGTCGCTCCGGCCACGCCGATCGCTACCGGGACGATGATCCAGTCCAGCCGGCGCGTGAGCTCGATGGAAAGGACGATGGCCGACAGCGGGCCCTGGGTGGTCGCCGCCAGCACGGCTGCCGCGCCCACCGCCGCATAGGGCCCGGGCGGTCCGCCCGGCCACACGGCCAGCCAGACGAGACCCAGCGCTGCGCCAAGCACGGCGCCCAGCGTCATGGTCGGGGTGAACAGGCCGCCGGGCGCGCCGCATCCGAGGCACGCGGCGGTGACCAGAGGCTTGAGCACGACGAGCGCCAGGAGCAGGGGTAGGGCGTCCGAACCGGTGAAGGTCTCCTGCACCACGTCCTTGCCGTTGCCGAGCAGCTGGGGGAGGGGCAGGGCGAGGGCGCCCAGCACAGCGAACACCGCTAAAGGCGCGATCGGCTTCCACGCCCCGCGCGGGGCGAGCATGTCGGCCGAGGCGATCAGGCGCACAAAGAGCGCCGAGACCACCCCGGCGATCGGACCTGCCACGATCGAAAAGAAGATCAGGCTTGGATTCACCGCCCAGTGCGGAATGGCGTAGGCCGGCTGGTTGGGGAGCAGCAGCCATGAGATCCCCACGGCGATCAGGCTGGTCGCGAGGGCGACCGGAACAAGGCTGAGCGAGAGGCTGCCCAGTAAGACTTCAAGGGCGAACAGGGCCCCGCCCACCGGTACGTTGTAGACCGCCGCTATCCCTGCGCCCGCGCCGCAGGCGACCAGGAGCCGCCTCTGGCTGTTGGGCAGCCGCGCCCAGCCACTGAGCAGGCTGGCGAAAAGGCCGCCGACTTGTTTGGGCGCCCCCTCGCGACCAAGGGAGGCGCCCATGCCCACGATGACGATCGCCAGCACCGCGCGCACGCTGGTGCGGAAGGGGTCCAGGGCGCCGTTGCCGAACCAGATCTTCTCCGACAGATCGCCGCCATGGCCTCCGCCCAGGCTCTTGCGAAACAGCAAGGGGATGATGACCGTCAGTGCGCCCGCGCCAAGGACCACCGCGAATCTCTGCCAGCCCGGCGCAGCCCGCACCGCGTCGAGGAAGTGGTCGCCGGGCCGGTAGGGCCAGGCGAGATGCTCGACCAGAAACAGCAGCTTCATCAGCAGTCCGCCGGCCACGCCTGCGCCGAGGCCCGTAAGGCAGGCCACGCCCCAGACCCTCGCCGGAAGCGCCCGCATCGATCCGACGCCCATCACATTGGGCTGGGGAGTGTTTTCGTCGACGGATGACGTTCTCGCTGACCCTGCTGGCCCTGGTTGAGGCTGCCTCGCCACCGGTCGGACGTTCCGTCAGGAGAGGGCGCTGACCGTCCAGGTGGCGCTCACCACCAGCGGCCGGCGCTCGAGATGGGTTACGACGAGGTCGAGGTCTTTGGGTTCGGCGCTCGTCGAGACGAGTACGGCTGCGAGCTCCACCAGATCCTCCCCCTCCGAGAGTGTCTCGATCTCCTGAATTGGATAGTGGTGCGTCTCGAGCTCGTCGAACAGGAGGTCCCGCGCGTTCGAGACGTCCTTGGGGTTGCAGATCAAGTGCACGCGGTAGAGCGCCTCAGTCTCAGCTGGGTTCATCGGCCGGCGATTTACGAAGTTGACGATTGGGCGAAGCAGGGTGTTGCCCGCAAGGATGAACGCCGCGACCAGGGCCGCCTCCAGTTCGAGCCCAACGCCGGCGAAGGCTCCCACGGCCGCCGACGCCCACAGGGTGGCGGCGGTGTTCAGGCCCGTGACCTGCGCCCCCTCCTTCATGATCACCCCGGCGCCGAGGAAGCCGATGCCCGAGACGATGTAGGAGACGATCCGCGTGGCGCCCTCGGCGCCATAGATGCGTACGCCAAGGTCGGCGAAGGCCGCCGCGCCCACAGCCACCAGCACGTTTGTCCGCAGCCCTGCTGTTCGCTGGCGCCATTGGCGCTCAAGCCCGATCAGCGCGCCGAGAAAGAAGGCCGTGGCCAGGGCGGCCGTCGTGGCAAGAAAGCGCGCCGTCATCATGCCGTGGCTGTCTCCACCGGCCGTCGCGCGCCTGCGAGCGCGCCAGCGGCCATCTCTTCCTCTTCCGGATCATGATGCGCCCAGAGCGGACTTCGTCGCAGCGCCAACAGATAGTACAGGGCGCCGGCGCTCATCAGTCCCAGGGTCACCAGCAGCCCGGCTCGCCCCGGACCGCCGTCCGCCAGCCCCGCAACCATCAGTGCGATCGCAGTGGCAATGACGATCACCGGACCCAGCGGGTGCCAGGGCATCCGCGCCTGCGAACGCGCGGTGGCGCCGGTCCGGCGGCCGAGGATTACGCCCAGCGCCAGCAGACCATAGCTCAGCGACGCGCCGCTGCCGTTGATCATCACCAGCACCGGAAGCGGCAGGAAGCAGAGCATCAGGCCGCCGACGCCGATCGCCAGGGTCGCGGGCCACGGCGAGCCGAACCGTGGGTGGACAGCCGAGAACGTCCGGTTCAGCCGCGGCGCCCATGCGTTCTCCCGCGCCGCCGAATAAAGCAGCCGGCCCCCGATCAGCGCGATCGCGATCATCGCGTTGAAGATCGCCAGCGCGACCGAGAGACTGATCGCGTCGGCGACCCAGGGCCCGCCGGCCTCTAGGATGAAGTCCTGCAGCGGTGTCGCCGAGGCGCTCAGCCGCGCCAGATCCTTCGACCCCACGACAACGCCAATGACCGGAGGGATGATGGTCAGGGCGCCCAGACCCAATGCTCCGTAGATCATCCACGCCATCTTGCGTCTGGCGCCAACGACCTCTTCGCCGAAGGTGACAGCGCCGCCATAGCCATTGAGCGCGTAGACCGCGGCCGCCCCCGCCGCGCCCATGGCCAGCAAGGGCGTTGGCTGCAGGCCCCCGCCTCGCCGCGCCATCATCGGATGGGAGATGACCTGAATCAGGTCGCGATGTGGGTGCGCCGCGCCGAGCGCGGCCGTGGCGATCATGGCCAGGATCTCGAGCGCCAGGAAGACGCCCGTGATCCATGCGTTCATCCTGACGCTCAGCGCGCCGAGCACCGTCACGACGACGATGCAGGCCGCCGCCGTAGGGATGACGGGGACGCCCGGCCAGACGGCTCCCAGGAAGTCCGATACGCCCAGCCCGGACAGCGCCAGGGCGACCGGGATGCCCGCGAGCGCTCCGCTCAGAATGGCGAACCTCGCGACCGGCCCGAGGGTCGCGCCGATCAAGACATAGTCGCCGCCGGCGTGAGGGAAAGCTGAGCCCAGCTCGGCGTAGACGCCCGCGACCAGGACGCCCAGCAACACGGCCAGCGCGCACGCCAAGATAGCGAACGAACCTGACTGCTGGATGACCACCGGGGCGGCGATGAAGACGCCGATGCTGGGCGAGAGGTTGGTCAGCGTGATGACCATACCGCCGAAGCCCGACATCTCGCGTTTCAGCCTCGGAGACTTGGCCGTGGATTCCGCGCGAGATCTCACTGCGTCGCCTCGACGAGGAATTCGGCGGTGGCGTCGTCCGCCACCTGGTGCGCCGCGTTCAGGAACTCCGGCAGGGTCAGTCCAACCGCCGCCGCCGCCTGGGGTATGAGATCAAGGGCGTTGGCGTTGAGCGGGGAGGCCGGGTCGTTCGCCTCGTTCATCAGCACGCGGATCTCGTAGGCACCGCGCAGGCCCATTGGCCTCAAGGTCTCGAGCTTGGTCCCGAGATAGCTCCACGCCAGGGCCTGGCTCACCAGGTCGAGCACGAACATGAAGCCGAAGTTCGTACGCATGGTGAGGGCGATGGGATCTGACCACGCCATCTGACCGATGGAGGTCACGCCGATCTCGTTCATCCGCGCGAAGACCGCGCCATCGACGCCCAGCAGCTTGGTGATCAGATCCGCCTGGGTGTCGCTGGTCGGGGTCACCCCCAGGCGCTTCTGCGCATCCTGGCGAATGACCCGGGCGATCATCGAGAGGGGGAAGGCGCCGGCCGCGAAAGCGATGATCAGGGCCGCATCGTTCTTCACCAGGCTCGAGAGGGCGAAGGCCACTGGCACGCAGCCCATGTAGCGCAACGCATGGAAACAGAGGTCTTCCGCCGTCACGTCCCGCCGGGCCACCTGGCCGATCGCCTCGAGGGAAACGAAGACATACGCCCCCGCGATCGACGCCGCAGCGATGGCCAGCGCGTGTGCGGTTCGGCCCGAGGGGTCGTCGGCCAGATAGACGATCGACCAATGGGCGATGCTCTGCGCCGCGTAACAGGTGAGCAGGAAGGTGTAGAGGGTGACGATGATCGTGATCAGGACGGTGGGCACGATCAGTCGGCCGCGCCCAAACCAATGGTCGTAGAAGGCGGCGAACCTGCGTGACGCCGTCGCCGGGTCGCTCAATTCCGAGTGATAGGTCGAAAGGTACTTGTCCTTCGCCTGGTCGCTGAGGCTGCAGACGATCACGTGTCTGCGCCACCCCCATCCGTCGAACATGTAGAATACGATCGGACCGACGGCGGTGAATGCGCCAAGGACGGTCGCGAGCAGTATGGCCACGGTGATCACGGTCTTGTCCGCCAGGGGCGTCGGCGAAGGGGGCGGACCGGGATGATGGCGGCCCGGGGGGCCATCGGGGCGGCGTTCAGCTGTGAGCGCGCCGGTGGGCGCCGAGGCTGCCGGCGCCGCAACGGCGCCAGGCGCGGACGGTTGGGCCATCCCGGGCGTGGGGGCGCCCACCCAGCCTATCGCCGTCGCCAGGAGTCCCAGCGCCGCCAGGAGCGATAGTCGCCGCATCCTTTGCCGCGCCATGGCCGTCCCCCCGCCCATGATGTCCCACAAAGAAGATTATCAGCCCCGGGACCTGGGGCAACTGGCCTGGATAGAGCGCGACGCCGCTAGTTCGACTTTGCGGCGCTGGCCGCATCCGCGGCGAACACTGGCCCGCCCTCGTATGAGACGTAGACCTTTCGCTGGCCCCGCGAGACGTAGACTCGATGAGAGCGGAAGAAGTCGGCCCCGAGCAGCATCTGCGGCTGATCCACGGCGCTGCGACCTATGTGCGAGCCCATCTCGGACACCGTGCTGTCGACGAATAGGTCGGCGATCGGGATCCGCGCGTTGCGGATCGTCTCGTCCCCGAACGAGAAGCTCGGGAAGACGTGGGAGCTGACCGGGACGAGCCGCGGCCCGATGCCCTGCATCCGCATCACGCCGGACTTGTTCGCCTCGCTTGTCCGGACTCCGACATCGTCTGCGCCCTTGCGGGTAAGCACGGACAGGCTCGATCCGGTGTCCATCTGCGCCTCGATTGGCCGCCCGTTCAGTAGGACCGTCACCCTGATCTCGTCGCTGTCCGTCCCGATCATCGGGGCCACAGCGTAGGGCTGTCGCCAATATACGACCTGATCGGACTGGCACGTGTCGGGCATGAAGAACCGCAACTTGCCCTCGGGCACGTCGAACTCGACGTCCGCCTGCAGAAGGAACTTGGCCCCGAGCAGGCCCTGCGTCCCGCCCATGTCGCGCCCGCCGCTGACCGCCATGTCGAAGTCGCTGGCCTCGAGCGCGCCCACCTTGAACTCCTTGATGTGCGCCCTCTCGCCGCTGTCCTCCCCGCCAACTCCATAGAACTTCAGGCCCTCGACCTTTCGGATCGGCAGGCCCAGGGCCTCCGCGGCGGGACGGGAAAGGAGTGTGCCCGGAGAGCCGGTGTCCACCACCATCCGGACCGTCTGGTCGTTGATCGAGCCGTCAACAACCAGTTGGCCCGCGACGATCTCAATGGGCAGTTCGCCGACTTCGTGGAGCTGGCACGGCGCGGTGGGAGGGGTGTGCTCGGCGCGGGCGGCGTGCGCTACGCCTGAGACGGCGAGGCAAAGCCCGAATGCGACGACTGGACCCGTGCGTGTCATAGATTCCACCCCAACGTTTTGCGCTGAGATTCGGGTTCTGCCGCCTGGCGGTCAAGGGCGATCTGTGAACAGCGGCCGGGCCTGAACCACCGGATTCCGGCTGGACTTGAGTGAGCGTTAACGTACGTTACAGGGGTCGCACTCGGCGAAGCCGGCGACCTGTCCGCCGGAACGGCGCCAGGGTGCGCGCTTCCTGGAGGTTACGCCATGTCTGTCACTGATGTGCCTTCCGGCGCGGCCCGCGAGCGCGTTGGTTCGGGGTTCCGGCTGGGCCGGCTGCGCCGGGCCTATGACCCGCGGATTCCGCACATGAGCGCCCTTATCGCCGGTAAGCCGCTGCCCCCGCCGCCGGCCTCGGCGGACAACACCGCCGGCATGCCGGCGAACCTTGGGATGATGCGGAACGACACCCTGGGCGACTGCACGTGCGCGGCGGTCTACCACGCCCTGCAGGTGTGGACCTTCCGCGCCAACCCGCCGATGGTCACCGAGCCCGACATCGACGTTGTGGACCTCTACGAACAGGCGTGCGGCTACAATCCCACCCAGCCGGGCGAAGGGCCCGGCGGCAACGAGCAAAAGGTGCTCAAGTACCTGGTCAGGACCGGGGCGCCGGCGGGTCCTGACGGAGAGCAGAAACTCAAGATCGCCGCCTTCGTCGAAGTCGATCCGCGGATGATCGACGACGTCAAGAGCGCGATCGCCGACTGTGGCGTCGCCTACATCGGCTTCAACGTACCCCAGTTCCTCATGCCCGCCGACGGCCCGCCCCCGGCGGTGTGGGACATCGCGCCGGGTCAGGACGACACCAACATCGGCGGCCACGCCGTGGTCCTGGCCGGATATGACGCGAACGGCGCTCGGGTGATCTCCTGGGGCCAGTACTACACCATGACCTGGGCCTTCTTTTCGAAGTTCGTGGACGAGGTCTATGCTCTGGCTTGTCAGGAGTGGTTCGACGCGACCGGCAAGTCTCCTCTGGGCATGACCATGGATGACCTGCGCGCCCAGATGCAGGCGATCAAGGGAGCGCCGAGC
>DATHPX010000288.1:0-13498 GCA_035483335.1 Caulobacteraceae bacterium | reverse complement strand
TGCGGGGGTCCTCCCACGCGTGTTCGCTGCCCTCGCGGGGCGTCATGAACAGCATCGCGACGCCCGTCGAAGTCTGGCTTCGATGCCAGCAGCCTTGCGGAACGAGAACGATATCGCCCGCCTTGAGCAGTCGTATCTCCTGCGTCTCCTTGGAGAGTACGGTCAGCTCGCATTTTCCGGCGAGGATCTGAAGCAGCTCGTCGCCGCCATTGTGCAGCTCCCAAGGCGGCTGCCCGACGAAGCTCGCGATCCCGCACACGCATCCGTGGAAGTCGAAATGCCCGATCGGGCTGGGAGGCTCATCCTCCAGCGTGGCGAGGTCCACCGGGACCATTCGAGCGACCGCGGCGGCGCTCAGCTCGTAAACCTGCACAGCGTCCTCCTGTCCTGGATGCTCTCATGTTTAGGGTGACACCGAATTCTCTGGACGTCGCCCGCTCACTTGCCCTCGGAGACCCACTTCAGCGTCGCCAGCCAAAGGTCGTGGCCGCGATGCATGAGGCTTTCATCGGTCTCGCGCAGATGGGCCGCGTCCTTGCCCTTGCCGACCTCGTCGGTCACCACGAGGCAGCCGTCTCCCTGCGGTTTGAGATACCAGGTGTGGTAAAAGCTCGGCGCCGCGCCGGGCGCGTAACCGTACCAGCCGATACGGGTGTGGGGCGTGAACTCGTTGATCCGGCTCTCGAGCGGCAGGCCGAAGGTCGACCAGTGAAAGACCGTGCCGTCCTTGAGGACGTCTCCGCCGTCGACGCGAACATCCTTTGAATTCGGATACCATTGCGGCCACTTCGTCGCCTCGACGATGTGTCCCCAGATCCGCTCGCAACTGGCGTTGATCACCAGTTCGTTGTGCGAGAACAGGTCGGCCTGGGACGGGTCGAAACCCTTCGGCCAGTGAATATCCTTCTCGCGGTTCGCGAGGTCCTGCTGCATCGTCATTGTACTGCTCCCTGATTGAGTGGCGGCCAGGCCCGGGGCCGCGGAGCCGGCGAGCGCGAGGGCGGCGAGCGCCGCCACCCCCAGCGTCTGCCGGACGGTCGATGTTCTGCCAGTCATGCTGCGCCTCACGCGCCGACCAGGCCGGCGATCACGGCGTCGAGCGTCACACTCCCTCGGCGATGCTCGCAGCCGCCCTCGAAGTCGATCCAGCCTTCGTTGAAGCCGTCGACCATGCGGATGCGCGGCATGGGATGCTTCATGCCCTGCGATCGGAAGAGCTGTTCCCAGGTATCGCGGGGGACCGGCTCCATCCGCATCTCGCGACCGAGAGCCGCCGCGAAAGCCCGGCCGATGTCGGCCGCCGCATAGCGACGCGGGCCTTCGAGTTCGACAACGCGCACGCCGTTCCAGTTCTCCCTCAGGAGCGCGCTGGCCGTGGCGCCGATATCGGCTGTCGCCACCATGGGAATGGCGTGGTCCAGCGGCTGCAGGAAGCTCGGGATCACGCCAGAGCGTGCGGCCTCGACATCCCAGGCGGCGTTCTCCATGAACCAGGCGGCGCGTAGGAACGCGACCGGGATCGGCGCCCGCCGCAGCATCTCCTCGGTCAACCTCGAGTTGTTCAGGAGATTGGGCTCCGCCGCCTGCGCGCCGACCGTGGAGAGGAAGACGATCTTTCCCGGCCGGGCCGCCGCGATCGCCGCCTCAATGGCGCGCGCATTGGCTTGCGTCTCCGGAAAGCCCGGCTCCGGATCGTAGTTGGGCGGGGTCATCAGGAAGACGCCGTCAACGCCGGCGAACGCTGCCGTCAAAGCCTCCCCATCGCCAATTTCCGCGACAGCGACGTCGCAGCCTTTGTCCGCCCAGGGCTTGCCCTTGGCCTCGTCTCGGACCACGGCGCGCACCTTCTCGCCCGCGGCGAGGAGACTCTGGGCGACCGCGCCCCCAACCTTCCCGGTGATTCCGGTTACTGCATACATCTCTGCCTCCTGTCGCGGCCGCTGCCGCCTGTTCGAGAGAGAAGTTGGCACGGGTTCAGACTTGATTGTAGCGCCGAAAAGTACATAGACTTCGGACTGTAAGTCAGGAATATCCATGCCCTATGACGGCCGCCTTCTTTCCGGCGTGACGGTCCTCATGGCCGTCGTCGAAGCCGGCTCCATGGCCCGCGCCGCCGAGGCGATAGGTCTGACCTCGTCCGGCGTCGGCCGCGCGGTCGCTCGGTTGGAAGCGCGCGTTGGCGTCCGGCTGCTCGAACGCACGACGCGCACCATGACGCTGACCGACGAGGGGCGGCGCTTCTATGAGGAAGTGGGGCCGCATCTGGATGGCATCGAACAGGCCGCGATGACCGCGGCGGGGGCGGCCGGCGCCGTGCGGGGCCGTCTTCGCGTCAATGTCGACCCGTTCTTCTCGCGCATCGTGCTGGCCGCTCAGGTGGCGCGCTTCCTCGATCGTCACCCCGACGTTCGCGTCGAACTCATCATGCGCGACCATGTCGGCGACCTGGTCGCAGACGGTTTCGATCTGGCGCTGCGATTTGGCGAACCACCAGGCGGGTCGCTGATCGCCCGCAAGCTCATCGAGACCCGCATCCTGACCGTGGCGGCGCCCGACTTCATCGCTCGCCATGGGCGACCCAAACACCCGTCGGAGGTCGCCCAGCTACCCTGCATCGATTTTTACGACGCAGCCAACGCCTGCCCGTTCGAATGGGAATTCCGCCGAGGCCGTGAGGTAATCCCAGTCCGTCCAGCGGCGCGCCTCATGGTGTCGGACGTCGGCGCCATGCTGAGCGCTTGCGAGGCCAGCATCGGCATCGCGCAGATCATGCAACTCGGCTCCAGGGATCTGCTTGCCGAGGGCAGGCTGGTTGAGCTGTTCCCGGACTGGCCCGGCGAGCTTTTCCCGCTCTATGCGCTCTACCCGTCGCGCCAGTTGAGGGCTGCCAAGGTTCGAGCCTTCATCGATTTTACTGTCGATCTGCTGTCGTCGGCAGTAGCGGTTTGATCTGACGCGTTTGGGCGCCGCAGACCAGCAAGCGGGGTCGAGCGTCGAGCGCTAAAGATGGGACCCAAGTCGACCCCACACCGTTTTCATCCGGCTAAATTCCAACGGAGAGAGAAAATGGGCAGATTCAGCGACTACGAATACAGGAAGCAGCCCGGGTTCGATATGAACACCTTCGCGGGCGCGAACCAGGCTATCCCGATGAAGACACTCGTGATTCACTGCTTGGATCCTCGGGCGGTCGAAATCCCACAGGCCGTCGCCGAGTATTTTGGGGACGAGGTCTACCCGGGAGAAATCATCACCGACGAAAATGGCGCTCGAGTTGGATCTACGCGAACTCTGTTTGTCGCGACCAACGCGGGCGGACGCGCCGCCTTCGCTCTAGAGTGCGTGGCGGCGATGGATTATATATTTGATGTAAAAAACGTCGTTGTAGTTCACCACTCGTTCTGCGGGACGACGACCCTGACTCCGGAGCTGATGGTGGAGGAGTTTCATGATCACCATCACGCCGATATCTCGACGTTGTTTGATCACGATAGCCTGGCCATCATGGATTTCGACGAGTCGCTCAACTATGACATCAAGTTGCTCCGTTCGAGCCCGGCAGTACCGAAGCACATCAAACTCTACGGCTTCTTCTACGAAATCAGTTCCGGCAAGTTGACCGAGGTGGTGCGGGACATTCCTGCATAGATCGCGGGGCGCACGCTGCCGCGCAACTTCGCGAGCGGAAACATGACCCGCATCGTCCTGGTCCGTCATGGCCATGTTGAGGGCATCGACCCGCCCCGCTTTCGCGGACGCATGGACGTGCCGTTGAGCGATCTTGGTGAGAAGCAGGCGGAACTCACCGCCGAGCGCCTCTCAAGCCAGTGGAGTCCGTCGGCGATCTACAGCAGCCCCCTGCGGAGATCCCTCCAGACAAGCCAGGCTATCGGCCGTAAGACGGGAATGAGCGTTCAGTCGATCGAGGGCTTGCACGACCTCGATTACGGCGACTGGCAGTGGAAGACGTTCGACGAGGCGCGCCGGCTCGATCCGGCTCTTTTCGAGCAGTGGTTTTCGACACCGCATCTCGTCCGGTTTCCGGGCGGAGATTCCCTGCAGGATCTCGTCCTCCGCACGGCCGATGCGCTTCGGATGGCGTTGAATGTCCACGCCGCGCAGACAGTGATCCTGGTCGGCCACGACAGCGTCAATCGCGCTTTGTTGCTTCAGATGCTGGACATGCCCCTGTCCGCCTACTGGCGACTGGCACAATCGCCCTGTGCGATCAGCGAAATCGTCGTCGAAGCCGGAAAAGTGCAACTGGCGCGCGTCAACGAGACAGCTCACCTTGAGATGCGCCCGCCGCCATGAGGAAGTCGCTGTGGCTTGATCGCACGACGGCTGCGCGGCAACGTCGTTCCGCTATGTGTGATCTCACGTTTCCCAGACTGCCCGACTGACGCGGACTCGCTTCGCGAGTCTATCGCGCCGCCGCCAGCGGACCCGCGCCGCTGAGCCGCATTTGGGCAATCTGAGATCTCCATCATGACCAAAGCCATGACGCCACGGCGAGGCGCCGAGCGACCCGCCGCATCGAAGCTTCCCAGCGTCATCCTGCTGAACGGGACCTCGAGCGCCGGCAAGTCCTCCCTTACAGGGGCGTTGCAGGCGCGGCTGTCGTTCATTCGCATGGGAATCGACGACTTCATTCATCACCGGGCCCCGGTTGCCTGGTACGGCGCGCCGGAGGGGTTGTTCCGCGCGCCCCGCCAGGGTGGCGGCGCCCTCCTCGAATATGGCTCCGAGGCCCTTAAGCTCTGGCGCGCCTATCACCGGTCCGTACGCGTCTGCGTGGAGGAGGGGCTGGGTGTGGTCGTGGACGACGCGATCATAACCCGCGAGCTGCTCGAAGACTGGGTGACGTCGCTCGCCGGCGTCGATGTCTTCTTTGTCGGCGTGCACTGCGCTCCCGAGGAACTGATCGCGCGCGAGCTTGCCCGGCGAGACCGTGACCTCGGTTCCGCCCTCGCCAATGTCGAGCGTGTGCATGCCCACGCGATCTATGACCTGGAAATCGATTCCACGGTCACGCCGAGTTCGGCGCTCGCCGCGCAGATCATCTCGGCGCTGGCGTCGCGGAGCGGCCCCAGCGCCTTCGAACGGCTGCAGACCGCCCTCATTTGAGAGCGGTCCGCATCGAGTGACGACTTGATCGATCCGATCCTGACCTGAAGGTCAGAAATCGATGTGGATGGTGGAGCGCCGGTTGAGCGGCTCCTTCACGCCTGGGGGTGTCGGCACGGCGAGATCCTCGAAACCCCTCCAGCTGACGCTCAGGTTGTCCTGGGGCAAGCCGAGGGCGACCAGGGCGTCGGCGGTCGCCTTCGCACGACGTTCCGAGAGACGCATGTTGTAGGCCGCGGTCCCCGACGTGTCGGTGTGGCCGACCACGGTCTCCTTGGTCGCGTGCCCGTCGGTGGCGTACTTCGCAGCATCCTGAAGCACGTTCTGAGCTTCCGGCGTGATCACGTACTGATCGAACGGGAAGTAGATGACGTAATCCCGCGCCGTGAAGACCGGAGCCGGCGGCGGCGGAGGCGGCGGCGGCGGCGGCGGGGGAGGCGGCGGGGGAGGTGGCGGCGGCGGCGGGGGAGGTGGCGGCGGCGGGGCCGGCCTGGCGCCAAAGTTGTAATTCACCTTGAGGCGCAAGACGTTCAGGGCGAGGCGGCTGTTATTGAAACGCCAGCTCAGATCCCCCGGAAAGGTTACGCAGCTCGGACCAAAGCAAGCGGTCGGATGATTGCTCAAAGTCCCGAGGTTTGCGTAGAGATCTTCGATGGCGATAGACCAGCGTCCGCTGAAGCTGTACTCGATACCACCGCCGGCGGCCCACCCGATCCGGGTGCCGCCGTTCGTGAAGGTGAAGGCTGCGGAGGGCGCGGAGTCGCCTGGGGCAGTGTAGTTGATCTGACCGTTGGTGTTGCCGCCGGCGAAGGCGCCGCCGCCGGTTCCGTATATTAGCGCCCGTCCGAAGGCGTAGCCAATCCGGGCCCGTATGGTCTCGAAGCTCGAGGGCGAGAACCCACCGTTGAATGAGTAGGTCCCGGCTGGAATGTCGAAGGTCCCGGCCGTGGTTCTGGAGACGCTGTGACCGCCCCCGGTTCCTCCGCCCACATCGCCTTCGATCCCGAGAACGACGCTGCTGAACTCATAGTTGTAGCCGATTTGCCCGCCCCCGATGAACGAGGCGTTGTTCGGGCAATTGTTTCCCGTGAACACGGCCGCCACGCCACCAGAGACCGGCGTGAATGTTCTGCAGTTCAGGCTCCAGGCGCCCCCAAGGTTGACCCCGACATAGGGGCCGGTCCAGGTGAACGGAGCTTGCTGGGCCATCGCTGAGCCGGCGAGCGAGGCCGCGATGAGCGCGGAGGCGGAAAGCAGCTTACATTTCATGCCGGGTCCCCTCGTTTGTGAATTCCACGGCTTGAACAGCCTTCACGACTTCGAAGCCAGCATTAGGCGTGAGCTCGATAATTAGTCGTTGGCCGATCACCCCGTCCAAGAGCGGGCGCCGAGCCGGGTCGGTCGAGCCCGACTCCCCTTGGCGTCTCCCCGACCATGACCTTGAATGCAGGTGGGCCGACTTGATCCAGATCAATCTGCGTGGAATCGAACTGCCGCCCTTTTGGGGGGGAGCCCTGAGGAGAGACAGGTATTTCGACTGCGCCCTTCGGTGAGACAGTAAAGATCAGGGACTGGTTTCGGGGACACCAAACCAAACCCCGGCTGGTCTGGTATCACAGCCAAGCTCGGGATCGTTGAGAGGTCGAGGTGGCCAGGCTTGCACAGCTGGTGATCCCCGACCCTGCTCCATCACGTCTCCGAGCTCAGCCAAGCTCGACCGGCCGACGCTCGCTGAGCGACGTCTGGGTGGCGATAGAAAGCGTCAGCGCCGCCAGCGCGTTGTCGACGTCGAGCAGGGCGGGGTCGGCGGTTCCGCGGATGCAGGCGACGAAGCGCTCCAGCTCGAGCTGATAGGGGTTGGCCGCCGGGGTGTCGGGACGCCAGGGCTCGCCGGTCTGCGGGTAGACGTTGAGGGCTGCTTTGGGCGGGCCGGCCTCGGAGAACACCGCCTCGCTCACGATCAGAGCGGTCTCGAAGAGGGCGCGAAAGCCGACACTGAACGGATACGTGGCCGGCATCAGGCCGCTGGCCAGAACCGTGGCGCTGCGGCCGTCGTCATAGTCCAACAGCGCCGAGATTTCGCCCAAGCCCTGTGGCGTCGATACCGCGCTGGCGACGACGCGCTTGGGTGGCCCCATCAACCAGCCGGCGAAATCGAAGTCGAAGGTCATCAGCTCCGTCGAGGGGTCGGAGTAGTGGTCCTTGTGATCGGGCGCGCCGGCCCGCAGGTAGGAGCCGAGCCGGTGGGTCGTCAGGCTGAGGAGCCGCCCGTGCTCGCCCGTCTCTACGGCCTGCCTGACGAGCCCGCACGCGCCGATCGATCGGGTGAGCAAGCCGACCTGGAGCAGCCGTCCGGCGTGGCGCGCGGCGTCGCGCATCCGCCGGCCTTCGGCAGGATCGAGGGTGAGCGGGGTCTCGCAAAACACATGCTTGCCCTGCTCGAGGGCGCGGACCACGACCGCCGCGTGGCTGGCTGAGGGAACGCACACGTCGATGGCGTCGACGGCGGGATCGTCGATCAGCGAGGGCGCGTCAGCAGTCGCCCGCGCGCCGCTTTCGCCCGCCAGCTTGCCGGCGCGCGCCAGATCGCGGCTGAAGACGCCGGCGACCTCGGCCCCATCGATGAGGCCGTAGCAATAGGCATGCTCCGCGCCCATGGCGCCGGCGCCCAGGATACCAATGCGGATCGGTTGCATGTCGGGCCGGACTCTGGGTCTGACGAATTTGGATCACAAGGGTGATGCGGCGTTCGTCGGGGGAGGGCGGTCGCAACCCCGCGTCCTTTAAGTCTCCTCCCAAACCTGCATAGAACGCACGTCCTGCCCAACCGCCGCGCCGCCACGCCCGCCAGGAGCCGCCCCATGAACAGCGCCGACAGCTTCAGCGCCGACTATCCCCAGGCGCGAACGAAGTTCCTCGAGGCGGCCGCCGGCGCGGGCGGAGCGCTGGAGGCGATGGTCCACCCAGAGCGCGGGCCGGATGGCGGCGAGCTGGCGACCGACGTCGCATGGTTCGGGCCGAAGGACGCGCCGGCGGTGCTGGTGATGATCTCCGGCACCCACGGGGTGGAGGGATTCTGCGGCTCCGGCGCCCAGGTCGACTGGCTGCGTCGCGGCGGGGCGGGCGGCCTGACGGCGGGCGTCGCGGTGCTGATGATCCACGCCGTCAATCCCTACGGTTTCGCCTGGCTGCGCAGGGTGACGCATGAGAACGTCGACCTGAACCGCAACTGGATCGACTTCTCTGAGGCCCTCCCGGCCAACCCCGGCTATGCCAATCTCGCCGACGCCATTGGCCCGAAAGAGTGGTCGCAGGCGGCCCAGGCGGCGAGCCGCCAAGTGTTGGGCAGTTTCGCCGCCGCCAAGGGCATGATGGCGCTGCAGCAGGCGGTCAGCGGCGGCCAGTACAACCATCCCAAGGGCGTCTTCTACGGCGGCGCCGGGCCGACCTGGTCGCGCAAGACCCAGACGGCCATCTTCGAGCATTACCTGAAGGGCGCGGCGCGTATCGGGATCATCGACTATCACACCGGTCTTGGTCCGTGGGGTTATGGCGAGCAGATCATCACCGACCTGGTCGGCAGCCCCGGCTACGACCGCGCCCTTCGCTGGTACGGCGCTGCGGTGACCTCGCCGTCCAGCGGCACTTCGACCTCGGCCGACATCGTCGGCGACGGCCTGGCGGCCGCCCCCGTGCTGCTCGCCCACGCGGAGGTGACGGGCATGGCGCTGGAGGTGGGGACCCAAGACACCATGACCGTGCTCGACGCCCTGCGCGCTGACGCCTGGCTGCACGCCTACGGCGATCCGATGAGCGAGCAGGGACGAGCGATCAAGACCCAGATCCGCGACGCCTTCTATGGCGATGCGGACGACTGGAAAGGCATGGTCGCGGGTCAGTCGCTGCTGGCGGTGAAGCAGGCCCTCGCGGGGTTGGCGGGGTGAAGGGACCGGCCGTCAGCCCGCGAGCAGCGCCAGATTGAGCGCCGACAGCGCGGTCAGGACGAGGGCGGGGGCGACGTGGCCGTAGTCCTTGTGCCGGACCACGGTGGCGACGGCCGCGACGCAGATCGCCCCGCCTAACCCAAGGCCCGCAACGCGCACCGCCGGAATCGCGATGAGCGCGGCCGCCAAAAGCTCCAGCCCGCCCGTCACCAGGTTCCACCAGGACGGATAGCCCCAGCGGACGAAGCTGGCCTTGGTCGCGGCCGAACCGGCCACGTTGACGACGCCGGCGCCGGCAAAGGCGAGGGCGAGCAGCCAGGCCAACAGTGTTATGGCGGACAGCCCGAATAACGTCATGGGTTTGCTCCCGTGTTGAGAGGATGAAGGGCGGCGCTCAGGCCATGAGCAGCGCTGCGCTCGCGGTCAGGGCGACCGCCGCCGTGGCGCCGTGGACGCCAAAGGCCGTCGCGCGGCTTCCGCCGCTGCGCAAAACGATCACCGCATCGGCCATGGGGATGAGGCTGGCGGCGGCCAGGAACGCGCCCAGCAGATGCGGCGCCCGGTTGGCCAACAGGATCCAGATGAAGATCCCGGAGGCGATGTCGCGCACGCCCTTCGCGTAAAGCCAGGGGTTAGGGTTGGGAGCCGCCGCCTGGTGTCCAGGCGGCCCGGCCGCAACGCCGAAACCGGCCGCGGCCGTGAGCGGCGCCAAGAGAAAGCGGGCGCCGATGAGAATGATGCCGACGCCGATCACGCCGGCCACGATGGAAGCGACGATGGTGAGCATGGGGGCTCTCCCGTGTTGCGCACCAAACTCTATCAACGCTAGAAAACAGGTCAACGAGAAAATCTAGCATTGACAGATTTCCAAGCGCCCGTACAACAAGCCATGTCCGTCGCAGACCGCCGCCGCCGCGAACGCGCCCAGCGCCATGATCTGATCGTCGCGGCGGCGCGCGAACTTGCGGAAGCGGAAGGGTGGGAGGCGGTGACCACGCGCCGCCTGGCCGACCTCGTGGAGTACAGCCAGCCGGTGCTGTACAGCCACTTCGACGGCAAGGACGCGATCGTCCGGGCCGTTGCGATCGACGGCTTCGACCGCCTCGCTGACCAATTGCGGCAGGCCAGGTCGGTTGTTGATGAGCCGGCGCTGGCGTTGCGCGCCGTCTGCAGCGCCTACCTGTCCTTCGCCGCCGAGCGGCCGGCGCTGTACCAGGCCATGTTCGTCCTGCCGACCGACGTGAAGTTCGCCAGCGAAGACACCCCGTCACCCTTGAGAGCGGCCTTCGGCGAACTGGTCCGCGCGCTCGAGCCCTTCGACGCCCATCCCGACCTGCGGGCGGAAGTCACCTGGGCCGCGCTACATGGCCTGGCGGTCCTGCGCCGTGGCGGCCGCATCCCGCCGGAAGGCGAGGCGGCGCGCATCGACCTGCTGGTCAGCCAGATCGTCAATGATCGCCGCGGCTGACACCAGATCTCGGCGGCCCGGTTGGCGCCATCGGCGGACGTTGGCTCGCAACCGGAAAGCGGACATACAGGCTGACCGCGGGGCTTCCAGCAGGTCTGACCCAAGGCGTTTTGGAGAACACCTGCAAGCATGGCCCACCTCGGCGAAGCCGGAGACCCAATGAAAGCGGTTCTTTCGGGCGTTCGCGTCCTGGACTTCGGTCGATACATCGCTGGGCCCTACTGCGCGATGTTGCTCGGCGAGTTCGGCGCGGACGTGATCCGCATCGAGAAGCGGACTGGGGGCGAGGATCGCTTCCAGGCGCCGCTGACGGACGCGCAGGATGGCGGGCTCTTCATGCAGATGAACCGCAACAAGCGCGGCATCACCCTCGATCCGATGACGCCTGATGGGCGCGAGGTGGTTGCCCGGCTGGTCGAGACCGCCGACGTGGTCGTCGCCAACCTACCGCCGCAGACCCTTGCGGCGATGGGGCTCGACTATGACAGCCTTGCAGCGATCAAGCCGGACATCATCCTGACCATGGTCACAGCCTACGGGCGCGGCGGGCCCTACAGCGACCGCGTAGGCTTCGACGGCATCGGACAGGTCATGTCGGGCGCGGCCTACATGACCTCCGACGGCGACGGCGAGCGGCCTTACCGCTTCCAGGCGCCCTGGGTGGACTTCGGCACCGCGCTCCACTGCGCCTACGGCACGGTGCTGGCGCTGATGGCGCGGCGGCAAACCGGGCGTGGTCAGGTGGTCGAAGGCGCGCTCCTGGCGACCGCACTGACGGTCGGCAACGGCCTTCTGATCGAGCAGGACGTGCTGAGCATCGACCGGGTCCCGACCGGCAATCGCGGCCAGACCTCCGGCCCTGTCGACATTTTCAAGACCCGGGACGGTTGGATCCTCGTGCAGGTGATCGGTCAGCCCCTGTTCCGCCGCTGGGCGGGGCTGATGGGCGAGGACCATTGGCTCACCGACCCGCGCTTTAAGGACGACATCTCGCGCGGCGAGCACGGGACGCTGATCTCCGAGCGCATGGCCGCTTGGTGCGCGGACCGGACATCCGCCGAAGCTCTGGAGATCCTTGGCAAGGCGAGCATTCCCGCCGGTCCCGTGCTGAAGCCGCAGCAGACGCTCGACGACCCGCATGTGAAGGCGATGGGGTTCTTTCAGGCGGTCGACTATCCCGGCCTGCCCAGGCCTGCGCCGCTCGCCCGCACGCCGGTGCGCCTCTCCGCAACGCCGGCCGAGATCCGCGCCCGGGCGCCCACGCTCGGCGAGCACACCGACGCGATCCTGGCCGAGATCGGCTACGCGGAAGACGAGATCGCCGGCTTGCGCCAGCGCGGCGTGATCTGAGGGCTCGGTAGCCCTCGATTTCGGAAGTTCGATCGCTCCACGCTCGGCCTCGACGCCGCCCGCGCCGGATTATACAGCCGTTTCAAACCAAGGGCTGGAGGAGCTCCCAATGACCGCCGCGCGCGAGATCCGGCTGAAGAGCCGTCCCAATGGCCGGCCCGTCGCCGACAACTTCGAGCTGGCGAGCGTCGAGCTGGGCGCGCCGGGGGCCGGCGAGGTGCAGGTGAAGAACCTCTGGATGACGGTCGACCCGTACATGCGCGGCCGCATGAATGACGTGAAGAGCTATGTGCCGCCGTTCCAACTGGGCATGGTCATGGAAGGCGGCGCCGTGGGCGAGGTCATCGCCTCGAACGACCCCGCGCTGAAGCCGGGCGACCTGGTGCAGTCCAACTTCGGCTGGCGCGAGGCCTTCAACGCTCCCGCCTCCGCCGTGCAAAAGCTCGATCTGCATGGCCTGCCCGTCCAGGCGTTCCTGGGCGCAGCGGGGATGCCGGGCCTGACCGCATATGTGGGGCTGCTACGCGTAGCGGCCCTGAAGGACGGCGACATCGTCTTCGTTTCGGGCGCGGCCGGCGCAGTGGGCTCGATGGTCTGCCAGATCGCCAAGGCCAAGGGGCACACGGTGATCGGTTCGGCCGGCGGCGCGGAGAAGATCGCCTACCTGAAGTCGATCGGCGTCGACTACGCCATCGACTACAAGGCCGAGCGCGACCTGGACGGCGCCCTCGCCGCCGCCGCGCCCCAGGGCATCGACGTCTATTTCGACAATGTGGGCGGCGAGCACCTGGAAGCGGCGCTGAACGCCGCCCGCCCCTTCGGTCGCTTCGCCCTCTGCGGCGCAATCTCGATGTACAACGCCACGGAGCTTCCGCCCGGCCCGCGCAACCTGGTCCAGGCGGTGGGCAAGCAGCTGCGGATCGAAGGCTTCATCGTCTCCAGCCACTGGAACATGATGGGTGAGTTCCACCGCGACCTCGCCGCCTGGGTGAAGGCGGGCAAGGTGACCTGGAAAGAAACCGTCTTCGAGGGGATCGAGCGGGCGCCCGACGCCTTCATCGGCCTTTTCACGGGCGAGAACCTTGGAAAGATGTTGGTCAAGCTGGCCTGAGCACGTTGATCTCGTTCAGGCGTTTTCGCCCGAACGGGACGTGCTCTAGGAGCGTCGCGGCCGGTTGCTGAAAAGCCTGCAGGCCTGCCACGCAAGCATGTGTAGGTCCTCCCGCTCTGGCGGCCCGACGCTCTTCCTGAGAGTCCGCGCACGGACTTAACGCGACTGAAGACGCGCCTATGAGCTTCGACTTGTAAGCTTCAGGCGACTCTCGGGTGCGGCTCAGAAAACTCGACGCAGGCGGCGCAGGTGATATTCGGCCGCCGAGCGGACCTCGGGGCTGCGTTCCGCATGGTAGAAGCACCAGACCGCGACGACCACGCTCCGAAGTAGCGAGAGCTGGCGAAAGAGAGGCTTGTCGAGGGGAGGGAAGGCGGCTCTCGCCGCGCTCGGCAGACTGGTCAGCTCCCATTCGAGCGGCCCTAGGCAGGCGCTTTCGAGGTCCGCCCAAACAGCGCCCGCCGCCGTCATCATGACGTTGCCGAGGTGTGCGTCGCC
>DATHPX010000287.1:0-28661 GCA_035483335.1 Caulobacteraceae bacterium | reverse complement strand
GACCCTGATCGAAGGCGAGTTCGGGTCCACCGACCATCACCTCCGCCGCTACGAGCGCCTCTCGCTGGATAAGGCGGCCTGAGGACCATCCCCGATCCGTCCCTCCCCTTCTGGGGAGGGTGGCTCGACGCGAAGCGGCGAGACGGGTGGGGAACCCTGGGGAATGACTGAGGCGCCGGGGATGATCCAGACTCCCCCACCCGTCGCGCCTGCGGCGCGACACCCTCCCCGTGAAGGGGAGGGACACGCGACATCTCTCCAGCCATGCGCCTGATCCCCGCGCCGTCGCCCAACTTCAATGACCGGCCGCGCGAGCCGGACATGGTCGTGTTGCACTATACGGGTATGACCGACGGCGCCTCGGCCCTGGCGCGCCTGCGGGATCCGCAGGCGCAGGTCTCCGCCCACTATGTGGTGGAGGAGGACGGCCGGGTCTTCGCACTGGTCGATGAGGATCGCCGCGCCTGGCACGCCGGGGTCTCGTTCTGGCGGGGTGAGCGCGACATCAACGGCTGTTCGATCGGGATCGAGATCGTCAATCCCGGCCACGAGTTCGGCTATCGTGACTTCCCCGATGTGCAGATCGAGGCCGTGACCGCTCTGCTCGACGACATCCGTCGCCGCTGGACGATCCCCGACTCCCGCATCCTCGGACATTCCGACGTTGCGCCCGACCGCAAGCAGGATCCTGGCGAGCGCTTCCCGTGGCGTCGGCTGGCCCAGGCCGGTCACGGTCTCTGGGTCGAGCCCAATCCGCTCTCCGGGGACGAGGTGGGCGACGGACACACGGGCGAGGAGGTACGGCGCGTTCAGACGGATCTCTCGCGGCTCGGCTATGAGCAGGACGTCAGCGGGCGATTCGACGCGGCCATGCGCGCGCGGGTCGTCGCGTTCCAGAGGCACTGGGTCCAGGTCCGTGTGGATGGGACGGCGGATGGCCTGACGCGCGCACGGATCGAGGCGCTCGCCGCACTTCCGCTTGACGCGAGCCCTTCCACTCCCCAGCCTTGACGACGGATCAGACGGCCGGGCGGTCGCCCTCTTCGTTCTGCGAAGGGGGAGGAAAGTCCGGGCTCCACGGCGAAATGGCGGCGGGTAACGCCCGCCGGGCGTGAGCCCAGGGAAAGCGCCACAGAAAGCAAACCGCCCCATCGGGGCAAGGGTGAAAGGGTGGGGTAAGAGCCCACCGCGGACCGGGCGACCGGGACGGCATGGCAAGCCCCGCCAGGAGCAAGACCGAATAGGGGCGTCGCGTTCGTCCTCCTTAATCGGAGGTCGAACAGGCCTCGCCGGCCCAGACGCCCGGGTTGGTCGCGAGAACCGTCCGGCGACGGACGGTCCAGAGGAATGGCCGCCGCGTCCGCCATCAGCGGGCGGCACAGAACCCGGCTTACAGGCCGTCTGATCCGCTCATCCCCTGCGCCGCGTTAACCGTTAGCGCGTCCAGTTTGAAACAATTGTGCCCGGTTTGTTCCTAAGATGTTCTGTGGATAACTTGCCACGGACCAATGTTTAGTAGCTGCCGCCGTGGTTTCGGCCCCAATTTGGGCCTTTGGTGTCATTGTATCCCAATCAATCCCATGTTAACCCATTCGCGTCGCTGGGGGCGATTCCGCCTTCCGCGATGCGCTCGGATGGGCCGGCGCAAAGCGGGGCAAGGCGCGGTGTTTCTCTCGACCGTCGAGAAGCAACTGGATGCCAAGCGGCGGATCGTTCTGCCGCAGGAGTTCCGCGCCGCCGCCGCGGGGCCCTTCGATGGCGTCTTCTGCTTCCCCTCAATCGAGGGGAACTGCCTGGAAGGCGGAGGTCAGGCCCTGTTCGAGACCTATCGCGGCCTCATCGAAGAGCTTCCCTTCGGCGATCCTCTGCGCACGGCTCTGGAGACGAGCGTCTACGGAGGCATGGCGCGGCTCGCCTATGACACCGCCGGGCGCATCACCCTTCCCGAGTCGTTCTGCGAGATGTTCGGTCTGACCGACTGGGTGGCGGTCGTGGGCATGGGCGAGCGCTTCCAGATCTGGCCCAGGGACGAGTTCCGCGCGCACCGGGAACGCCAACTCGCCGCCGCGCGCGAAGGCCTCTCCGCGTTCCGGACGCAGCAGCGCCAGGCGCGTCCGGGGACGGCGGCATGAACGGCTCGCTGGAACACGCTCCCGTCCTGCTCCCTGAGACGCTGGCGGCGCTCGATCCGAAGTCTGACGACCTTATCGTCGACGGCACCTTTGGCGCGGGTGGCTACAGCCGCGCCCTGCTGGCGGTGGGCGCCCGGGTGGTCGCCTTCGATCGCGATCCCTCCGTCGCCAGGTTCGCAGAAGGGATGAAGGGCGAAGTCGACTCGGGGCGCCTCCGCCTGATGATCGCGCCTTTTTCCTCAATGCTCGACGTCGTCGGCCAGGGCGGGGCGGACGGCGTCGCCCTCGATCTGGGCATATCGTCGATGCAGATCGACCAGGCAGAACGGGGCTTCTCACTGATGCGGGACGGACCGCTCGACATGCGGATGTCGGGCGAAGGGCTGTCGGCCGCCGACCTCGTTAATACCGAGACCGCCGAAGAGCTCGCTCGGGTCTTTCGTGACTATGGCGAGGAGCGGCAGGCGAGGCGTGTCGCCGCAGCCATCGTCCGGCGCCGGGCCAATGCTCCGTTCCACAGGACACTGGATCTGGCGGACACGGTGGAGAAGGCGCTGGGCGGGCGCCGCGGCGCGCGGATTCACCCCGCAACGCGCGTTTTCCAAGCCCTACGAATCGCGGTCAATCACGAGCTGACGGAGCTCGAGGCGGGGCTCGCGGCGGCCGAGCGGGCGCTCAAGTCGGGCGGACGTCTGGCGGTGGTGACGTTCCACTCGCTGGAGGACCGGATCGTGAAGGCTTTCTTGTACACGCGCTCCGGCCGGACGGCGGAAGGATCCCGGCACGCGCCCCCGCGCCGCGCCGGACCCGAACCCAGCTTTCGGCTTCTGCCCAACAGCCCGGTGACTCCCTCCGACGCGGAAGTGAACGCCAATCCCCGCGCGCGCTCGGCCAAGCTGCGCGCTGCGCAGAGGACGGACGCGCCTTGCTGGGAGATTGCGGCGTGAATCCTTTCGCTTTCCTTACCCGCCGCGTCAGGGGCTTCCGAGTCATCGACATCGCCGCGGTGAGCCTGATCGTCACGATCGCGCTCGGCAGCTACGCCTTCAAGACCTTCGCGGGTGTCGAGGACGCGGACGCCAACGGCGTGGAGGGCCAGATCCTGCAGGAACAGAAGCGGATCGCGCTCCTCAAGGCCGAGATCGCCCGCCTCGAGGACCCGCGCCGCATCGAAACCCTGTCCACTCAATATCTTGGCATGGCTTCGGTCGACCCCAGCCATGACATTCCCGCTGCGTCGCTCCCGCGCGTCGCCGCCAACCCGCCGCCGATCAAGCCGCCGAAGCCGGGGGCGCCGACATGAGTGTCGCCCAGCCTCCGTTCGAGCCTTCCTCAGAGACAGCCTCCACCCCTGGCGCGTTGCTCGAGGGGCTTGTGCGCCGCCTGGAAGGCACCGTCTCGCACGTCACGGGCGAAGAGGGGCGCGACGACACGCGTCTTCGCATCTTCTTTGTGATGGCCCTCTTTGCCGCCGCCTTCGTTTGCGCAGCCCTTTCGGCGACAAAGGCCGCCCTGTTCCCCTCGGTGGGCGTGAGCAGCGCCTCCGAGCCCACAGCGGAAACCGCCCGCGCGGACCTCTACGACCGCAACGGCCGTCTGCTGGCGACCGATCTGGTTCGCTATGGCGTCTACCTTCGCCCGCAGGAGGTGGAGGACAAGGCCGCGACGGCTGCGGCGCTGCGCAACGTGCTGCCGGGGCTTTCGGCCGAACGCATCGCCAACGTCCTCGCCCACCCGAAGGGCGAATTCTACATCGCCGGGGGGCTCACCCCGGACGTGAAGATGCGCCTGCACGACCTTGCCCTTCCGGGCCTGTACTTCCAGGAGGAGACGGGCCGCACCTATCCGCTGGGCGTGATCGGCGCCCACGTGATCGGCCTTTCGAGCAAGGACGGCAGCGGCCTTTCCGGCGTCGAAAAGGCGCTGGACGGCGTCGTGCGGCGGAGCAATTCGCCGGTGACCCTTTCGCTCGATCTGCGGGTTCAGGCGGCCTTGCAGGACGAGCTCAGCCAGGCCGCCGAGCACTTCGGCGTGAAAGACGCCGTGGGCATGGTGATCAACGTCCGCACGGGCGAGATCCTCGGCATGGCAAGCTGGCCGGAGTACGATGCGAACGCTCCTCTGCGCACGCCGCCGGACAACCTGGTGAATCACGCCGCGGCGACGGTCTATGAGCCGGGTTCGGTGTTCAAGGTGTTCACCCTCGCCATGGGTCTCGATACGGGTCTGGTCCAGCCGGAGACCGTGTTCAACGTGTGCGAGCCGCTGGTCCTGCCCGGCCAGATCATCCACGACTATGACAAGGGCGACTGCACCCTGCCGCTGTGGGAAGTGTTCACCCACTCCTCCAACATCGGCGCGGCCAAGATGGCGATCCGCGTCGGCGGCAACTACGAAGAGCAGTACTTCCGCAACTTCGGCCTCTTCGAGCGGGCGCCCAGTGAGCTCGTGGAATCGGCGCGGCCGCTGACGCCGCGACGGGTGTCGGTCAACGCCGTCGCCACCATGGCTTTCGGACAATCCATCTCGGTCAGCCCTCTCGCCCTCGCAACGGGAATGACCGCGATCATGAACGGCGGCGTCTACCGGCCGCTCACCCTTCAGAAGCTCGCTCCCGGAGAGGCGCCGGCCCCCGGACGACGGGTGATCAAGGAATCCACGTCGCGCGAGATGCTGAAACTGCTGCGCCTGAACGCCACCAACGGCACGGGCCGCTTCGCAGACCAGATCGCCCCTGGATACATGGTGGGCGGCAAGACCGGCACGGCGACGAAGCTCGTCAACGGCCACTACGACAAGGGCAAAAGGAACCTGGCGTCCTTCGCCGCCATCTTCCCCACCACCGGCGGCTTCGACCAGGACCGTTACTTCGTGCTGGTCATGATGGACGAACCGAAGGTGATGGGAGAGACCGGCGGCTTCACCACCGGCGGCGCCGTCTCCGCGCCGATCGCCGGTCGGATCATCCGCCGGATCGCGCCCTTCCTGAATGCGCCGCGTATCGCGCAGGCTCCCGACGAGCCTCCGCCCGGGCGCAATAAGGACGACGTGGATCCGGCCATCCTGAGGGCGCTGGTCCAATGAGCGCAGCTCGTCTTTCCGACCTCCTGCAGCGGGACCTTCCCGTCGATCCGATGATCGAGGGGGTGACGGCTGACAGCCGCAAGGTGCGCCCGGGCTGGCTCTTCGCCGCGCTCCCTGGCGCCAGCGCCGACGGCAAGCGCTTCGTGCCCGCGGCTGTGCAGTCCGGCGCAGCGGCGGTGATCGCGAACGATGACTTGCCCGGTCTTGCCGCGCCGGTGGTGAAGGTGACCGATCCGAGGCGCGCCTACGCCCTGGCCGCCGCGGCCTTCTGGGGTCGCCAGCCCCGCACCTGCGTCGCCGTGACCGGCACCAACGGAAAGACCTCGGTCGCCGGCTTTTGCCGCCAGATCTTCCAGCGCGCCGGGCGGGACTCGGCGAGCATGGGCACGCTTGGGGTCCGCACGGGCGACCTGCAGCTTGAACCGCCGGGCCTGACGACGCCGGACGCGGCCGATGTCGCGCGAATTCTGGCCGAGCTCGCATCGGGCGGCGTCACTCACCTCGCGCTCGAGGCTTCGTCCCATGGCCTCGACCAGCGTCGCCTGGACGGGGTGAAGCTGACCGCCGCGGCCTTCCTCAACCTTACCCAGGACCACCTGGACTACCACGGCACCATGGGCGCCTACCGCGCCGCCAAGCTGCGCCTGTTCGAGGCGCTGCTGCCGCGCGGCGGGGTGGCGGTGCTGAACGCCGATTCCGACTCCTATCCCGCGTTCGCCGCGGTGGCCGTGACCCATGGGCACTCGATCCTCTCCGTCGGCGAGGCGGGGCAGGGCCTGAAGCTTCTGGAGCGCTCGGCCGATCCGGGTGGCCAGCGACTGTCGCTGCGGGCGTTCGGTCGTCGCCACGACATCCGCCTTCCTCTCGCCGGCGCCTTCCAGGCGGCCAACGCCCTGGCGGCCGCCGGTCTGTGCATCGCCGCAGGCGAGGACGTGGAGTCCGTGCTGGCGGCGCTCGAGCATCTCGAGGGAGCGCACGGGCGCATGCAGCACGTTGGCGCCGGCGCTTGCGGCGGGGAAGCCTATGTCGACTACGCCCACACCCCCGATGGCCTCACCACGGTCCTGAGCGCTCTGCGGCCGCACGTTCAGGGCCGTCTCATCGTCGTGTTCGGCGCTGGCGGCGACCGGGACCGGGGCAAGCGGCCGCTGATGGGCGCGGCCGCCGCTCACGGCGCCGACATTGCCATCGTCACCGACGACAACCCTCGCAGCGAGGATCCGGCCGGGATCCGCGCCGAAGTCCTCGCCGGCGCTTCGGGACTGCATGAGATCCCCGGTCGGCGTGAAGCCATCGTCCATGCGGCTGCCCTCATGCGGGAGGGAGACATCCTGGTCATAGCCGGCAAGGGCCACGAGCAAGATCAGATCATCGGTTCCGAAAGCCTTCACTTCGACGATGTCGAGGAGACGCGGCGCGCGCTCGCGACCGGGCGATGAGCGACGGGCACGGACGAAGTCCGCTCTGGACATCGGCCGAAATCGAAACGGCGACCGGCGGGGTCCTTCACGGCCCTGCGTTCGAGGCGTTCGGGATCGACATCGACAGCCGGGAACTCGCGCAAGGCGATCTGTTCGTCGCACTCCCAGCGGCGCGCGACGGCCACGACTTCGTGGACGCCGCCCGGGCGAGAGGCGCGGCCGGCGTCCTCGCCAGCCGGCCGGTGGCCGAACCCTACGTCCTGGCGGACGACACCCTGGCCGCTCTTGGGCGCCTGGCGCAGGCGGCGCGTAAGCGCGCGCCTGCGGCGCGCCGAGGCGCGGTGACCGGATCTGTGGGCAAGACGAGCGTCACCCAGGCCGTCCTGGCGGGACTGCGCCGCGCCGGCGGGGCGCACGGCTCGCTCCGGTCCTTCAACAACCACATCGGCGTGCCGCTGACCCTGGCGCGCATGGCCCCCGACACCCGCCGCGCGATCTTCGAGATGGGCATGAACCATCCTGGCGAGATCGCGCCCCTCTCGCGCCTCGTCCGCCCCCACGCCGTCGCCATCACGAATGTCGAGGCGGTGCATGTGGAGTATTTCGAGGACGGAGAAGCCGGCGTCGCCCGGGCCAAGGCCGAGATCCTCGAGGGGCTGGAGCGGGGCGGCGCCGCGATCCTGAACGCGGACAATCGTTGGTTCGCAGAGTTGGCGTCCCGGGCCGGCCGCGCAGGCGCCCGGGTGCTCTCCTTCGGCGCCGCTCCCGACTGCGCCGCCAGGCTCACCGGCTTTTCGCCGACAGGCGCGGGCGCCCGCGTGGAGGCCCAGATCCTTGGCCGTCCAATCGCCTTCATGCTCCGGCAGAGCGCGCCCCACTGGGGCCCGATGAGCCTTTGCGCTCTGCTGCTGATGATGGAGTTGGATGTGCCCCTGGAGACGGGAATCGAGGCTTTGGCGGCGTTCGAGCCGCTGGCGGGGCGGGGCGCCGAGCGGCGTCTGCCGTGGAGGGGCGGCGAGATCGTGCTCGTCGATGAGAGTTACAACGCCAGCCCGGTGTCGATGAGCTCGGCCATTCGCGCGCTGGGCGCGCGGCCGGCGGTTGGCAGGCGTATCGCCGTGCTCACCGACATGCTGGAGCTGGGCGCTGACGCTGGCCCGGCGCACCGGGGCCTCGCCTCGGTGATCGCCGCCGAACCGATCGATGCGGTGTTCTGCGCCGGACCTCTCATGCGCGGTCTGTTCGAGGCGCTCGATCCGACTCGCCGTGGAGGCTATGCGCCGGAGGCCGGAGCGCTGATCGACGATCTTGGCGCGGCGCTCGCGCCCGGCGACGTGGTGATGGTGAAGGGGTCCCATGCGTCCAGGGCCAGCGCCATCGTGGCGGCCCTCGTCGAACGCGCCGGTGCGCGGGACGCCGGCTGATGCTGTACCTCCTCTACCAGCGCCTGGCCGAGCACCACCACTACGTCCCGATCTTCAATCTTCTGCGCTACATCACTTTCCGCGGCGGGATGGCGGTGGTGACCGCACTCCTGGTGATCGCCGCCATGGGATCGCGCTTCATCGGCTGGATGCGGATCCTGCAGGGCCGCGGCCAGCCGATCCGCCAGGACGGCATCGAGCGTCACATCACCGAGAAGGCCGGCACTCCGACCATGGGCGGGGTGATGTTCCTCGCCGGGATCAGCGTCGCCACCCTCCTTTGGGCCGATCTCGCCAACGTCTATGTCTGGGTCGTCCTGCTGGTGACCTGGAGCTACGGCCTGCTGGGTTTCACCGACGACTACGCCAAGGTCACCCGCCAGACGACGGCCGGCATCTCCGGGCGCCTCCGACTGGCGGTGGAAGGGTCGATCGGCGTTGTGGCCGTCCTGATCATGGTGCTGTTCGCCCCGCACTCGCCTGATGGGGCGCACCTCTCGACCTCGCTGGTCTTCCCGATCTTCAAGCACGCCGTCGTCGATCTGTGGTGGTTTTACCTCGTCTTCGGAGCCTTTGTGATCGTCGGCGCCTCGAACGCGGTGAACTTCACCGACGGACTGGACGGCCTGGCGACCGTGCCGGTCATGATCGCCGCCGCCACTTTCGGCCTCATCGCCTATCTCGTCGGCAACTTCCGGTTCTCGGACTACCTGGAACTTCACTTCGTCCCGGGCGCGGGGGAACTGGCCGTGTTCTGTGCGGCCATGGTCGGGTCAGGTCTGGGCTTCCTCTGGTACAACGCGCCCCCGGCCAAGATCTTCATGGGCGACATCGGGTCCCTGTCCCTCGGCGGGGCGCTGGGCGCTGTGGCGGTCGCGACCAAGCACGAGATCGTGCTGGCGATCGTCGGCGGCTTGTTCGTGGTCGAGACGATCTCGGTGATCGTCCAGGTCCTGGTTTTCAAGCGGACCGGCCGACGGGTCTTCCTCATGGCCCCGATTCACCATCACTTCGAGCGTCTCGGCTGGAAGGAAGAGACGATCGTCATTCGTTTCTGGATCGTCGCCATCATGCTGGCGATGCTCGGCCTTTCCACCCTGAAATTGAGGTGAGGGCTCGCGCGCGTCGATGATTCCTGTCGAGGCATTCGCTGGAAGAACGGTCGCGGTGTTCGGCCTGGCCCGCTCCGGGCTCACGGCTGCGCGCGCCCTCATCGCTGGCGGAGCCAGGGTCCTGTGCTGGGACGAGAACGCATCCGCCCGCTCGGGGGCGCAGTCCGAGGGCCTCGAGCTTGCCGATCTGCGCCAGGCCGACTGGGCTGGCATCGCGGCGCTGGTGCTGGCGCCTGGCGTGCCGCTCACCCATCCCGAGCCGCACTGGACGGTACGGATGGCTCGGGCGGCAGGCGTAGAGGTGATCGGTGATGTCGAGCTGTTCGCGCGCGCCGTCGCCGCGGCTCCCGACCACCGCCGCCCGTCCGTGATCGCGATCACGGGCACGAACGGCAAATCGACCACGACGGCCCTGATCGCCCATGTCCTCGCCCAGGCCGGACGCGAGGCGCACATGGGCGGCAACATCGGCCTGGGGGTGCTGGGGCTGCCGCCGATGCACGGAGGGTCGATCTACGTCCTGGAGCTGTCGTCCTACCAGCTCGACCTCACCCATAGCCTCAGGCCGAACGCGGCGGTCCTGCTGAACATCACGCCGGACCATCTCGATCGTCACGGCGACATGGCCGGGTACGCAGCGGCCAAGCGGCGTGTGTTCCTCAACCAGGGCAAGGGCGACACGGCGGTCATCGGCGTGGACGACGATTGGGGGCAGAGGTTCTGCACCGAGATCACCTCCGCCAACAGGCGCACGATCTGGCCGATCAGCGCGCGCAAGGCGATCAGCCGCGGCGTCTACGCGCTGCAGGCGCTGCTCTATGACGCCACGGGAGAGCGCGGGGTGATCAAGGTCGCCGACCTCGCCCAGGCCCGATCCCTGCCGGGACGCCACAACTGGCAGAATGCGGCCGCCGCCTATGCAGCGGTTCGCGCCCTTGGCCTCACCTCGGCCGAGGCAGCCGCGGGACTGATGAGCTTCCCCGGGCTCGCCCACCGGATGGAGACGGTCGGCGCCCTGGGCCAGGTGCGCTTCATCAACGATTCCAAAGCCACCAACGTGGATGCGGCGCGTCAGGCGATGAGCGCCTATCCCCGCTTCTACTGGATCGCGGGCGGGCGCCCGAAGACGGGAATCGAGAGCCTCGCCGACCTCTTCCCCCGCATCGCCAAAGCCTATCTGGTGGGAGAAGCCGCAGGCGACTTCGCGCGGGCCCTCGACGGCCACGCGCCCGTCACTGACATGGGCACGATCGAGAGGGCGGTTCGCGCGGCGTGGGAAGACGCCTCCGCAGCTGGCGAGCCGGCGATCGTGCTGTTCTCTCCGGCCTGCGCCTCCTTCGATCAGTTCGCCGATTTCGAGGCGCGCGGAGAAGCGTTCCGCGCCGCCGTCCACGCTCTGGCGCCCCAGCCTGCGGAGCCTGCCGAATGAGCCAGCAGCACGCCTTCCAGCGCACCGACCGTTCGGCGCTCGGCGTTTGGTGGTGGACGACGGACCATCTGCTTCTGGGCGCGACGGCCGTGCTGATCGTGCTGGGCCTGATCCTCCAGTTCGGCACCAGCCCGGCCGCGGCGGTGCGCCTCGGCATCTCCTGGCCGTTCCACTTCGCGGCGCGCCAGTGCGTCTTCGCCGCCATGGGCGCCATCGTCGTGCTGGCGGTCTCTCTGCTCTCGCCGCGCGGGGTGCGCCGCGTGGCCCTGGGCGTCTACTTCGCCTCGATGGCTGCAATGGTCCTGCTGCCGTTCTTCGGCCACGTGGCCAAAGGGGCAGGCCGATGGGTCGACATCGCCGGCTTCACCCTCCAGCCCTCGGAGTTCATGAAGCCCGCGCTGATCGTGCTGGTGGCCTGGATGTTCGCCGAGGCCCGCAAGGGCGCGATCCCGGGGGTCTCGATCGCCTTCATCCTCTACTTCGCCGCGGTCGCGCTGCTGCTGATGGAGCCGGACGTTGGCCAGACGATCCTGATCACCGCCGCCTTCGGCGCGGCATTCTGGGTCGCCGGGGTGCCCACCCTCTGGGTCCTGGCGCTCGGCGGCTTCTCGGTGGCGGGCCTCGCCGGGGCCTACTTCGCCTTTCCGCACGTCTCCACGCGCGTGCAGGTCTTCCTCCACCACGACAAATCCAGCGGACCCACCCAGGTGCACGCCGCCGCCGAGGCGATTGCCGCGGGCGGCGCATTCGGCAAGGGCCCAGGGGAGGGGATCATGAAGCTGCAGATCCCCGACATGCACACCGACTTCGCCTACTCGGCGGCGGCCGAGGAATACGGCCTGTGGCTGTCGCTGATGATCATTCTCGTCTTCGCCCTGCTGGTGATCCGGGGGCTGTACAAGGCGATGAGATTGTCGGACCCGTTCGAGCAGATCGCTTCGGCAGGCCTCTTCGTCCTGGTCGGGATGCAGGCCTTCATCAACGTCGCGGTGAACCTCGCTCTGATCCCCACCAAGGGCATGACGCTCCCGTTCATCTCCTACGGAGGATCGTCGCTTCTGGGCATGGGTCTGACCATGGGCATGGCCCTCGCGCTAACGCGCCGGCGCCCCGGCGCCTATCTGCCCACCGACCCCTTCGCCCGTGCAACCGCCCTTGCCTGAGCGCAAGCCAGAACTTGTTCGTCGGCTGGCTGTGATCGCGGCCGGGGGAACCGGCGGCCACCTGTTTCCCGCTCAGGCCCTGGCGGAGGCCCTGATTTCGCGAGGCTGGCAGATCGTATTGGCGACGGACGAGCGGGTCGGCGGCCTGACTCAGTCGTTTCCCGCCGAGCGCGTGGTGGAATTGCCCGCAGCGACGGCGCGCCGCGGCGATCCTGCAAGCGCAGTGAAGGCCGCGGGCGTCATCCTCCAGGGGGTTATCGAGGGGCGCAAGGCGCTCGACGAGGTGGGACCGCGGGTCGTGGTCGGCTTCGGCGGCTATCCCTCGGTCCCGGCCCTGATCGCGGCGTTTACTCAGCGCCTCCCCACGGTGATCCACGAGCAGAACGCCGTATCAGGGCGGGCCAACAGGCTCCTGGCGCCGTTCGCGACCCAGATTGCCTGCGCCTTTCCAGGGCTCGCCAAGGCGAGCCCTCGCACCAATGCGCGCAAGGTCGTGGTCGGCAATCCGGTGCGGCCCGAGATCCGCGCCCTCGCCGGGCGCGGCTATGTCCCTCCGGCCGACGAGATCCGCATCCTCGTCACTGGGGGGAGCCAGGGCGCCCGACTGCTCTCCGAACTCGTTCCCGCCGCCCTTGCCGCTCTGCCCGAGCCGCTCAGACTGCGACTTCGTGTTGAGCAGCAGGCCCGGCCGGAGTCACTGGAGGGCGCGCGCGGAGCCTATGCCGACGCGTTGATACAGGCCGAGGTCGCGCCCTTCTTCCGGGACATGGCCGCGCGGCTGGCCGGGGCGCATCTGGTGATCGGCCGCGCCGGCGCATCGACGGTGACCGAACTCATGGTCGCCGGGCGTCCCTCCATATTGGTTCCCCTTGGCATCGCCCTCGACAACGACCAGGGCCGTAACGCCGCCATCCTTGCGGACGCGGGGGCGGCAGAGGTCCGCCTCGAGCGGGACCTGACGCGCGAAGCGACGACCAGCCTGCTGAAAGAGCTCCTTTCCGGCCCCGCGCGACTGTCGCGTATGGCCGCCGCGGCCGCGGGACTTGCCCGGCCTGACGCCGCCGAGCGCCTTGCCGACCTTGTCGAACGGACTGTGCGATGAGGGGGCCGGCTACGCTTTTCGCGATCCGCGTTCCGCGCTAGTCGCCCGCGATGCGCGCTCGCACGTCTCCCTTTCCCATCGGCCCGGTCCACTTCATCGGCATCGGCGGCATTGGCATGAGCGGCATCGCCGAGATCATGCTGCGCGAAGGCTACCAGGTGCAGGGCTCCGACGCCCGTGAGAGCGCCAACCTCGCTCGCCTGCGCGAACTCGGCGCGAAAGTGTTCGTCGGTCACGCGGCGGAGAACGTCGAGGGCGCCTCGGTCGTCGTCTACTCCAGCGCGATCCGCCCGGAGAACCCCGAGATGGCGGCCGGTCGCGCCGCGCGGATCCCTCTGGTCCGCCGCGCCGAGATGCTGGCCGAGCTGATGCGGCTTTCCTATTCGGTCGCGGTCGCTGGCACGCACGGCAAGACCACCACGACCTCGATGATCGCCGCTGTGCTCGACGCAGGCGGACTCGATCCGACGGTGGTCAATGGTGGGATCATCAACGCCTACGGCGCCAACGCCAAGGTGGGCGAGGGGGAGTGGATCGTCGTCGAGGCGGACGAGAGTGACGGAACCTTTCTGCGCCTGCGCGCGACAGTGGCTGTGGTCACCAACATCGATCCGGAACACCTGGACCATCACGGCGACTTCGAGACGCTGCAGCGCGCCTTCAGGGACTTCGTCCAGAACATCCCCTTCTATGGCTTCGCCGTCCTGTGCACGGATCATCCTGTGGTCCAGGAGATGGCCGCCGAGATCGAGAACCGCCGTCTGGTTACCTACGGGACCCATCCGCAAGCGGAGGTTCGCGCTGCGGAACTCGAAATGGGGGCGGAAGGCGCACGCTTCGAGGTCGTCGTCACGGCCCAGGACGGGACGGACCAATCGCTGGGTGTCGTGACCCTTCCCATGGCCGGCCGGCACAATGTCCTCAACGCCCTGGCCGCCATAGCGGTGGCGCGGGAGCTCGGAGTCCAGCCCGAGGACATCCGTCAGGGCCTCGCGGGTTTCGGCGGTGTGCGGCGGCGCTTTACGACCACGGGAATGGTCGAGGGCGTGCGCATCGTCGACGACTACGGACATCATCCCGTGGAGATCGCCAGCGTGCTGGCGGCGGCCCGGGCCATGACCAACGGACGCGTGCTGGCGGTGGTCCAGCCTCACAGGTATTCGCGCCTGCGGGACCTCTTCGCCGACTTCTGCCGCTGCTTCAACGACGCCGACGCGGTGTGGGTCGCCGACGTCTACCCAGCCGGAGAGGCGCCGATTCCGGGGTTCGATCGCGACGCCCTCGTCGAGGCCTTGCGCAGACATGGTCACCGTCAGGCCGCGAGCCTGAACACGCCTGACGACCTGGCGACGATCCTCGCCCCGGAATTGAAGGCGGGCGACATGGTGATCTTTCTCGGCGCCGGCGACATCACCGCCTGGGCGTACGCGCTCCCAGAAGCCCTCGCCGAAGCCATGACGCGGAGCGCGGCATGAGCTGGCGAGACGATCTGCCCGCGGTCCGCGGACGCCTGCTCTTCGACGAGCGCCTTGCGCCCTTCACCTGGTTCCGGGTCGGAGGCGAGGCGGAGGTCCTGTTCCTGCCTGCGGACGAGGAGGACCTCGCCGACTTCCTCGCCGCGACGCCGCCGGACGTGCCCGTGACGGTTCTCGGCGCAGGCTCGAACATCATCGTTCGGGACGGTGGGATCGAGGGGATTGTGGTGCGTCTCGCCGGCCGCGGGTTCGGCGAGGTGGCGCTGGACGCGCCCGCCGCGCAGCTGATCGTCGGCGCTGCGGCCCTGGATGCGGCGGTGGCCCGGGCCGCAGCGAAGGCGGGTCTGGCCGGCCTGGAGTTCTTCGCAGGCATACCCGGCTCCATCGGCGGTGCGCTCACCATGAACGCCGGCTGCTACGGCGCCCAGACGGCCGACGTGCTCGTCGTCGCGTGGGGCGTGGACCGTTCCGGGCGCCGCCAGGTCGTGATGCCGGCCGATCTTTCGCTCGCCTATCGCCATAGCGCCGTTCCGGAGGGACTGATCTGGACCGGCGCAGTGCTCCAGGGGCGGTCTTCCGATCCCGAGGTCGTGGAACAGGCGATGGTCGCCATCACCCAGCGCCGCGAGGCCACGCAGCCGATCCGCGAGAAAACCGGCGGCTCGACGTTCAAGAACCCTCCGGGGCGTTCTGCCTGGACCCTAGTGGACGAGGCCGGCTGGCGAGGCCGGGGAGTGGGCGGCGCCATCGTCTCGCCCATTCACGCCAACTTCCTGATCAACACCGGCGAGGCCACAGCCAGCGACCTCGAGACGCTCGGCGAGCGCGTCCGCACTGACGTCATGGCGCGCACCGGCGTGGAGTTGGAGTGGGAGATCCGAAGGATCGGGAGGGCCTGAAGTCCTTTTCCTGTCGCCGGGACCGCTAGAGCGCCTTCGGCCCCAAGTGGAAACTGGCGGGGCAATCAGACGGCGTTCGAGATTTTAAATAAATTGAAAGCAAGTCCCCGATCAGACAGTCCCGTCTGGTCCGGAATTGCTTCCAGGTGCGGCATTTCGTCCTAGACGGGAACCAACGTAAACTGTAATGGTTGTTGACATTTTCGCATGGTGACGGTTCGTTAACCGACACAGGGAGGCGTCATGTCACGGTACGACGACGACTGGAACCGCGAGTCCCAACGCGCCCGCCGACAGACTGGCGAAAAGGGGCCGCGGGGAAGCTTCCTCTTCACCCTCGCCCTTCTGGTGGTGCTCAGCACGCTTTGCGTCGCGACGCTCAACCTCCTCGGCTACCAGCTCATGTAGCGAGGTTTCGACTCGACGCCCTTAACAGGGACCCGCGAGTCAGCGATGTTCAGTGGCTCCCGCAGATCACCTGGCCGGAGCCTCGATGACCTCTCCACTTCACGGCCGACACGTCGCCGTCCTCATGGGCGGCTTGTCGGCTGAGCGTGAGGTCAGCCTCACCTCCGGCCGCGCCTGCGCCGAAGCCCTGGAGCGGCTCGACGCGCGGGTTAGCCGCATCGACGCAGGGCGCGACCTGTCCGCCCGGCTCTCCGCGATCAGGCCCGACGTCTGTTTCAACGCCCTACACGGCGCCTGGGGCGAGGACGGCTGCGTACAGGGCGTGCTGGAAACCCTGGATCTTCCGTACACGCACTCAGGCGTGCTCGCCTCAGCCCTGGCGATGGACAAGACGCGCGCCAAGGCCGTCCTCTCGGCGGCCGGGGTGACGGTGCCGGGCGGGGGGCTGTTCGATCGCCGTGTGGCCGGACGCGAACACGTCCTTGCGCCGCCCTATGTGGTGAAGCCCAACGCCCAGGGCTCGTCGGTGGGCGTGTTCCGTGTCTTCGAAGGCGCCAATTCGCCTCCGGTGGAGCTGCTCGCCGATGACTGGGCCTATGGCGAGGAGGTCGTGGTCGAGCCCTATGTGCCCGGGCTCGAACTCGCCGTTGCGGTGCTCGACGACCGGCCGCTGGGCGTGACCCAGATCGAGGCGCGGACAGGCTTCTACGACTACGAGGCCAAATATGCGGAGGGTGGATCCGTCCACATCCTTCCCGCCGACATCTCGCCGGCGGCGAGCGAGCGGGCCATGGCCCAGGCCCTGCTGGCGCACCGTGCGTTAGGCTGTCGCGGCCTTACCCGGAGCGACCTTCGTTATGACCCCGTTAACGACGTTATGGTCCTGTTGGAGGTCAACACCCAGCCTGGGATGACGCCCACATCTCTCGCGCCCGAGCAGGCGGCTCACGCGGGGATGGGGTTCGACCAGCTTGTTCTTTGGATCACGGAGGACGCACATGCCCGCCGCGGCGCTCGAGACAGGGCGGAGTAGGGCCGGCGCCCGCTCCGCCCCGCCCCGGGGGCGCGCGCGCAGCCGGGGCGTGGCCTCGCCCGTGCCCCCGCCGTCGAAACTGCGAGCGGCCCAGGCGGTGGGCCTGCGGGCCCCGGCGGCCGGCGCAGCTGCGGCGCTGGTGGCCCTGATGGTGCTGGCCGCCGGACTCGCCACCGGCGGTCGCGGCGAACAGGTCCTGGCGCTCGGTCGCGCAGGCGGAGCCGCCGTGGCAAGCGGCCTTGCCGCTGCTCCGCCCCTGCTGGCGGGCGGCGTCGAGAGCCTTGGCGTCAAGATCCGCGAAGTGCATCTGCAGGGCGCCTCGTCAGCCGCTCAGGGCGAAATTCTTGCCGCCGCGGCCGTACGCCCAGGCCAGTCCCTCACCGCCCTCGACCTCGCGGCTGTCCGCACGCGGGTGGAGAAGGTCGGCTGGGTGGCGCGTGCGCGCGTGATGCGCCTGTGGCCCGGCACGATCGTAATCGCCGTTGATCAGAGGCCGCTCGTCGCCCTCTGGGAGCATGGCGGCAAGGTGGTCGTGATCGCCTCCAACGGCGCAGTCGTCGGCAATGTCGATCCCGCTCATTTCACGACGCTTCCGCTGGTGGTCGGGGACGGCGCCAACACGGCCGCCGCCGCCATCCTGCCATCGCTGAGCCGCCGGCCGAGGTTGTGGAGCCGTCTTCGGGCTCTGGTGCGTGTCGATGACCGCCGCTGGAACCTGCAGATGGCCGACGGCGGGGTGATCCTTCTGCCTGAGACCGATGAAGAGCCGGCGCTGCAGCGTCTCGACGACCTGGACAAGAGGATCGGCGTCCTCGGTCTCGGCCTCGAGCGGATCGACCTTCGGGATCCGGAAATGACGATCGTACGGCCGAAGGGCGCCAGCGCGCCCCCGGCCGCTTCAGGGGGTGCCTAATGGCGGACATGGCTCTCGAACGCCGTGGCGCGGCGTTTCGGACGACAGCCCGGGTGGCGCGACGGGAGGCGCGAGAAGGATTGAAGCTTCCCCTCGGACGGCCGCCGCTCGTGGCCGCCGTGGACCTTGGGGCCAGCAAGGTCGCCTGTTTCATCATGCGGCCGGACGGGCTGCGCAAGTCGGAGAGGATTCTCTCGGCGGCGGGCGTCGGATATGTCGCCTCCCGAGGCGTGCGTGGCGGCAATATCGTGGATATGGACGAGGCCGCACAGGCCATTGGCCAGGCCGTGGAGAAGGCGGAGGCTATGGCCGGCGTCGACGTCCACGGCATCACCGTGACCACCTCGCTCGGCCAACCTGTCAGCCACCGCGCCGCTGTCCGCATCCCGATCGCCGGCAAGCCGGTGGGCGAGTCCGACACCTCCCGAGCCGTGGCCCAGGCCCTCGCGAGCCTTCGCCTGACCCGGCGCCAGCCGGTGCACCTGCGCCCGATCGCCTGGACCATCGATGGTCGCCACGTGCAGGACCCGACCGCCATGTCCGGCCGCACGCTCGGCCTCGATCTGCTGGTCGTCAGCGTCAACGAGTCGCTGTGGCAGACCCTGAGCCTGTGCGTTGAGCGGGCCCACCTGCACCTCGAGGGCGTTGTCGCATCCCCCTACGCCTCGGCCCTGGCGGCCCTGGAGGAGGACGAGATGGAGCTCGGCTCCATCTGCATCGATATGGGCGGCGGCTCGACGTCGGTCGCGGTCTTCTCGGGCGGCGCCCTGGTCCACGTGGACAGCCTTCCGGTCGGCGGCGCGCACGTCACCCAGGACATCGCGCGCGGCCTCTCCACATCCATCGCCGGCGCCGAGCGAATCAAGACCGTCTATGGTTCGGCCATCGCCTCGGCGAACGAGGATCGCGAGATGATCGAGGCTCCGCCGCGCGGCGACGACCCGGGCGCCGGGCCGGTGACCGCGCCCAGGTCCCTGCTCAAGGGGATCATTGCTCCCAGGGTCGAAGAGACTCTGGAACTCCTCCGCGACCGCCTGCGCGCCTCGGGCGCTTTGGTCGATCCAGGCGCAGGACTGGTCCTGATCGGCGGCGCCAGCCTTCTGGCTGGGGTTCGAGAGGTGGCGGTGCGGGTGTTCGATCGCCCTGCGCGTCTCGGACGACCGCGGCGCCTGCCGCATCTGGCCGACGCAGCCGCGGGGCCGACCTTCTGCGCCGCGGCGGGCGTGCTTCAGAGAGCTGCCTTCGGACCCCGCGATGTCCTTCCGCGGCGCGTGATCAACGGACGAATCGCGCCGGCGCTAGATCCGAATGCTGGCGTGGTGGCCAAGGCGGCGGCCTGGCTTCGCGAAAATCTGTGAAGCCTAAGTCGCGAAGACGTGAACTCGCGGCGGCGACGTTCGATTCCTGACACTTTCTTCGTCGCTGCAAGACGATCCCATAGACGAAAGGCCGACTCATCGTATGCGGTTAACGTCAGATTAAGGGGAGCGGGCGCTCAATTGGCGTCGATCCCATTCGGAGCTGCCCGTCGGCGGGCGGGCGCCACGGTCTAGTGCACGGCGGAGGCCACGGAATTACCATGACGTTCAAGGTATTTGCGCCCCAGACCAAAGAACTGAAGCCGCGCATCGTCGTGTTCGGCGTTGGGGGCGCTGGCGGCAACGCTGTCAACAACATGATCGAGACTGGGCTGCAGGGCGTTGAATTCGTCGTCGCCAATACTGACGCCCAGCAATTGGCCTTCTCGAAAACTGAGCGGCGCATCCAGCTGGGGATGAATGTCACCCAGGGTCTGGGCGCGGGCGCCCATCCCGAGGTCGGCATGTCCGCCGCTGAGGAATCGGCGCCGGAGATCGGCGAACATCTCGACGGCGCGCACATGATTTTCATCACCGCCGGCATGGGCGGCGGCACCGGCACTGGCGCCGGCCCGATCATCGCCAAGTGCGCCCGCGAGCGCGGCATCCTCACCGTCGGCGTCGTCACCAAGCCCTTCCACTTCGAGGGCCGCCATCGGATGCGCCTGGCGGACGCCGGCATCTCGGAACTGCAGCGTTATGTCGACACGCTGATCGTCATTCCCAATCAGAACCTGTTCCGCGTCGCCAACGAACGCACGACCTTCAGCGAGGCGTTCGCCATGGCTGACCAAGTGCTGCATTCGGGCGTCCGCTCGATCACCGACCTGATGGTCCTCCCCGGCCTGATCAATCTCGATTTCGCTGACGTCCGTACGGTGATGACCGAGATGGGCAAGGCGATGATGGGCACCGGCGAGGCGTCCGGCGAAGGCCGCGCCCTGATGGCCGCCGAAAACGCCATCCAGAACCCGCTGCTCGACGAGACCACGCTCAAGGGCGCCAAGGCTGTGCTCGTGAACATCACCGGCGGCCTCGACATGACGCTGCTGGAAGTCGACGAAGCGGCCAACGCCATCACGGGCCAGGTCGACGCCGAGGCCAACGTGATCTTCGGCGCCGCCTTCGACCCGGCGCTCGAAGGAATGGTGCGCGTTTCCGTGGTCGCCACCGGGATGGACGGAGCCTCGATCGCCGCGATCGAGCCTTACGAACAGCCCCGCAGGAAGACTGGACGTTTCGACGCCTCGACGCACGAAGTCGAACACGAACCTGCGCTCGATCTGGTGGTGACGGCGCCTCCGGAACCCGAACTGGAGCCAGCCTACGCCTCCGTCGAGGCGCCGCAGCCGCTCGCCCAGCCGACGCCAGCGCCTGCCGTCGCCCAGCCGGACCTCCTGTTCGACGCGCCTACGACGCGCCGCCCGGCGCCAGTGTCTCCCAAGCAAATCGCCGAGGCGGCCATGATGGCCGACGAGGACGAGGAGGCCCTGTTCGGGCACGCTCATCGCGGAGAGGAGCGCCGTCAACGTGGCGGTTTCCTGACCATGTTCGGCGGTCGTCCGCGCAAGGACTCCGGCCGGCGGGCCGCGCCGACCCGTTCCGCGGGGGGAGCGCAACCCCTGGAACTGCCCGATGAGGTGGAGAGCGAAGAAGCCGCCGAGCTCGAAATCCCGTCCTTCCTGCGCCGCCTCGCCAACTAGGCGTCGCCAGCGAACCAAGGGGTGGCCGGAAACACGAGTTGTGTTGCCGGCCCCCGCCAGGCCCGTTAATCGTTTGTAAAGCGCCGCCGGCCTCCTCGGCCGGCGCTCCGCTTGCGTGCCGCTTGGGCCCTTGGCTTTCCGGAATTCCTAGATGACTCCAGAGCTGCAGCACACGCTCGCCTCCGCCGTGCAATTCCAGGGTGTGGGCATCCACACCGGTCGTCAGGTATGCGGACGAATTGAGCCGGCGCGACCGGACACAGGCGTTTCCTTTGTCCGCACCGATGTCGCCGAACGCGATCCAGAGATCCCGGCGCGGGCGGACCGGGTGAGCGAGACCCGACTCGGAACGGTCATCTCCAACGCCGACGGCGTGAGCGTGTCGACGGTGGAACACCTCATGGCGACGCTCTCCGGTCTGGCCATCGACAACGCCGTCGTCTTCATCGACGGCCCGGAGGTCCCGATCATGGACGGCTCCTGCGCTCCGTTCGTCGATCTGCTCGACAGGGCGGGACGCCGTCTCCAGGCGCGTCCGCGCAGATATCTGGAGATCCTCGAGCCCATCGTCGTCGAGGATGGCGACAAGCGCGTCGCCCTGACCCCTGCGGATCGCTTCGAAGTCGCCTTCGAGATCCTGTTCGACGATCGCGCCATCGGTCGGCAAAGCCTCGACCTTGCGGTCGACGAGGCGGTGTTCCGTGAGGAACTCGCCGAGGCGCGCACGTTCGGTTTCCTGCACGAGGTGGAGGCGCTGCGGGCTGCAGGCCTCGCCCGCGGCGGATCGATGGACAATGTCGTCGTGATCGACCGGGGCGAGGTTCTCAATCCCGACGGGCTGCGGCAGCCCGACGAATTCGTCCGACACAAGATGCTGGATGCGATCGGCGACATGGCCCTTCTCGGGGCCCCGCTCCTGGCGCGCTACGAGGGTCGCTACGCCGGCCACGCGATGAACAACGCCCTGGCGCGCGCCCTCCTGGCCCGGCCTGCAGCATGGCGCGAGGTCTCCGCCCCACGACGACTTGCCGCAGTCGGCTAGAACCTCCCTTCGGATCCGTCCCTTGCGCGCGCCGGCGGGACGATTGTGAGGCCCCGACGGCGTTGGCGCTGGTCCGCAGGTGATGTAGTAAGCAGACCGGTCCGTTCGCGGATCGCTGGGGTTCAAGAGGTTCTCGAAGATCGTGTCCGTAAAGCCCGGCCTCCGGGGCGCTCTCGCTCTGGCCCTCATCGTCCCGCTCGCCATTTCCGGCTGCTCGATGCTTCACAAGAAGAAGCCGACCCTCGCCTATGAGGAACGGCCGGTGGACCTGCTGTACAGCACAGGTGCGACCGAGCTGGACCGACACCATTGGAACGACGCGGTGAACTATTTCCGCGAAGTGGAACGCCAGCATCCCTATTCGGAGTGGGCGCGACGCGCGATTCTGATGACCGCCTACGCGCACTACCAAGCGAACGACTACGCCGAGGCGATCAGTGAGGCCAACCGCTTCATCGCCCTGTATCCCGGTAACGCCGCGACACCCTATGCCTACTATCTGAAGGCTGTCTGTTACTTCGAACAGATCGTCGATGTCGGACGCGACCAAGCTTCTACCGAGCAGGCGCGCGTGGCCTTGTCGGAGGTCATGAAGCGGTATCCCAACACCCAGTACTCAGTCGACTCCAAGCTCAAGTACGACATGGTCCAGGACCAGTTGGCGGGCAAGGAGATGACGATCGGCCGTTATTACCTCCGCACCGGCGACGCCATTGCCGCCATTGGCCGGTTCCGCAACGTCGTCGAGAAGTATCAGACAACGACTCACGCGCCGGAGGCGCTCTATCGACTGGTCGAAGCCTATCTGACCATCGGCCTGGTCCAGGAGGCGAAAGACAACGGCGCGGTCCTCGGCTACAACTATCCCGGCGACTACTGGTACAGCCAGGCCTACAAGCTGCTGACCTCGCGCGGCGAACGGCCCTCGCTGGACCCAGCGCCGATTGTTCTGCCGCACCTGCCCTTCACGCACCCGACGGATTCCCGGAACATCGTGCCGCCGCCGGTGGATGTGGCGGCGGCGGAGGCGGCAGCCCCGCACGAGGCCGCCGGGACCTCCATCGCGGCCCAGCCGGCCGGCCCCCCCAAGCCGAAGCCGAAAAAGGACTTCCTCCACGGGGTGCTCGGCCTCTGACGGCCCTTTGAACGGGACCTGAGTCTCGGCCATTGTGCCGGCCATGCTGATCGGCCTGGCCATCCGCGACGTTGTGCTCATCGAGCGCCTCGACCTGGCGCCGGGGCCTGGCCTCACCGCGCTCACAGGCGAGACGGGGGCGGGCAAGTCGATCATCCTCGACGCCCTGGGCCTGGCCACGGGCGCGCGTGCGGACGCATCGCTCATCCGTCGTGGCGCGACCCAGGCAAGCGTCACGGCCATCTTCGCCCCTCCGCCAGAGGCGGCCGTGTGGGCGTATCTGGATGAGAAGGAGCTAGACTACGCCCGGGACGAGGACCTCGTCCTGCGCCGCACCCTCGCCGCCGATGGCCGCTCCCGAGCCTTCGTCAACGATCAACCCGTGGGCGTAGGCGTCCTGCGCGACTTGGGGGCGCTGCTGGTGGAGGTGCATGGCCAGCACGAGACCGTGGGCCTGCTCGATCCTCGCACTCATCTGAGCCTGCTCGATCGCGTCGGCGGCTGCGAGGCCCTGGGAAGGGCTTGCCTGGAGGCGTGGAGCGCCTGGCGCGTTGCGGCGGGGACCGCGCAGGGTCTGGCCGAAGCGCGCGACCGGTCGGCCGCCGAAGCCGAGGAACTCGCCGCACGCCTGGCCGAGCTCGATCGCCTTTCGCCCAAGGTCGGAGAAGCCGCGGCCCTTGCAGAGGAGCGCGCTCTTCTGGGCGCCGCCGAAAAGACCCTGGCGGACATCTCCCAGGCGCGCGACCTGCTTGACGGCGACTCCCTCGCCGGACGCCTTGGCCAAGCGTTGCGGGCTCTGGAGCGCGCGAAGTCGCGTCTGGAAGGGCTGGGGGCAGGCTCGTCGAGCCCGGCGGCGGGGCGGATCGCCGCGGCCTGCGAAGCGCTGGACCGGACCCTGATCGAGGCGAGCGAAGCGTCCGCGGCGGTCGACGTCGCGGCCGAGGCCTTCGAACTCGATCCCCAGAGGCTCGAGCAGGCGGAGGAGCGCCTCTTCGGCTTGCGCGCGATGGCCCGAAAGCTGGGCGTGGAGCCCGACGAGCTTCCCGCAGCCCGGGCTGAGACGGCCGGCCGCCTGTTGGGGCTGGAGAGCGCCGACGAGGCGGTGGCGGCCGCGCAGACGCGCGAACGCGAGGCGTGGGACGCCTACCTCGCGGCCGCCGGGTCTCTCACAGCGGCCCGCCGCGCCGCCGGCGATCGTCTTGCCGCCGCTGTGATGGCCGAGCTTGCGCCGCTGAAACTGGACAAGGCGCGTTTCCGCGTCGCCGTCGATCCCCTCCCGGGGGAGCGGGCCGGGCCCTCGGGTTCGGACCGCATCGAATTCCAGATCTCCACCTTGCCAGGCGCGCCGTTCCAGGGTCTTGGCGCGATCGCCTCGGGCGGCGAGCTCTCGCGTTTCGCCCTGGCCATCAAGGCCTCGCTCGCGCAGCGCAGCGCCGGGCCTCAGCCCCTGATGATCTTCGACGAAGTTGACCAGGGCGTTGGCGGCGCGGTGGCGGATGCAATTGGCCTGCGCCTCAAAAAGCTGTCCTCCGGGGCGCAGGTGCTGGTCGTTACGCACAGCCCACAGGTCGCAGCGAGGGCGGAAGCGCAGTGGCGCGTGCGCAAGGACGGATCGGCCGAAAAGATCCACGCGGCCGTGGACGTGCTGTCGCCTTCTGCACGTGAGGAGGAGATTGCGCGCATGCTCGCCGGAGCCGAGGTCACAGACGCGGCCCGCGCCGCCGCCCGGGCCCTGATGCATGCGTGAACCGACTATCGCCCCCGAGGCGCCGGAAGCGCTCAGCGAGGCCGAAGCCCTCGAGGAGCTGACGCGTCTGGCGGACGAGATCGCCGCCCACGACGCGCGCTACTACCAGCAGGAAGCGCCGACCATCTCGGACGCACACTACGACGCCCTCAAGCAGCGAAACGCCGCGATCGAGGCGCGCTTCCCCGCCCTGGTCCGCGAGAACTCCCCGTCCCTGCGGGTGGGCGCAGAGCGGTCCGAGTCTTTCGCCCCGATCACCCACGGCGTGCCCATGCTCTCGCTGGACAACGCCTTTTCCGATGACGACGCGCTCGAGTTCGACGCCCGCGTACGGCGCTTCCTGCGTCTGGGTGATGAGTCGGTCGCCTACACGGCAGAGCCGAAGATCGACGGCCTCTCCGCGTCCCTCCTGTACCGCGACGGGGTGTTCGTCCGCGGCGCGACGCGCGGCGACGGACGGGTGGGGGAGGACGTCACGCCCAACCTGCGCACGCTCGGCGAGATCCCGGCCAGGCTGAAGGGGAGCGGCTGGCCGCAGTCGATCGAGGTTCGCGGCGAGATCTATTTCGGTCACGCCGACTTCGCCGCCCTCAATGAGGCTGCCGAGGCCGCCGGTCAGCGCACCTATGTCAACCCGCGCAACGCCGCCTCCGGCTCCCTGCGCCAGATCGACCCGCGCATCACCGCCCAGCGGTCGCTCCGCTTCTTCGCCTACGCCTGGGGCGAGATCAGCGCCCCCTTTGCCGAATCCCAGTGGCAGGCGCTCGATCTGCTGCGGTCCTGGGGCTTTGGCGTCACGCCACAGGCGCGGCGCGTGGAGGGCCCGGAGGGGCTCCTGGCCGCCTACCGCGAAATGGAGACGGTGCGCCCGCACCTTGGTTTCGACATCGACGGGGTAGTCTACAAGGTCGACCGGCTGGACTGGCAGCAGCGCCTGGGCTTCGTCTCGCGCTCCCCGCGCTGGGCCGTGGCGCGGAAGTTCCCCGCCGAGCAGGCGCGGACGATCCTCGAGGGGATCGAGATTCAGGTGGGCCGTACAGGGGCGGTGACGCCGGTCGCCTGTCTCGCGCCGGTGACCGTCGGCGGCGTCGTGGTCGAGCGCGCCACCCTGCACAACGCCGACGAGATCGCCCGCAAGGACGTGAGGGTCGGCGACACGGTGATCGTCCAGCGCGCCGGCGACGTGATCCCGCAGATCGTCGAGGTGGTCCTTGATCAGCGTCCGGCGGACGCCCAGCCCTTCGAATTTCCCGACCACTGCCCGTGCGAGCTGAAGACGCCCCTGGCGCGCGAGACCACCGCTTCGGGAGCAGAAACCGTCGTGCGCCGCTGCACGGGCGAGTTCGCCTGTCCGTTCCAGCGTTTCGAGCATCTGCGCCACTTCGTCTCCCGGCGCGCCTTCGACATCGAGGGCCTCGGTGAAAAACAGCTGCGCGCCTTCTCCGACGAGGGCCTCGTGCGCGAGCCGGCCGACATCTTCCGGCTCGCCCGCAACGAGCCGGCGCTGGACTCCCTCCGCGCGCGCGAGGGCTATGGCGAGACCTCGGTGCGCAACCTTCGCGCAGCGATCGAGGCGCGGCGCACGATCGGCCTGGACCGGTTCATCTACGGCCTGGGGATACGCCACGTCGGGGAGACGACTTCCCTCGTCCTGGCGCGCGGCTATGGCGACGCCGAGACCTTCCTGGCGGCGATGCACGCGGTGGCCGCGGGGGATGCCGAGGCGATCGCCGAACTCGACGACCTCGACCAGATTGGGGACGCGGTGATCCAGGCGGCGGGCGCCTATTTCCGCGAAACGCACAACCTGCGCATCGTCGAGGCGCTGCGCGAGCAGCTGACCGTCCTGCCGGCGGAGAAGCCTCGCACGGACAGCGCCCTGGCCGGCAAGACGATTGTCTTCACCGGCTCCCTCGAGCGGATGACCCGCGACGAGGCCAAGGCCCAGGCCGAATCCCGCGGCGCCAAGGTCTCCAGCTCGGTGTCAAAGAAGACCGACCTCGTCGTCGCCGGGCCCGGCGCCGGCTCCAAGCTGAAGACGGCCGCGGAGCTGGGCGTGCAGGTGATCAGCGAGGACGACTGGCTGGCGATGATCGCCTGAAGCCGGGTCGCCGTCGCCTCCGCAAGGGCGGGATGGACATGTGACGCCGGATAATTACATATCGAGCGGTATGGATACGTTGGAAAAGCACGGCATCAGGGGACGCCCGCGTGAGTTCGATATGGACGACGCGCTGGCGGCCGCGCTCAGCGTGTTCTGGCGCAAGGGTTATGAAGGCGCCTCGCTGACAGATCTTACCAATGCCATGGGTATCAGCCGGCCGAGTCTCTACGCGGCCTTCGGCAACAAGGAGCAGCTTTTTCGCCAGGCGCTGGACCTCTATGAGACGGAGAAGATGGCCTATGTCAGCGAGGCCCTCGCCAAGCCCACCAGTCGCGCAGTGGCCGAGCACCTGCTCACTAAGGCCTTGGAACGCCAGGCCTCGGTCTGCGATCCTCGGGGCTGTCTGGGCGTGGTGAGCGCCATGCAATGCGGCGACGAGGCGCAGTCGATCCGCGCCGAGGTCCAAGCGCGGGGCAAGGCGGCCAACGACGCCCTGATCGCTCGTTTCGAGCGCGCCCGCGCCGAGGGCGACCTGCCGCCCCAGGTGACCCCCGAAGGCCTGGCGCGTCTGCTTTCGGCGATCAACCAGGGCCTCGCCATGCAGGCCAGCGCCGGCGCCACGGCCGAGGAGTTGCGCATCCTGGTCGAGACGGCCCTGGAGTGCTGGCCCACCTAACCGCCTCGCGACCGACACCGTACAGAAAAAATTCATACTGAACGGTATGTAATCTCCCTTGCGGAGCGGCGTTGGGGTCATATCTAGACCGGACGGTATGGAATCTCGCCCGTCTGACACGGGCCATACCTGGGAAGCCGGATATGACTCGCATTACAAAACGGCGGCTCGCCGCCTTGGCCCTCCCTATCCTCGTGGCGGCGCACAGGCTGACCGCGTTCGCCCTCACGTCGGTCGTCCTCAGCTGAAGCGCATCGGCGACCATGCATCCGCCGCCGCCGGTCGGTGTCGAGGTGACGCCGGCGATGTTCGCCTGAGCAGCTTGCCGCTTGTTCCCCACCCATGGCGCCCGGTGCTTGCCGAGGCGGAGGAAGGCTTCCACACCTGCGGAGGTTGAAGCTTCGGGGCGAACGATGATCCTGATCGGGCAATACGACTCACCCTTTGTGCGCCGGGTCGCGGTAGGCCTCCGCGTCTACGGCATGGCCTATGAGCATCGGCCCTGGTCGACGTTCGGCGACGGCGATCGGATCTCCGAGTTCAATCCTTTGAGGCGCGTCCCCACGCTGGTGCTCGACAGCGGCGAGGTGCTGATCGAGAGCTTCGCGATCCTCGATCACCTGGACGAACTCGCCGGGCCGTCGCGCACGCTGATCCCAGCCTCGGGGCCGGAGCGACGAGAGGCGCTGCGTGTGTGCGCCCTGGCGACCGGCCTTTGCGACAAGATGGTCAGCCTCGTTTACGAACGGGTCCTGCACGAGGCCGTCTCGCCAACCTGGGTAAGCCGGTGCGAGACCCAGATCGGCCAGGTGCTCGAATTACTGGAGGGGGATCGGGCGGGGCGGGCGAGTCCCTACTGGTTCGGCGATCGGCTCGGGCACCCGGATATCGCCGTCACCTGCGCTCTGCGTTTCCTGTCCGAGGCGCACCCGAATCTGGCCCAGGCTGGGCTCCGCCCGGCGCTCGCCGCGCACGCTGCGCGCTGCGAGGCGCTCGACGCCTTCGCGGACGTCGTCCAGCCGTTCATCCCGCCTGTCCGCTGACCGAAGGCGGACGCTAAGCCTTGGCCCGCGCCGCCACCTGGGCGCGCCCGGCGAGATCGTCACCAGCGTCGGGCGCGAATTTCAGATGCCAGATGGTTGCCGAAGCGGAGATCGCGGTGACCACCAGGAAGGCCAGGGTGAAGTTCCCCAGGGCGGGGATGGTGGTGTGGGTGGCCAGCATGCCGATGCGCAGCGCTCCCGCGCCCACGCAGATCCCCAGGGAGAGCATCAGCTGCTGGAAGGTGGCGTAGAAGCTGG
>DATHPX010000286.1:0-11265 GCA_035483335.1 Caulobacteraceae bacterium | reverse complement strand
CATACGGTACGTGGACCGGCGCCTGCTGGATGAGATTGCCGCCGAATACGCCAAGGGCCGCCTTCTCCTTGTCGGCACGACCGACCTCGACTCACTGGAGCCGGTGGTCTGGAACATGACCGCTATCGCCGCGAGCCACGATCCCCACGCGATTGATCTCTTCCGCAAGGTGCTGATCGCCTCCGCCTCGATCCCCGGCGCATTTCCGCCGGTGATGATCGACGTGACCGTGGACGGCGTGCACTACCAGGAGATGCACGTGGACGGCGGGGCCGCCACGCAGGTGTTCACATATCCGCCGAGTCTTCGGCTCGCGGATGAGGCGGCCAAACTTGGCGTCACACGAACAAGGACACTGTACATAATACGCAACGCGAGGCTCGATCCCGATTGGGCGAGCGTGAGGCGGCGCACCCTCAGCATCGCTGGACGCGCAATTGCTTCACTGATCCACACCCAGGGACTCGGGGATCTCTACAGAATTTTCGTGACCACCCAACGAGACCAGATCGACTACAATCTGGCATACATCCCGTCGAGCTTCACGACCCCCCGCACCAAGCAGTTCGACACCAACTACATGCGGGCTCTTTATCAGACGGGCTACGATCTCGGCGCGAAAGGCTATTCCTGGGCCAAGACTCCGCCCGGCTACGCTGACAGCGAGAGCGAAGACACCCCCTAAGGCGCTACTCCTCGGAAGCGACTGCTTGGGTCCCGCTGGCCGGCGACATCGACTTCAGCTTGCCGAACTCCTCGACGCTGGCCCTCGCCCAGATGTTGAACAAGGCCTGGAAGTCAGAGCGATTGGTCACGCTGTTGCGCAGGGTAAGACGGGAGTCGCCCATCGCCCTCCGGTCGAGCGCCCTCCCCAACAGGGCGTTTGTCTGCGAATCTCGCGCCTCGACGAAGAGGGTCGCCTCGCCGACACTGCGCGACCAGGTCCGGCTGCGCCCCGCCGACTGCGTATCGGGAGCGGTGATCGAGAGGTTTATCACCCCGGTGCGCACGCGCAGCACGTCCGGCCCGGGGGCGTCAACAACCTGATACCCGGCCCTCCGATAGGCCTGCGCGAAGGTGTCAGCCATTCCGGTGGAAACCGCCTTGGCGATCTGGTCGGCACGGTTCTGGTCGAGCCGCCTTCCGGACCGCGCAGACGTTCTGTTGAAGTCGCGGATCCAGTTTTCCCTGAAGGCGACCTCTGTCGGATCCAGCATCACCTTGGTGAAGGATTTCATGTCGGCGCCGGGCAGCAGATAGACACGATCGAGTTGCTGCGATTCCACCAGGACGAGTCCGTCCCAGGTCGCAGGCGGCGGCGCCGCAATCGCGGCAGTTCCTTCCACCACGCCCAAGGCGATTGCGAGCGAGGCGGTCATAGCGAGCAGGCGTCGAGTGGACATCACAGCCTCCATTATTACCCTGAAGCTGAGCCTGCTGGCGGCGGACTGCTATCCGCCGAAGGCCGGAGCCGGCATGGGGCCTAACCCTGACCCGACCCAGTCGTTACAGGGGACACGCGGATCATACACAGAATCCTTCGCCAACGGCGGATCACGCGGCGCTCGACATGAGCGACAGCAGCGGGAGTGTGAACAGGCGCCAGATGCCGAGCCCGCAGGCGAAGGCTCCCAGGGCCAGCAGCACATAACGGATGCCCCGCATGCTGAAGATCTGGCTGATGCCGGCGAAGAAGAGCGAAGTGGAAAGGATAGCGCCCGCCTGGGAATACGAGTCGCCGATGCGCTTGGCGCGCTGGCCGTCGGCGAACGCCTGGTCGCCTTGCCGCTCTAGAGCTGCGGCCTTGGTCGGTCCGGCCGGGGCATATTGCGGCATAACCATAGGTGACGGGGGCGACCCCGGCTTTCGCGGATCCAGGGCAAGCCAAGCCCTGAACGCCGGCTGGGCGTCCGCCGGAAGATGGTTGGCGTAGAAGACCGACAGCGCCGTATCCTTGTGCAATGTCGCGTTCAGCCACTCGCTGAACAGCTGCACCTCAACGGCCTGTAATGCGTTGGCGCGGCCCCATGTCCGCGCCGCCTGGGTGTAGAGAATGTTCGCCCGGCTGAAGTTCAGGCTTTCTTCCCCGCTCCATAAGTCGGCCTCGTAGGCCGCGAAGGAGATCAGCAGGCCTGACAGAGCGATGACCACGCCATTGCCAAGCTCTACGCGGCTCACCTCCGACGACGCCGCTTCCGCCTTGGCCGGCCGCTTGATCGCGCCCTCGCTCACCTTGCGTCCCCTCCTTGGCTATGCGGGGGCGCGTGTCCCCGGTTGGACAGCGACGGGCCGATCGGCTGCGGCAGCATGGCGAAACCTCACCCGCGGACCGCGCCGCCGTTTCGTCTCGCGGCAGCCGTGTGAGCATGCGGCTCTCCACCAGCGCGTCGAGCCTATTCCGCCCCCAAGACTCAAGGCATCGGGTTTATCACCCAGGGTTTCGCCGGGCGTCTCCGCAGCCTTAGGCCGCGCTCAGTTCATGCGGACAAGGCCTCTACGCACGGCTGTCGCAACGACGTCCGTCCGGCTCGATGCGCCGAGCTTGTCGAACAGATGGGCGACGTGGACCTTGACCGTGCCCTCGGAGATCCGGAGGCGCTCTCCGATCGCGCGATTGTTGAGCCCCTCCGCCACGAGGCGCAGAACCGACAGCTCCCGCACGGTAAGCTGCGCCTGGGTGAACCGCTCGGCGAGCTTCGCCGCGATTTCGGGGGCCACGCGCGTCTTTCCTGCGTGCACATCGCGGATGCAGCGGATGAGGTCGGGCCCGGTCGCGTCCTTCAGGAGATAGGCCTTGGCCCCGGCGCCCAGCACCCGGTTGATGTCCTCGTCGGTGTCATAGGTCGTCAGCATGACGATCTTGGCTGCCGGATCCATGTGCCGGATCCGCAGCATGGCCTCGAAGCCATCCAGTCGCGGCATCAGAAGGTCGAGCAGCATCACGTCCGGGCGATGGGCGCGGTAACAGGAGACCGCCTCCTCTCCATCGCTCGCCTCGGCGACCACCTGCAGGCCGTTTTCCCGCTCGATCACCGAAACCACGCCTCTCCGGAAGAGAGCGTGGTCGTCCGCGATCGCAACCCGACAGACATTCGAACCGGAGTCAGTAGTCATGCAGCCGCCTCGCGTCCTAAGGGTCCCCGTCGCGAGCGCAGGCAGTCCATCCCGCGCGCGCCGAGCCGGGTGACATCCTGGTCACTTTAGCCGGCTTCCCCACAACAGACCGATCCTCGACGTCTAAGCGATGCTACGACTTTAGATATAGGCGCGCCAGACGCAGCCCAGCGCGCCGTCATGCTCGGTCGGGGCGCGAAAACGCCGCCATCCGAGCCCGCCTCAGGTCCGCCGCAACCGCCTCCAGGCCCCAGGGCTGACGCCGACAAGGCGCGTGAAGACCTTGGTGAAGTGGCTTTGCTCGGTGAAACCGCATTCGAGGGCGATCTCCGCCAGCGAACGGGTGGTGTCGCCAAGCAACCCCTTGGCCCGCTCGATCCTGCGCGTCTGGAGCCACCGGTAGGGAGGCGCGCCGAAGGTCTTGTGGAAGCTGCGCGAGAAGTGGGCCGCAGAAAGCTCGCAAGCCTGCGCGACGTCCGCGAGGCGCAGATCCTCGGCGAGGTTCTTCAGCATCAGTTCCTCGGCCCGGCGGGCCTGCCAGGGCGCCAGCCCTCCAGACCATTTCTCGCATGCGGGCGAGAAGGGCGAGTGGCGTCGCAGCAATTCCAGGGCGAAGAGGTGCGCCCGCGCGTTCATCTCGAACCGGGTCGGAACGTCCCGCTCGTCCAGGGCCCGTTCGACCAGGGCCGTGGCGTCCGCGCAGAGCCGGTCGTCCGAGCAGAACACCACGCGCCCGCCGAAAGGACGGATCGCATCACACTCAGTGAACAGCGAGGCGCAGAGCTGACGGGTCAGGTCCACCGGCAGGCAGATGTCCGCATAACGAACCGGATTTGCGCCCGACAGGCCGCTGGCCATCTCGGCCGGGCGTATGACGAGCGCCGCGCCAAGAGGCTTCGGCCGCCAGACACCGCCCGCATCAAGAAACGACAACCCACGCGAGCCGCTGAGGCGCACGGTCAGGGTGTGATAGCCGCGAGGCGCATTTCGCGATTCAAACGGCTTCTCCGACGACCAGACGTGAATGGGCGTGTCCCACCCCTGCTCCGCTCCGCGTGTCACCTCGAGATTGAGGTCTTCGACCCGCGGCGCCGGGTCTTCTCTGGGTCTTACGAGGGCGTAATTCAGTGCCACTGCGCGAACTCCTTTGGGGTTGATCGGCAGTGAGAAGATGCTCCTGTTTGCCGCCCCGCCGCGTCTCTCCAACGGCGACTCCGGGACCGCCCGCGGAGAGCCTTGACACCCTCGTCCAAGGAGGGGTGGCCTACGACTTTGGTGATAGGACGAGTCCGCCGGCGGTCGCAGTCGTTCAGGCGGGGCCTGCGTAAACCTCGACCACGCCTAGGGAATTTCGGCCCGCGCTCCGTGACCTAATGGCGCATGAATCTCGCGAGGGCTTCGCGGCTGTCCCTGCGGGCCTGTTGGGCGACGCCGGCGTCCGGCGCCATGTCGAAGGCGTGGAAGGCCCCCGGATAGACATGCAGTTCAGTCGGCACGCCCGCACGCAGAAGCCGTCGCGCGTACTCCAGGTCTTCTTCGAGGAAGAGGTCTAGCGCGCCGGTGCTGATGAAGGTCGGCGGCAAGCGCGAGAGATCCTCCGCGCGCGCCGGCGCGGCATAGGGCGAAACCCCGTCGCGTCCCGGCTCGTGTCCGAGGAGGCTCGACCAGCCGAAACGGTTGTTGAGCGCGTGCCAGATGAATTCGCCTGCGTGAGGATGGGGTTCGGCATGTTCGCAGGTCCGGTCATCCAGCATCGGGTAGATCAGATGCTGGAAAGCCAGCGCGTATTCGCCCCGGTCCCGGGCGAGAAGGGCCAGGGCTGCGGCGAGGCCCCCGCCGGCGCTCTCGCCCATGACGCCGATCCGACTGGCGTCGAGACCCAGCTCAGCCGCCTTTGCGAAGGTCCAGGCTAGGCCGGCGTAGCAGTCTTCGATCGGACCCGGAAATGGCGTCTCCGGAGCCAGCCGGTACTCGACGGAAACGATTGCGCAGCTGAGCCCTGCGGAAATTGCGCGGTGGACCGGCTCCTGGTTCTTCGCCTTGCCCAGCACATAGCCGCCCCCGTGGATGTGGAAGATACACGGCAGGGGTCCGCTAACAGTCTTGGGCCGATAGACCAGGACCTCCACTTCTGGAGCCCCGGTCGGCCCTGGCGCGGCCCTACTCTCCTGATCGGTTGTCGATGCGTCGACTTCGGGCATGGGGAAGACCCGCTCGCGGACCTCCGCGAGGGATTCCATCGACAGGTTCAAGGAAGGGAACATTTCGAGCAAAGGGCGAAGCTCGGGGTCGACCAGCCGCCGGGTGTCCATTGTGCTCTCCCGCTGTTTTCCTTGTTAAGCCAGAAGCCGCGGCGGCATGGAAGCGGCCGCGCGACGCCGAGGTCGCCGATCACGGCTTTGCGCCGTCAGCTGCGGCCGGCGTCCACCACCAGATTCTGTCCGGTCATCATGCGGCTCTCATCCGAGGCGAGGAACAGGGCCGCGCGCGCGATGTCGTCAGGCATGATCCGACCTGGCAGGGCGACCAGCTTGGCCCACTCCGCTTCCGCCTCCGGCGTTAGCCACAGTTCCAGCTGCCGTTCGGTCACCACCCAGCCGGGCGTGAGCGCGTTGACGCGGACGCCGCGCGCGCCCCACTCCCTCGCGAGCGTCTTAGTCAGTGCGTTGATCGCGCCCTTGGCGGCGACATAGGCGGCCAGGTTCACCTGTCCGAGGAGCGCAGTGATCGAGCTGACGTTGACGATCGCCCCGCCGCCCTGCGCCTCCATCATCGGCAGGACGGCCGTCGAGGCGATGAAGACCGGGTCAAGGTTCACCGCGAGAATTGCCCGCCATTCCCCAGGGCTCAGGCTGGCGGCTTCATGTCTGGTGTCGTTGGCGACGTTGTTGATGAGAACCGTGATCGGCCCGAGCGCTTGGGCCGCGGCGCGCACGGCGATCTGCAAGTTCGCCGCATCGGTGACATCGCACACGCCGAACCAGGCGCGCTCGCCCAATTCGTTTCGCAGGGCCTCGCCGGCCTCCCGCTGCAGGTCCACGAAGGCGACCCTTGCCCCCTGTGAATGGAACTGGCGCGTGAACGCCGCCCCGATCCCCGAGGCGCCGCCCGTCACGAACACCGCGCGGTTCCTCAGACTGGGATAGATCGCCACTGCCATGCCGGGTTTCTCGTATTCAGTGCGGACGCTTGTGGGCGCCTCAGTGGTTATCCCGCGGCAGACCCATTGTCTCGCTCACACGCTGGAAGCGGACCGCCGACTCGAGTACGGCCCCGCCGCCCAGCTGTCCCTCGTCCGCCCTTTGCAGCGCCTGCCAGGGGGTCTGGCTGGGTGGATAGAGATAGCCTCCGGCGGCCTCCAGCTCACGACGGCGTTCGGCCAGTTCCGCCTCGCTGAGCAGGACATCGACCTTCCGAGTGTTCAGGTCGACGCGGACGATGTCCCCGGTCCGGAGAAGAGCCAGATTGCCGCCAGCCGCGGCCTCGGGCGAAGCGTTGAGGATCGAGGGTGAACCAGAGGTTCCCGACTGGCGGCCATCGCCGATGCAGGGAAGCGCGTGCACGCCGCGCTTAATCAGCTCGGCCGGCGGGCGCATGTTCACCACCTCCGCGCCCCCCGGATAACCGATCGGGCCCGCGCCCCGCATCACCAGTATGCAGAACTCGTCGATCCCCATGGCGGGATCGTCGATCCGGGCGTGATAGTCCTCGGGCCCGTCAAAAACGATCACTCGCCCCTCGAACGCATCCGGGTGAGCCGGATCGCAAAGATAGCGGTCACGGAACTCGGGGGAGATCACGCTGGTCTTCATGATCGCGTTGTCGAAGAGATTGCCCGACATGACGACGAATCCCGCCTCGGGCTTGAGGGGCCGATCGAAGGGGCGGATCACGTCGTCGTCGAGAATGGCGCGACCTCGGTTGTTCTCCGCGAGCGTGCGGCCAGTGACCGTCAGAGCGTCGCCGTGGATCAGGCCGGCGTCGATCAGTTGATTGACGACGGCTGGAACGCCTCCGGCGCGGTAGAAGTCTTCGCCGAGATACTCCCCGGCCGGCTGCAGGTTGACCAAGAGCGGCACGCGCCGGCCGAAGTCCTCCCAATCCTGCAGCACGTGAGGCACGCCCATGTGTCGCGCCAAAGCGATGAGGTGGATCGGCGCATTGGTCGAGCCGCCCAGGGCGCTGTTGACCACCACGGCGTTGAGGAAGGCCTCCCGGGTGAGGATGCGCGAGGGCCGCAGATCCTCCTTCACCATGTCGACGATGCGCAGGCCCGTCCGGTAGGCCATCTCCTGCCTGTCGCGATGAGGCGCCGGAATCGCCGCCGAACCGGTGAGGCTCATGCCGAGCGCCTCGGTGAGGCTGTTCATCGTCGTGGCCGTGCCCATCGTGTTGCAAAAGCCGGTCGAGGGCGCAGACGACGCCACCAGCTCGATGAAGCCGGCCTCGTCGATCTCGCCGGCGGCCAGCATCTCGCGCGCCTGCCAGACGATTGTCCCCGAGCCGGTCCGACGCCCGCGGAACCAGCCGTTCAGCATCGGTCCGACCGAGAGGGCTATGGCGGGGAGGTCGACCGTGGCCGCAGCCATCAGGCAGGCGGGCGTGGTCTTGTCACAGCCGATGGTCAGGACGACGCCGTCGAGAGGATAGCCGTAAAGCACCTCGACCAGCCCGAGATAGGCGAGGTTTCGGTCGAGAGCCGCGGTCGGCCGCTTCCCGGTCTCCTGGATCGGATGGACCGGGAACTCGATGGCGATGCCTCCGGCGGTGCGGATCCCCTCGCGGACGCGATCGGCCAGGACGAGATGGTGGCGATTGCAGGGGCTGAGGTCGGACCCGGTCTGGGCGATGCCGATGATAGGCTTGCCCGACCGCAGTTCATCGAGGCTCAGGCCGAAGTTCAGGTACCGTTCCAGGTAGAGCGCCGTCATGTCCGGATTAGCCGGGTTGTCGAACCAGGCGCGCGACCTGAGGCGAAAGCCCCCGGCGGGCTGTGGGGGCTTCGCGTTCATCGCGATACGGCGAGCGCTGCGACGCCCTCCTCATATGGCGTCATGTCCATGCCCGGGTACCGCCCCGCTACATCCCGCAGAGTCTGGGGCGTCCAGTAGTCGCTACCGATCGGAGGCCAGCCAAACAGGTCCCTCTGGCGCGGAGTCATCCGGATCATCGCCTCCACGAAGCCGGACCTTTCGGCGTGGTCGGGCCAGCTCATCTTGCCGTTCCACCGCCAGCCGCGCTGCGTGAAATCGACCAGCATGGCGAAGCGAGAGCGCCCGGGGGCGCCGAAGTCCGACCCGCGGTGCATGACGTCGGTCTTGTAGATCATCAGCGAGCCGGCGGGCGCCGTGGCCGCGACCTCCTTGTCGAAGAGTTCGCCCATCGGCAGTTGCCGGGGATGGAGCGGAAGATCCCGAGTATGCTCAAGCGGCACCACCTTGGTCGGTCCATCCAGCTCGGTCACGTCAGAGAGCAGGATGAAGGTCGTCATCTGGACGTGGACGCCGTCCAGCCTCGGGACGACCAGGGTGTGATTGCCGAAATCACGGTGATGAACCTGGTCGTAGTTCACCGCGCCCGCGTACTTGGCCCACAGCTCGATCTTGTAGATGTCGATGTCCGATGAGGCGAGGAACCGTTCGGCGGCGTCCACGAGGTCCGGATAGACGGGCAGACTGTCGAGCGCCGCATTGGCGTACGGGAAGAACCGCAGCCCGGAGAACTGGCTTCGTGCGAACCTCGGATAGGCCGACGGATCGGCGAAATAGGCTTCCGGCCGCGGGTAGATGTCCCACAGCCCTGCCTGGGCCGCGGCCAGGGTCTCCCGATCGAGGAAGCCCTCGACGACCGTAAAACCCCGGTCCCAGACCTCCGCCAGCTTCGCTTCGGGAACCCTCACCTCACCGTCTCCATCAGATCAATCCGCGCGCGGTAGCCGTCGAGGCCCGGTGCGTCGGTTTCAAGCGCGAAGAGCGAACCGGCGAGCCGTCCGCCTTCCTGGGGCAGCATCCCGGCGGTGGTGATGTACAGCGTCTTGAGATCATCGCCGCCGAAGGCGCAGGTGGTGATGTCGCGCACCGGCATTTCGATCACCTGCTCGATCTTGCCGTCCGGCGCGACGCACACCACGCAGCCGCCATAGAAGCGACAATTCCAGAGCCGTCCTTCGCTGTCGACGGCCGAGCCGTCGGGGCCGCCGCGGTCGAACCCGGCGAAGAAAGGCCGCTCGTTCGCGATCTCTCCCGTCTGGGGATCGTAGTCGTAGGCCCATATCGTGTTCGCCAGGCTGTCTCCGAAGTAGAAGGTGCGCCCGTCTGGCGACCAGCAGACGGTGTTGGAGATGCCGAGCGCCCGCTTCTCCACCGTAGCAGTCCCGTCCGGTCGGATGCGCCAGAGCAAGCCGAGGCCAGGAGGACATTCGCGGTCCTCGCCGTCGGGACCGATGTTGTGCCCCATCGAGCCGATCCAGAAGTCGCCGTTGGGCGCCGCGCGGCCGTCGTTGAGGCGCGCCTCGGGCCAGTTCTCACAGCGAAATCCGTGCTCCCGGCGCGAGTCGTCTGCGGGTCGCCAGAGGATCAGGCGCGAGCCCAGGGCGACGATCCATTCGCCCGGGTCGGTGGTCCGGGCTAGCGCCGTCACCGGTTCGTCGAAGAACCAGCTCCGCACCTGCCGATCAGGTCCGATGCGATGGATCAGATAGCGATTGACGTCGCACCAGTAGAGGGCGCGCTCTTCGGCCGCCCACGTCGCCGCTTCGCCACACCGATCGCCCTGCGGCGCGACACACCAAAGCTTACCCAAGCCCGCTTCCTTTCCACCCGGTTTTCGTAGCGGTTCTATAGGCGGCCGAAGGCGGCCTTGTCAGCCGGCGGAGCGACTGTCGGCGCCACAGGGCGAAGGGCGCCCTTTCATGCGGTCTTCTTGTAGTAGATCGCCGTGCCCACGACGCCGCCCTTGGGTTTGAAGGCGTAGTCCGGAATGACGCCGACTCGCGTCCAGCCGAGGCCCTCGTACAATTCCGACGCCCCGCCCTCGACCGCGGTGTCGAGCGTCAGCAGTGTCCGACCATGCTCGCGCGCCAGACTTTCGGCTTCGCTCACCAGAGCCCGCCCCAGGCCCATTCGACGGTAGACGGGGGCGACCATCAGCTTCCAGATCTCGGCGCGAAACGGCTGGTTGGGAGGCGTACCGAGGAACAGGGTGACGGTTCCTGCGAGGATCGTCTCGAGGAAGGCCCCCAGGACGAGGCGGTCCCCAGCCTTGGCGCCTTCGAAGGCGTCCCGCCAGTAGGCCTCGGCTTTGCCGTGGGGGATGGGGTCCATGAAATGGACCGAACCGTTCGCGGCCACCACCTCGGTCAGGATCTCCGCCAGGCGCGCCATCGTGCTCTCGGATGGAGGGACAGGATGGATGGCGATTTTCGCGCGGATGGGATGGATAGACATCTTGGTCATGACGCATCGCCGCTCCGCAGCCGATCCATGTCAAGCTCGTCCTGCAAGGAAATCAGCGCTCCGGTGCGCCCCGGATGAACGAAACGCACCCGGACATGGTTCGGCGCCCATCGCCAACTCGGTTGCTGTGCGACGAGATGCTGGGCGGTCTCGCCCGGTGGCTGCGCGCGGCGGGCTACGACGCGCAACTCGCCATGGCCGGGCAGAAGGATGACGAGCTCGTCGCGTGTTCTCGCCGGGAGGACAGGACGATCGTCACGCTCGACCGCGCGCTTGCCGAGAGGGACGGCCACCCCCGTATCCTCCGCCTGGACTCTCCCGATCTCGACCGCCAGGCGATGCAATTGAAAGCGACGCTGGGGATCGACTGGCTCCGCTCGCCCTTCACGCGCTGCATGATCGACAACACCCCGCTCGTGGAGCTCGACGATGGGCGTCTTGACCGCCTTCCTCTCGTCGCTCGCAGGTTGCCGGGTCCGTTTCGGGAATGCCCCACGTGCGGCCGGACCTACTGGCCCGGAAGCCATGCAAAGAGGATCCTCCGCCGCCTCGAGGATTGGGCTTCTGAGCCGTGAAGGGCGGCCCCGGCATCGATCCGCACGACGCGAGGCCGATGCCCCCGCCCACATTCTCCGATTTTTTCGTACGCTGAAATCAAAAAGGAACGTCAGATCGCGGACTTATCAAATCTGGAAAT
>DATHPX010000285.1:0-2621 GCA_035483335.1 Caulobacteraceae bacterium | reverse complement strand
TCAGCGTCGATTGATGGCCCTGGTTAGGGACCATCGCCAGGACGCCGCCGCCTGCGTTTCTCTTTCCAAATCAACGATGTCAAAGATCGAACGACCTTCTGGTCGAACCCGCCGGAACCGCCGGCGGCGCGGGAGGCGGGTGTCTATCCGCCTCGGAATTTCGTGTCAACCGCTTTGCGAAGCCATTTTTGAAGGCCCCAAAAGGCCAGAAACGGAGCGCAAAAATCACCTCCGGGGCCGCAGGGTAAAGCCCCACCAGTCCGTTGGCGATTCGATTGAGGGAGCGGAAGTTGGCGCCTTCGCGAAGGAAAATCAAGCTCTATCGAACTCTTTTTTCCGTCGGAGGAGGCAACCGCGTCCCGCCCGAACAGGGGGCGGCTTCTATCGGGGCGCCCGACGTCATGCAAGCGTCATGACTCGAATTTCTTGGCTTCGCCTGTGGACGAACGACAGGGCTGGCCCGCAGGCCGCAGGAGTTCAGCTCGCGATGTAGGCGCGAAGGTGCTCCGCCTCGGCCTCGGTCTCGGCGATCTTGCTCTTCACGAGATCGCCGATGGAGATGATCCCCACCAGCCGACGCTCTTTGCACACCGGCAGGTGACGCACCCGCCGATCGGTCATGCGCGCCAGGATCGATTCTACCGTGTCGCTGGGCGAGGCGAATGCGACCTCGCGGTTCATCACCTCGGATACGGGAAGGCCAAGCGCATCGCCCCCTCCCTCGGCGACGACCCGGACGATGTCGCGTTCGGACACCAGCCCGACGACATCGCCAGCTTCGTCAAGGATCACCAGGGAGCCCACGCGGCGAGTCCACAACCGCATGGCCACGGTCTCGATCGTCTCCGATGGCGCGGCGCTGAACACCCGATCGCCCTTGTCGGTCAGCACCTGACAAATGAGCATGGGCTCCTCCACCATTACAGGTCCGTAAAAGAGTTGGCCTCACGGCTCTGCGAATCAAGCGGAATCTGGCGTCACGGCGGCATCAAGAAGATGAGAGCCAGAAAATGCGTCCCCTCGCATGCTGCGGCGCTCCCGAAAGCCGGGCCATGTCGGGCGATGAATGATTGAACGGCTGAGCTAACCCCGTCCGACTGAAAGCAGGGCGCGGCGTCTGCTTTTGCTGGCCTTTTCCGAATCTGAAGCCCGGCTGAGCTCGTCGAACCGGGACGTCCCTGAAAAATGCGCCGAAGGCGCGCTCGAATCACGCAGCCGCCCGAGCGTCGAAAGGCGCCCGCGGGCCTCTCGGCGGCGCACGAGGTGATTCACCTTCGACGACACAGGCGCCGGGAGGCGCAGATTGATTGCGCCTGCGGCGCTCGCACTCAAGGCAACGGCTGATGGCGGCGAGTGGCGCCGGCAAGGGCGGCGAAGGGGCTGATGAGCAGGAGGCCGGCGAAGAAGCCCAGGATATGGGCCTGCCAGGCGACAGGCACGGCGCCCGCTCCAGGCGTGAGACCTGAGAGCCCCAGCACCAGGTTGATAAGTATCCAGGCGAGGGTCATCACCACGACAGTACGGCCGCCAAGCTGGCCGACGCGCCCGTGTCCCTGCATCAGGCGTGCGGCGGCCCCCATCAGGCCCGAGGCCGCGCCCGACGCGCCGACCAGGGCCCATGGCGGCGGCGGCCTCGCCATGACCCGCGCCTCCAGGTCGACATAGATCCCGTAGCTCGCGGCGGCGAGGACGCCGCACACGAGGAAGAACAAAAGGAAGGTCAGGGACCCTCGCGCGCCCGTGCCGAAGTAGCGCGCCACCGGCGCGCCGAAGGCGAGCACGAAGGCAGAGTTCATCAGCACGTGCGCCCAGCTTCCGTGTGCGAACTGGTAGGTGACGAACTGGGCGTAGCCGCCTTGCGCGAAGTCCTGGCTGGTGACCGCGAGCGGGTCGAGCGTGGTCCCGGTCCAGACTCGTGCGCCATGGGCGGCGAGCAGGGCCAGGATCAGCCCGGTCACCACCAAGGGCGCATTGATCGCCGGCTCGCGGCGTCGCGTCCGGACTCCATCCGCTTCCTGGAGCACTGGCGTCAGACTTTCGTCTCCAGCCCCTCGCTCACGCCGGGGCGGCCACGGCCGGCGCGCTCGCCCGATCAAGGGAGGCGAGCGCCTGTGAATCCAGTTTCAGATTGGCCGCGCCCATGATCTCGCGCAGCTGCTCGACGCTTGTCGCACTGGCGATCGGCCCGGCCACCCTGGCCATGAGCCAGGCGATGGCGACCTGGGCCGGCGTCGCGTTCAGCTTCTTCGAAGCATCGTCCAGGGCGGCGAGGATCCGATGTCCGCGGTCATCGAGGTACTTCTTCACGCCCCTGCCCCGCTGGCTCTTCGCCAGATCCGCCTCGGACCGGTATTTGCCGGTGAGGAAGCCGCTGGCGAGACCGTAATAGGGGATGACGCCGACCTCCATATCCTTGCAGGCGCGTTCGAGCGGCCCCTCGAAGTCGGAACGGTCGTAAAGGTTGTAGAGCGGCTGGAGCGTCTCGTAGCGAGGCCAGCCATTCGCCTCCGCCAGCTTGTTGGCGGAGACTAACCGGTCGGCGGCGAAGTTGGACGCGCCGATCGCGCGCACCTTGCCCTGCTTCACCAGCCGGGCGAAAGCCTCGCCCGTCTCCTCCTGCG
>DATHPX010000284.1:0-7375 GCA_035483335.1 Caulobacteraceae bacterium | reverse complement strand
ATGGAGGTCTGGCTCGCCACCGGCCGGGCCCTCAGCGACTGGCGCAGGACTTCCCCTCCGGCGCTCGCGCCGGGCAGCTGGCGCGCCGTGGTCGTCGACCTGCCGCGGGCAGAACTCTACCGGCGTTGCGATCTGCGCCTCGCCGCAATGGTCCGCGGCGGAGCGCTCGACGAGGTCGCCCGCCTGATCGCACGCGACCTGCCGCCGACGAGTCCCGCCCTGAAAGCTCTCGGCGTGGCGCCACTCGCCGCGCATCTCAGGGACGAGGCGTCACTGGAGGAGGCGCTGGCGCAGGCGCAGACGGAAACGCGCCGCTACGCCAAGCGACAGCTCACCTGGCTGCGCAACCAGACTCCCGACTGGCCACGCCTGGCCCCGGGCCCGGATGGAGTGCTCCCGCTCCCTTCCCTGCGCCTTGGCGCTTGACCGCCTCCCGGGCGGGGGGTTTAAGTCGATCAACTAGCAGGAGAGCGATCCATGCGCGTGGCGCTGATCGTACTTAGTCGGCGGCCGATGGCGGCGGGGGCCTGAAGAAGGCCGGTCCCGTCTGCTCTTGGTCGCGTCTCCCAAGGCCCCTAGCGGGCCTTTTTTCTTGTCCTTCTGCAAAGCGAAGCCCGATGAACGCCCCCACCCGCATAGACACTCCCGCTCCAGATCAGGCCGCCCAGGCCGAGCCGCGCGTCATGACCGGCGCCCAGATCGTCGTGCAGGCGCTCGTGGACCAGGGCGTCACCGACCTCTTCGGCTATCCGGGCGGCGCGGTTCTGCCGATCTATGACGCCCTCTTCCACGAGCCGCGACTGCGCCATGTGCTCGTCCGTCACGAACAGGGCGCGGCCCACGCCGCCGAGGGCTACGCCCGCTCCACCGGCAAGCCGGGCGTGGTCCTGGTCACCTCGGGCCCAGGCGCGACCAACGCGGTGACGGGGATCGTCGACGCCCTGATGGATTCCATTCCGCTGGTCGTCATCACCGGGCAGGTGCCAACCCACCTGATCGGCTCCGACGCCTTCCAGGAGTGCGACACGGTCGGGATCACCCGCGCCTGCACCAAGCACAACTATCTGGTGAAGGACGTGCGCGACCTGGCGCGCGTGCTCCATGACGCCTTCCACATCGCCACCAGCGGTCGCCCCGGACCGGTCGTCGTCGACATCCCCAAGGACGTGCAGTTCGCCAGCGGCCCCTACCTGACTGCGGACGCAGCGCGGCCGATCCACGACTATCGGCCCCGGACGCGGCCCGACCCCGCCGCCATCGCCGAGGCGGCCGCCCTGATCGCGGGCGCGCACCGGCCGCTCTTCTATACCGGCGGCGGCGTGGTCAACGCGGGGCCGGCCGGCAGCGCGGCCCTGCGCCGGATCGCGGCCCTCACCGGCGCGCCAGTCACCTCGACCCTGATGGGCCTGGGCGCATTCCCGGCCGGCGACCCCGCCTGGCTCGGCATGGTCGGAATGCACGGCGCCTACGAAGCCAACCACGCGATGCACGACTGCGACGTGATGATCTGCGTCGGCGCGCGCTTCGACGATCGCGTCACGGGGCGGCTGGACGCCTTCTCTCCGGCGTCGAAGAAGATCCACCTGGACATCGATCCCTCGTCGATCGGCAAGCTTGTCCGGACCGACGTCGGGATCGTCGCCGACGCCGCAGAGGGGCTGGAGGCGCTCATCGCCGCGTTGGGACGCCGCGGCGCTACCGACCGCGAGCGTCTCGCGCCGTGGTGGGACCAGATCGAGCGATGGCGGGCCCGGCGAGGCTTCGCCTACCGGCCCTCCGCAGACCTCATCAAGCCCCAGCACGCCGTGCAGAGGCTGTACGAGCTCACGCGCGGCCGCGACGTCTACATCACCACCGAGGTGGGCCAGCACCAGATGTGGGCGGCGCAGTTCTTTCACTTCCAGGAGCCGCGCCGGTGGATGACCTCGGGGGGCCTTGGCACCATGGGCTATGGCCTGCCGGCCGCGGTGGGCGTCCAGATCGCCCATCCGGACTCCCTCGTCATCGACATCGCTGGAGACGCCAGCGTCCAGATGACGATGCAGGAGATGTCGACCGCCATCCAGTACGACCTGCCAATCAAGATCTTCATCCTCAACAACGAGTGGATGGGCATGGTCCGCCAGTGGCAGCAGCTGCTGCACGGCGAGCGCTACAGCCACTCCTATTCGTCGAGCCTGCCGGACTTCGTGAAGCTCGCCGAAGCCTACGGGGCTGTGGGCCTGCGCGCAGAACGGCCATCGGAACTGGACGACGCCATCCGGGAGATGATCGACACCCCCCGTCCGGTGATCTTCGATTGCCGCGTGGAGCGCGCGGAGAACTGCCTGCCGATGATTCCCTCGGGCAAGGCCCACAACGAGATGATCCTGCCGGCCGACTCCGCGGACCTGGGCTCGGTGATCGACGAAGCCGGAAGGAGCCTCGTCTGATGAGCGAGTCCCTCGTCCCGGAAGCGCCGGCTTCCGCCTACGACATGGTGCGGGCGGAGGAGCCCGAGACCGCCGCCACGTTCGCCGTTCTCGTCGACAACGAGCCGGGCGTGCTCCATCGCGTGGTCGGCCTGTTCGCTGCGCGCGGCTACAATATCGAGAGCCTGACCGTGGCGGAGACGGACGAGGGCGCCCACACCAGCCGCATCACCATCGTCACCCGCGGCACGCCCCACATCCTGCAGCAGATCGAGGCCCAGCTGCAGAAGATGGTCTCGACGCGTCAGGTCCAGAACGTGACCAAGGATCCGAACGGCCTGGAACGGGAGCTCGCCCTGGTGAAGGTGCGCGGGACCGGGACCGAGCGGATGGAAGCCAAGCTCCTCGCCGACATCTTCCGCGCCCACGTGGTGGACACCACCACCACCGGCTTCGTCTTCGAGATCACCGGCAGCCCGGACAAGATCGACAAGTTCGTCGGCCTGATGAAGCCACTCGGCCTGACGGAGGTCTCCCGAACCGGCGTGCTCTCGATCGAGAGAGGGCAAGAACGGGGCTGAGGGGCGAGGAAATCCTCGCGCCCTGTCCAGTCCTGAACCGATCAGTCCGCCACGCGGATCAGCATCTTGCCGGCGTTGCGGCCCTCGAAGAGGCCGATGAGGCCTTCGGGCGCGCGCTCGAAGCCGTCGAGGACGGTCTCCTGGAACTTCAGGCGTCCCTCCTTCAGCCACCGCGTCATGTCCGAGATGAACTGCGCCTGCAGGTGTCCGAAGTCGCTGGCGACGAAGCCCTGCAGAATCACCCGCCGGTAGATGATGTTGGAGAGGCCGCGCACGGGCTCGCCGCCGCCGTTGTAGGTGGAGATCATCCCACAGACCGGGATGCGGCCGTTGATGTTCATCCGCAGCAGGGCGGCGTCGAGGTGATCGCCGCCGACGTTTTCGAAATAGACGTCGATCCCTTTTGGCGTCGCCGCCTCGAGGGCGCGCCGGATCGGCTCCTTCTTGTAGTTGATCACCGCGTCGAGGCCGGCGACCTCCTTGAGCCAGGCGGCCTTGTCGTCCGATCCGGTCGATCCGACGACATAGCAGCCCTTGATCTTGGCGATCTGGGCGACGACCGAGCCGACCGCGCCGGCGGCGGTCGAGACGAAGACCTGCTCGCCGTCCTTCAGGCGGCCGATCTCGAGCAGTCCGCCATAGGCGGTGATCCCCGTTCCGCCGAGAGCGTGCATGTAGACGCTCAGCGGCAGGCCCGGCTCGGGCTTCAGCGCCTGAAGACCGCGGCCATCGCTGATGAAGGTCTCGCGCATGCCCGCGCCGTGGCGAACGATGTCGCCGACGGAGAAGCCGGTGTTCGACGAGGCGGCCACCCGACCGATGCCGCCGCCGATCAGCGCTTCGCCGAGCGCCTGGTCGGCGGCGAAGCGCGGCCGCATGTACGGGTCGACAGACATCAGGACGTTCTGGACGAGCACCTGGCCGTCGGCGGGATCGGCGAGATTCGTCTCGACCACGGCGAAATCTTCGGGGACCGGGATCCCGTTGGGACGGCGAACGAGATGGATTTCGCGGGACTTCATGACGTGTCTCCTCCTCCGGCCTTGCGGCCGCGCGCACTGGCCGATTGCGCGGTGGCTTAGCCAGGATTTGAGGAAGAGGCTACCGCGCCGCGAAATCCCGTCCTGACTGCCGGCGACTAGCGCGGCGCCTGACGCTCGATCGCCGGCGTCCAGTCCGGTTCGAGGGTCTTTCGCGGGTGGGATGCGGTCACCTGGCCCATGAACGGGGCCATGAGCTCGTAGCCCAGCAGGGTCTGCAGCGCGGGGTTCATGTCGCGCACGCGTTCGCGCGGGATTCCGAGGAAGAAGTTCTCCTGTGTCCGCGCCCAGGGAGCGCAGTACTGGTTGGTGTAGGCGAGGCGCGGCCGGTCGCTGCGATTGGCGCCGGCTCCGTGGACGAGCGTCCCATTGAACAGGGCGATCGCGCCGGCCGGCATCTCGACCGGGACGGTGCGGGCTCGCGCCGCCCGATCGCGCCAGTCCTGGCCCCAGAGATGGCTGCCGGGGATCACGCGCGTGCCGCCGTTCTCTTCGGTGAAGGCGTCGATGGCGCCGATCACGCTCATGCCGATCGGGTGGCGGGGGCGCGGGATCGGATAGAAACTGTCGTCGAAGTGCAGGCTCTGGGCCGCTTCGCCCGGATTGATGCAAATGGCGTGGCTGGCGCTGATCAGGAAGCCTGGCGCGAGGAAACACCCCAACAAGTCCAGCAGCCGCGGATCCGATGCGATGTCCTCGAAGACGCGGCCGCGTCCGACGAGGGTATAGACGCGCTCGGTGGTGTAGCCTTCGAAGGCGTTGCGGCCGTGATGCGTGCCCAGATAGGGCGCCAGCGCCTGGCGGAAGGCGGCCAGGCCGTCCGCATCGAGCGCGTCCTCGATGATGGTGTAGCCGTCCGCCTCCAACCGCCGGAGGTGGTCCTCCCGGTTCTTAAAGCAGACCGCACCGACGGATGTCGCGTCGTCCACGGCGTCTCTCTCTCCCTTGCGGCGCCTGTCGGACCTTGGGATCGCCGACGGCGTCGGACGCCAGCCTACAACCGGGGATGAGAAGCGCGCGAGAGTTTAGTGGCGCGCGACCTCTCAGGAATGGACGCCGGTCTCCACCGCCAGCCGGACGAGGTCGGCTGTTCGCGAGACGCCGAGCTTCGATTTGATCTGGCTCGCGATATTGGCGACCGTCTTGTAGCCGACGCCGATCGCGGCAGCGATCTCGGCAAGGCTCGCGCCCTTGGCCAGCAGGCGCATGATCTCCAGCTCGCGCGGAGACAGGGCGTCGAAGCCACTGGCGCGCGCCGTGTCCGCCATCGCCAGGGCCTGGGCGAGCTCGGCCTCGACATAGCGCCCGCCGCCAAGGATGCGCCGGACCGCCTGCACCAGTTCGTCGGGCGAGATGTTCTTGGTGGCGTAGCCGGCGGCGCCTGCGTCGAGGGCGCGGCGGGCGTAGAGCGGCTCGCCGTGCATCGAGAGCACCAGAATGGGCGAGGCGCCCTGGGCTATCAGTCGGCCGAGCAGCTCCAGCCCGCCCAGGCCCGGAAGATTGAGATCGAGGATGATCAGGTCCGGCCGGTGCGACTTGGCGAGCGCCAAGGCGTCGCGGCCGTTGGACGCCTCGAGCACCGGACCTTGCACGACGCCGCCGAGAAGGCGGGTCAGCCCTGCCCGCACCAGGGCGTGGTCATCGACGAGAAGCACGCTCATGGGGCGAGGACCAGAGATTCTGCCTGCGGCGCAGCCGGCGCGCGGGCGATCAGGCTCCAGCCTCCCTCAGGGCCGCCGTAATGCACGTCCAGGCGCCCTCCCACCGCGGCAAGCCTCTCGCGCATGCCCGAGAGGCCAAACCCCTCGGGACCCCGCGGCTCGGCGCCGGCCCCATCATCCTCCACCCGCGCCTCCACCCAATCACTCCCCGCCGTGATGCGGATCGACACCAGGCCGGGATGACCATGGCGGATCGCATTGCTCAAGCCCTCCTGCACGACTCGGTACAGCGTCTCGCGAAGGGGACCGGTAATCGCCGACTCGTCTTCAGGTGTCTCCACGTCGAATGCGATGTCCGGATGACGGGCGCTCCAGAAAGCGACCAGCTCGCCCACGGCCGCCGAGAGCCCGAGCTCAAGAAGGTCGGTGGGCCGCAGGCGCCCCAGGATGTCCCGCACCAGGCGCTGGATCAGGGCGACAGAGCGTCCAATGGATGCGACCTGATCGAGTGCCTCCTGCGGCCGGCCCTCCTCGATGAGCCGACGCGCCATGGCCGCATCCACGTTGGCGGCGAAGAGGTGTGGCCCCATTTCATCGTGCAGGTCCCGCGCGAGGTCGGCGCGCTCCTCATCTTGCAGGGTCAGAAGCTGGCGTTCGAGCGCCTGATTGCGCGCCTGCATCGCCGCAAGGCGCGCGGCCATTTCATTCACCCCGCCCGTCAGGCGCCTCAGCTCGAGGGCGCCCAGCTCCTCCACACGCGCGTCGTAGCGGCCGGATCCGATCCGGGCGAGCGCCGCCGAGACCTGGTCGAGCGGCCGGAGCGCGTGACCGACGGTGAGCCAGGCGAGAACGGCCGTCGCCGCGATCGATGCGCCCAGCACGAGCGCCAGATCGGTGAACTCGGTCCAGGTCGCGCCGACATCCGGCTCCGAAATCGGCGTCAGCCGAAAGTGCGCGCCGCCGGCCAAGGGCGCGGTGTCCACCGGCGCAGCCTTCGGCGCGAACAGACGAGTGAACCATGACGGCGCCCCGGCGCTGACCAGCGGCCTGGAGGCCAGCAGCACGCGCTCGTCCGCGCCCACCTCCTCCACCTCGAGGTGCCGGTCGCCGTCGAACGAGCGGACCAGTCGCGAGGCTGGCGCCTGCGCGTCGGCAGCGTGGGCGAGGTCGGAGTCTGCGCCGCGAAGACTTTGACGTCCGCTGGTCAGGGCCGCGTTCAGTTCCTCGCGCAACGCCGAACGCGCCTGCAGGCCGGCCAAGGCGATGCCCACGGCTGAACCGGCGCACAGGACGAGCACGATGGCGAGAACAACGCGGAATCGCAGCGACATGAGTTGCAATATTACCGCACCGCACGCGGGTCTCCCACACGCCATGCTCGATCGGGAAAAGTTCCCGGCAACTTTGGGAAGTCGTGGCATGTGCCGACGCAACGCGCCGGCATAGATGCGTCCGTTGAACCGGGTGAGGGTGATCTAGGTGAAATCTGACTGCAAAACGGGCGCTTCCAGCGCTGTGCTGGCCATCGCCCTTCTGTCGCTGGCTCCCTGCGCGAGCGCGCAATCGACGAATCAAAGCGTTCCGCAGGAGAGCGCGCCTCTCACCGCGACCCCGACCCCGACACCGACCACCCCGCCTCCCGGCAAGAACGCCAATGTCTCGGAGATCGTCGTCACGGCCGA
>DATHPX010000283.1:0-58184 GCA_035483335.1 Caulobacteraceae bacterium | reverse complement strand
CCGCGCCCGCGCCGACACGCAGCTCTTCGGAGCTCCGCACGTGTATCGCGAACGCTATCTCGAGGCGCTGGGAGCCTGACATGGCCGACGGAACAGTTATCGCCGACGAGGCCCTGCGCGAGGAGGTCCGCGCCTGGCTTGCGAACAACTGGAAGGGTTTGCCAAGGTCGCGACCGACCCCGGGCGGGGCGGGCTGGACCACCACGCCTGAGCACCGGGAATGGCTGGCAAAAGTGGTGGAGGCGCGCTGGGCTGCGCCACGTTGGTCGGCCGAGTGGTTCGGCCGCGGCCTCTCCGACGCCCAGGCCCGGATCGTCGAGCGCGAGTTCGCCGTCGTCGGCGCGCCCGGAAGCGGGCAGGACCGCACCAACCTCTGGGCGAACACGGCCCTGGCCTACGCCACGCCCTCGTTCAAGACGAAGATCGTGCCCCAGCTGCTGCGCAACGAGGTGGGCATGTGCCTGCTCTACTCGGAGCCAGGCGCCGGGTCGGACTTGGCGGGAGTGAGGACGCGGGCCGATCGCCAGGGAGACCACTTCGTCGTCAACGGCCAGAAGGTGTGGACCTCCGGAGCGGCAAGCGCCGACTACGGGATGCTGATCGCGCGCACAGACTGGGATGCGTCCAAGCACAGCGGGATCAGCTTCTTCTTCCTGCCGATGAAGCAGAAGGGCGTGGAGGTTCGTCCCCTGCGCCAGATCACCGACGAGAGCCACTTCAATGAGGTGTTCATCACCGAGGCCGTGGTCCCGGCCGAGAATCTGTTGGGCCCCTTGAACGGCGGCTGGCGCGTGCTTCAGACCGCCTTGGCCTACGAGCGATCAGTGATGGGTGAGGGCGCGCGGGGGCCGCGCAGCGGCGTGCGGGAGTCTGAGGGCGAGGAACCCCTGATCGCCCTGGCCCGTGAGGCCGGCGTCCTCGGCGATCCGTTGATCCGCCAGGAGATCGCCAAGGTGATCGCCTGGCGGCGGCTGAACGCCCTCAACACCGCGCGCGCCAAGGCGGATCTAGCGCAGGGAACGTCTTCGCCAGTGATGAGCCTGGGCAAGCTGGCCATGTCCCGGATCCTGCATGAGGAGGCCCGGGTCCGAACCCTGATCCTGGGCGCCGAGAGCCTGCTGGAAGGGCCGGATCATCCCCGCGCCGAGGATGCCAACTTCCTCACGCTCAACGCCTATTTCACATCCATCGGCGGCGGCACCGACCAGATCCAGCGCAACATCATCGGCGAGCGGGTGCTAGGCTTGCCGAAAGAACCGGAGGTCGACCGCGACGTCCCGTTCCGGCAGGTGCGCGGCAACTAACAAGGCAGCAGGGAAGGACGAGAGACTTGGCGGAGGGTTCGACAATGGCGCGCGCGCCGATGCGCGGCGCGCAGGTGGATGCTGTGGTCGTCGGAGCCGGTTTCGGGGGCATGTACATGCTCCACAAGCTCCGCGAGCAGGGTTTCTCCGTTCAGGGTTTCGAGGCGGGCGGCGATGTCGGCGGCACCTGGTACTGGAACCGCTATCCCGGCGCGCGCTGCGACATCCCCAGCATGTTCTACTCGTACAAGTGGTCGGACGAGCTGCAGCGCGACTGGCGTTGGAGCGAGAGGTACGCCGCCCAGCCCGAGATCCTCGCCTACGCCAGCCACGTCGCCGACCGTTTCGACCTCCGGTCGATGATCGCCTTCGAGACGCGGGTCCTATCGGTCACGTTCGACGAGGCGGCGGATCGCTGGGCGGTCGTCACCGACCGCGGTGACGAGGTGTCGGCCCGTTGGCTGATCATGGCTGCGGGATGCCTTTCTACCCCGCGCGCGCCGGCAATTCCCGGCGTCGAGACCTTCGCCGGTCCGACCTATCACACAGGCGCCTGGCCTCATGAGGGCGTCGACTTCACCGGCCAGAGGGTTGGGGTGATCGGCACCGGCTCCTCGGGCATCCAGTCCATCCCGATCATCGCCGATCAGGCGAGCCGCCTGACCGTATTCCAGCGGACTGCGAACTTCAGCGTGCCGGCGCGTAACGCGCCTCTGACCGAGCGCGACATCGCCGTCTTCTGGAAGGGCTATGACGACTACATGGGGCTGGTGAAGGGCCCGGGGATGGGCTTCGGCGGGAACCCCGTGAACGCCCCGCCGGAGACCGCGGAGGCCAGGCAGGCGCGCTATGAGGAGCTCTGGGCGCTCGGCGGCGCCGGCTTCCTCGCCGTCTGGGGCAACCTTCTCACCAGCCTGGAGGTGAACGAGGAGGCCGCGAGCTTCGTCCGGGCCAAGATCGCCGAGATGGTGAAGGACCCCTTGGTGGCCGAAGTGCTGGGACCCCGCGACCATCCGATCGGAACCAAGCGGATCTGTGTCGACACCGGCTACTACGAGACGTTCAATCGTCCGAACGTCGACCTGGTGAACCTGCGCGACACGCCCATCGAGGGAATCACGGCCGAGGGCGTGCGCACCTCGACGGAGACTTACCCACTCGACGCCCTGGTCTTCGCCACTGGCTTCGACGCCATGACTGGGGCTCTGCTTTCCATCGACATCCGCGGAGCCGGCGGAGCGGAACTTCGAGAGGCCTGGGCCGCCGGTCCGTGCGCCTATCTTGGCCTGGCGGTCGCGGGCTTCCCCAACATGTTCGTAATCACTGGGCCCGGCAGCCCCAGCGTGCTGTCGAACATGATCAACTCCATCGAGCAGCACGTGGAGTGGATCATCCGCTGCCTGGGCGAGATGCGCGAAGCCGATCGCACCCGGATCGAGGCGGACGAAGCGGCCCAGGACACATGGGTGGCGCACGTGGCGGCCGTCGCCGACAAGACGCTCTTCCCGCGCGCCGCGTCCTGGTACATGGGAGCCAACATTCCGGGGAAGCCCCGGGTGTTCATGCCGTACATCGGCGCCGGTTATCGCCGGAAATGCGAGGAGGTCGCGGCCGCGGGCTACGAAGGCTTCATCCTTGCGTGAGCCGCGCCGGCGTGACGATTGAAGTGGACTGACGCGAAGTCATCTGGAGGCGAGTTGAGGTCATGAGCGACACCCTCGACAGAGTTGATCACTTTCCCGCGGTCCCGGACGAGATCGCCCGGACCGTGATCACACCCAAGGCCTACGCGGCCGATGCGCCTGTGCACGAGGCCTTCCGCTGGCTGCGCGCCAACGTCCCGCTCGGCCGTGCGGAGGTGGAGGGGATCTATCCGTTCTGGATCGTCAGCAAACACGCCGACATCCTCGAGATCAGCCGGCAGAACGACCTCTTCCATTCGGGCGACAGGGCCACGACCTTCACCTCGATCGAGGGCGACAAGACGGTGCGAGCCATGACCGGCGGCAGCCCGCACCTGCTGCGCACCCTCGTTCAGATGGATGCGCCGGATCACCCGAAGTACCGGCTGCTTACCCAGTCCTGGTTCCTGCCGCAGAACATCCGCGGCCTGGAGGCGAGGATCCGGGAGATCGCCAAGGAGCACGTCGATCGGATGGCTGATCTGGGCGGCGAGTGCGACTTCGTGAAGGACGTTGCGCTGACCTATCCGCTGCGGGTGATCATGGAGATCCTCGGCGTCCCGCGCGAGGACGAGCCGCGGATGCTGAAGCTGACACAGGAACTGTTCGGCGCCGCCGATCCGGACCTGAACCGTTCAAAGTCGGATCGTTCGGAGCCGGAGGGCGGCGGCGGCCTGCAGGACATCCAGGCGACGATTGCCGACTTCTTCATGTATTTCAAATCGATCACGGACGCGCGCAAGGCCAGTCCGGGGTCCGACCTGGCGACTGCGATCGCCAATGGCAAGATCGACGGCGCTCCGATCAACGACTTCGAGGCGATGGGCTACTACGTCATCGTCGCCACCGCCGGGCACGATACGACATCCTCGTCCACCGCCGGGGCGGTGTGGGGCATGTGCGAGTATCCTGAGGCCTTCAAGACGGTGAAGGGCGACCTCTCGCTCATCCCGGGCCTGGTGGACGAGGCGGTGCGCTGGACCACGCCGGTCAAGCACTTCATGCGCTCGGCCACGGCCGACGCCGAAGTCCGCGGCCAGAAGATCCCCAAGGGCGATTGGCTGATGCTCTGCTATCCCTCGGGAAATCGCGATGAGGAGGTGTTCGACCAGCCTGACGTGTTCAGGCCCGAGCGCAGCCCCAACCGCCTGCTCTCATTCGGCTATGGCGCGCACCTTTGCCTCGGCCAGCATCTGGCGCGGATGGAAATGCGGATCCTGTTCGAGGAACTCATGCCGCGGCTGAAGTCGATCGAGTTCGCCGGGACGCCTCGGCGATCGGAAGGCGCGTTCGTCGGCGGACCGAAATACGTGCCGATCCGCTACCAGCTGGCCTGATCCAGGGCCGGCACGTCGGCCACTAACCCGTTCCAAAGGTTGATCCATGCCCGATGTCGTCACGCCCGTTCCGGCCGCCACCATCCTGCTCGTGCGTGACGAGCCGTCGTTCGAGGTGCTGATGGTCAAGCGGCACCATCAGATCGATTTCGCCTCCGGCGCCCTGGTGTTTCCAGGCGGGAAGACCCACGCGGGCGATCATGATCCTGCGTGGCAGGGGAGGGCCCTTGGCTGGGAGGCCGCGGACCCGCTTGCGAGGCCCTTGGGCATCGCCGCGATCCGCGAAGCCTATGAGGAGACCGGCATCCTTCTCGCCCGCCACGCGGACGGGGGGCATTTCCGAGGCGACGAGCGCGCCGCGCTGGCGCGCGACGATGTCGCCCACGACCGCCGTTCCTTCCTCAATCTGGTTACCGAACTGGGCGTGAAGCTGGACCTCGACGCGCTCAGCGTCTTCGCGCGCTGGATCACCCCGGAAATGATGCCCAAGCGGTTCGACACGTGGTTCTACATCGCCGCGGCGCCCGCCGATCAACTGGCGCTTTGCGATGGCTGGGAGACGGTGGACGCCGAGTGGATCGCACCCTCGGAGGCCCTGCGGCTCGCGGCCCTGGGCGAGCGCAAGGTGATCTTCCCGACACGGATGAACCTGCAGCTCCTCGCCGAGGCGGCGGGGGCGGTCGACGCCGTTCGGCGGGCGCAGGAACGCACCCTGGTGACGGTCGAGCCCAAGCTTGTCGACACGCCGGAGGGCCGCGCCCTCACCATCCCACCGGACGCCGGCTACGGCGCTGTCACCGAGTCCCTCGCCACCGCCATGTGAGGGCGCCGTGGCGCCGGCCTGGGATGGCGCTTCCAAAGTCGAGCTTGTATCAACGCCGCGCGGCGCTTTGCGGAGATCGGGAATCGGTCTCCGGGTGAAGACGCCTTCTGAAACAAAGACATAATGTACGGTTGCGCTTCCAAGGGCGCGTACCGGTATGAATTGCGCGGAGAGTTGGACCGGACATGAAACGCTTAGCGCCCCTGCTTATCGGTCTGGCGTCTCTCGGGGCGTCGACCGCCGCTGCAGCGGCCCCGGCTCGTCTGGACGCCGAGATCGTCCGGACTCGTTATGGCATTCCCCACGTGAAGGCGGCTGACTACGCCTCGCTCGGTTATGGGGCCGGCTACGCCTTTGCCGAGGACAACGTCTGCATGCTGGCCGACGACGTCGTGACCGTCACCGGAGAACGCTCCAGGTACTTCGGCCCGGACGCGAAGACGGTCGTCTCGTTCGCCGACATCCGCAATCTGGACAGCGACGCCTTCTTCAGGACCCTCCTCGACGGACCCGCCCTCCTGGCCGCGTTCGAGAAGACCTCTCCGGAGTATCAGGCCTCGGTTCGGGGCTACGTCGCCGGTTACAACCGCTACCTGAGGACCAAGGGCCCTGGCGGCCTGCCGCTCCCGTGCCGAGGCGCTGCGTGGGTCCGTCCCATCACTCTGGAAGATCATCTGAAGCTCACGGCCGAGAAGATGATCCAGGCCGGCGCCGCCGCCTGGTTGCCCTACATCGTTTCCGCCGCCCCGCCTGGCGGACCTGCGCAAACGGCGGCGGCCGAAGCGGCGGATCCGACAGCCGGGACGGGCCTGGGCAGCAACGGCTGGGCGTTTGGGCGCGCGGCGACGGGCGGAGCCGGCGTCCTGCTTGGCAACCCGCATTTCCCCTGGCTGACCACCAACCGGTTCTACCAGATACACCTGACCATCCCAGGCAAGCTGGACGTGATGGGGGCGGCCTCGTCCGGCCAGCCGGGTGTCGCCATCGGCTTCAACAAGGATGTGGCCTGGACCCACACCGTCTCGACCGACCGGCACTTCACCCTTTTTGAGCTCAGCCTCGATCCCGCTGATCCGACCGCTTACTTCGTCGACGGCAAGCGGATGCTCATGGAACGGCGCACGGTGCTTATCGAGGTGAAGGATGGGGCGCCTGTCCAGCGATCGATCTGGACGTCGATCTACGGCCCAATCGTCGAACGTCCGAAGATCGGCCTCGCGTGGGATCATCAGCACGCCTACGCCCTGAAGGACGCCAACGACCTCAACCAGCGCAGTGGCGACTTCTGGCTCGACGTGAACCGCGCCCGTTCGGTGCAGGACATCCGGCTCGCTCTAGCCACGCTTGGTTCGCCCTGGGTGAACACCATCGCCACGGACCGGGGAGGGGAGGTCCTGTACGCGGACGTCACGGCCACTCCGGACCTGCCGGCCGCGAAGCTGGCCGATTGCGCCGGCAAGTCCCCCGCCGTCGCCCAATTGGCGAGCGGACGGCTCTATGTGCTCGACGGTTCCAGGTCGGCCTGTGACTGGACCGTCGATCCAGCCTCGCCTGTCCGCGGCCTGACGCCTGCGTCGGCTATGCCGGCCCTGGTGCGGCAGGATTTCGTGGCGAACAGCAACGACAGCTACTGGCTGGCCAACGACGCGGACAGGTTCTCCAGCTTCTCCCCCATCATCGGTCGCACAGACGAGCCGCAAAACCTGCGCACGCGTTCGGGGCTGATCGAGATCCACGACCAACTCGCCAAAGGGCCGGCCGCCATCACGCCGGCGGCGGTCGAGGCGATGATCTTCGCTGACCGCAACTATGCGGCCGAGATGGCGCTGGATGACGTCCTGGCGATCTGCGCCGCCCATCCGAGCGGCGCGTCCCACGAGGGCGCCGTGACGGATCTCACAAACGCCTGCGCCGTCCTGGCCCGCTGGGATCGGCGCATGAATGTCGACAGCCGCGGCGCGGCCCTCTTCGTCGAGTTCTGGGACGAGATCAGCAAGGATCCGTCCGTCTATGCGGTTCCGTTTGACGCCGCAGATCCCGTCCACACCCCTCGCGGCCTCAAGCGCGACGCGGAGACGAGCGCCAAGGTCACCGCCGCCATGGCCGAAGCCGTCGCGCGTCTGGGCGCGCGGCATGTGGCGCTCGACGCCCCCTGGGGTGACGTCCAGTTCGCCGTGCGGGGCGACCAGCACATCCCGATCCACGGCGGTCCCGGTCTCGACGGTGTTCTCGATGCGCAGCAGTCGGCGTGGATTGACGGCGTTGGCTACATCCCCTTCCACGGATCGAGCTACATGCAGGTCGTCACTTTTGACGCAAATGGCCCGGTGGCCGACGGCTTGCTCTCCTATTCGCAGTCGACCGATCCGGCCTCGCCGCACTACGCCGACCAGACCTGGCTCTTTTCACACAAACAGTGGAATCATCTGCCGTTCTCGGATGTGGACATCGCGGCTCAGGCCATCTCGCGCGAACACATCTCGGAGTGACCGAGCGCCGCCCGGAGCCTGATGGGTTTGCACCGAACAGATGCAAACCCATCAGGCTCTACACTTTCAAATGAATGGGGCCTGCTCCAGAGCGCGCAAGTTGTTCTGGGCGGAGTTTGCTCTAAACGACGAATTGTTCCGTCAGGATCCGTTCTTCCAGGCTCCGGCCGGCGTCGAACAGCAGCACCAGCGTCGTGGTTCTGTCTTCGGCCACGTCGACCCGCCTCACGTTGCGGATCTCCACATTGTCGGCAACGGCGCTCACGGGCCGCTTCGTCGGCTCGAGAATCTCGAAGGTCACCTGGGCGTCGTGCGAGAGCAGGGCGCCGCGCCAGCGACGTGGCCGGAAGGCGCTGATCGGAGTGAGCGCGAGGACCTGGGCGTTGATCGGAACGATCGGCCCATGAGCTGACAGGTTGTAGGCGGTGGATCCGGCGGGGGTGGAAACCAGCGCCCCATCGCAGATCAGTTCGTCGAGCCGCGTCCGACCATCGATGAGGATCCGCAGCTTCGCGGCCTGCCGCGTCTCGCGCAGGAGGCTGACGTCGTTGATCGCCAGGGCCTCGCGAGAACCTCCCTCAGCGTCGACGGCCACCATCCGCAACGGATGGATGTTGGCCGGTTCGGCGGCTGCGACGCGGGCGCAAAGGTCGGTTTCGCTGTAGTCGTTCATCAGGAAGCCGACCGAACCTCGGTTCATGCCGTAGATCGGGCGACGTGCGGCGAGGTTTCGGTGCAGCACCTCCAGCATGAAGCCGTCGCCGCCCAGGGCCACAACGACATCTGCTTCATCTTCAGGCGCGTCGCCGTAGAGATGCGCCAGGCGCTCGCGTGCGGCGATCGCCTCCGGCCAGTCGCTGGAGACGAACGCGAAGCGCAAAGGGCTCGATGACTGAAAGGGCGCCAAATCCGTCCCCCCTCCCGGGTTGCGGCCGGCCTAGCACGGCTGTTGACCCGAAGGCGACCTACTCGTCGGCTTCCGCGTCGAGTTCCCCTGGGGGCGGCCGGTGGTCCGTATCGCCGTCATACGGGCGGCCGACAGCCTTCGCCCACTTCTTCCGTGACGATTGATAGGCCTTCTGCAGCCGTTGCGATCGTTCGATGAGGCTGTTCTCGGGCGCCGCCTCGGTTACCGGATGATGTTTGGTCAACTGCAACGCCTGCTAAGCTCGGAGGTCGGACTCGCGATAGATATTTCTTGAGCCGACTTCTGCAAGAGTTGCGCACGCGATCAGCGGATCAACGGCCAAATCGCGAAACCAACCTCGCACGCGCGGATTGTTAAAGGCCTCAACCGCAGGTTTGAGGAGAGTGATGATGCTCAGGTTTTTCGCTGTCGGCGCCGCAGGCGCCCTGCTCATCAGTTCGTCGGCGTTGGCGCAGGCCACGGGCGGGAGCGGGGCTGCGGGCGCGCAGGGTCCGGGGACCGCCGGGTCGCCCGCGGCGGCAACGCCGGGGGCAGGGACGACGACCGCTCCTGGCATGGCGCCCGGCGCCGGGACGACGGCCGCGCCGAGTGCGACCTCCGCCGGTTCGATGGGCGTAAACAGTTCGCTTTACCCAAACACCAGGAGCGGACCGCCCGGTGCGACGGGACCGGCGGCAACGGGCGCGGCCGCGACGGGATCAGCCATGACCGGAACGGCGACCACGGGCGCAGCTGGGACCACTGGGGTAACGCCCGGATCGCCCACGACGGGGTCGGCCACACCCGGGGCCACTTCGCCTAACGAACCTCGCCGGGGACGCGGCCGCCGAGCAGCGCCTCGACCGCCATGCCCCCAGCGCCGCACTGAATGACGGCGCGCGGATCCTCCGCCGCGACCCAAAAAAAGGTAGGGGAGTCAGCCGAGTTGAAGAGTCGTCCTGCCGCCCAGGTTGGGCTCGCTCCCCGTGAGGTTGGCGCGGGCGATCTCCCACCCGGACTTCATGGCGCCAGCCTCCGAGATCCAGACCATCGCGTCGCGGCAGTCCAGGCACAGCATGGTCAGGCTCGGGTCGTTCTTGCCCTTGGGGTACCAAGCGGCGACGCTCGAGTTCCAGAACTTGTCGCGGTGAAGCAGATCGAGCGTCGTATGCAGGCCTCCCAGGATGGAGGCCTGCAGCTCCCGATCGCGTGAAACGCAGACGAACACGGCCTCGGCGCCGCCCTCGGCGGCCAGTGCGAGGCTGGAGTCGCCGTGGGTATAGAACCAGATTTGCTCGGACTCCGGCTCGCAGAAAGCACTCATCGGCTGCAGATGATCATGCACGTGCGTGAGCGTCGCGAGCATCCCGAACCCGGTATCCGCGATCTCGGCCCAGAGTTTGTGCTCGACGGCTGCCTTGTCCCTCAGATCGGTGGTCATGGAAAAACTCCTGACTGCGCACCGCTGTTAATCGCCGTCGCCGCGACGCGTTCCCTCAAGGTCAAGTGGCCGTGCTTGTCCCATCACGGACGGGAACGGACGCCACGACCCCGGCCAGGAACAATCTACAGGCGCGGCCATTTGCAGCCCCAATGCGCCGGTTAGACTGGCGCGTAAGATTCGGAGACCTCGATGAAGAACACTATCGCCACCCTGATGACCTTGAGCCTCGTCACAGGCGCAGCTGGGGCGGCGGACGCCGGCTGCGTGAAGGGCGCTGTGGTCGGGGGCGTCGCCGGCCACCTCGCTGGCCACCATGCGCTGGCGGGCGCGGCGGCGGGCTGCGTCATCGGCCACCACATGGCCCATCGGCGGCAGGAGGAGCGTCGCCGCCACCACGCGTAACCACCATCCGGTCCGCCGCGCCGCCGCTTGACGCTGAGGCTCGGGGGGCCGATCCTTTCCCGGGACACCAAACGATCAGGAGTAGACGCCGTGGCCGATGGATCCGTGGCCGTCGCAGCCTCGCTGCGCGAGAAGGTTTCGGAGGAGGAGTGGAAGGCGAGGGTGGATCTGGCCGCCCTCTATCGCCTCGTCGCCCTCTATGGCTGGGACGACATGATCTACACCCACATCTCGGCCCGTATTCCCGGCACGGACCACAATTTCCTGATCAATCCGTACGGAATGTTCTTTGAGGAGATCACCGCCTCCTCGCTCGTGAAGATCGATCTGGAAGGGAAGATCCTTCAGGAGACACCGTACTTCATCAATCCGGCGGGCTTCACGATCCACTCGGCGATCCACGCCGCGCGGGATGACGCCCATTATGTGATGCACCTGCACTCGGACCAGGGCGTCGCCGTGTCGGCGCAGGTGGAAGGCCTTCTGCCGCTCAGCCAGCACGCCCTGATCTGTCTGCCTCGTCTGGCGTACCACGACTACGAGGGCATCGCCCTGAACCCGGACGAGAAGACCCGTCTGGTCGCGGACCTGGGCGATAAGACGATGCTGCTGCTGCGCAACCACGGCACGCTGACGACCGGCGCGACGGCGGCGGATTGCTGGGTGAACATGTTCTACCTGGAGCGCGCCTGTAAGCAGCAGGTCATGGCCCTGTCGGTCGGACGCGAGAACGTGCGCATCGCGCCCGAGGCCAGCCAGGCGGAGGTGCGGACCCAGACAGGCCGTGGCATCGGCGGCGGCCTCGCCTGGCCAGGCTGCCTGCGCCGTCTGGATCGCGAGAACCCCGGGTACGACGCGTAGGCGCGGGCCTGCGCTTCGGCCGGTTCGGGCGCTGACGGCGGCATCGCTTCGGAGAGGGCGCAACGATGGCGGGGCAGGATGCGCCCTGGCTTGCCGACGCGCTTGACGAAGCGACCGAGCGGGCGGCCAGGTCGAGCGGGCCGGGCGGACAGCACGTCAACAAGACGAGCACCGCGGTAGAGCTGCGCTTCGACGTGCGAGGGTCGGCAGCCTTGCCCGAGGACGCCAAGGCGCGACTGGAGCGGCTGGCCGGCTCGCGCCTGAACGCCGAGGGCGTCATCGTCCTGTTCGCCCAGGAGCATCGCTCCCAGACGATGAACCGTGAGGCCGCGCGCGAACGGCTTGCGGCGCTCCTCAGGCAGGCGGCGATCCGACCCAAGCGGCGACGTGCGACGCGGCCCACGCTGTCCTCCCGGCTCGAGCGGCTGGAAGTGAAGGCCCGCCGTTCCGGCGTAAAGGCGATGCGCGGGAAGCCCCGCGGCGACGACTGAGCGGCGCTTTACGTCGCCTGGCCCGCCGCCGATAACTAGCTGACTTGGCAGGGAATGGCGGGAGGAGATGGCGATGAACGAAGCCGACTACCGGGCGCACGACGCGGTTGGACTGGCCGAACGGATCCGGCGGCGGGAGATAACCGCTTCGGAGGCGCTCGAGGCGGCGATCTCCCGCGCCGAGGCCGTGAACCCGCGCCTTAACGCGATCAGTCTTCCGCTCTACGAAGACGCCCGGACGGCGGCGCGCCGCAATGGCGGCGGGGGACCTCTGGCTGGCGTCCCGTTTCTGCTGAAGGATCTGGGCGCGTCTCTCGCGGGCTTTCCCACCTCCGCCGGATCGAAGGTGTTCGCCACCGAGCCTGCCGCCGCCGATAGTGCGATCGTGTCCGCTTATCGCGGAGCCGGACTCGTCATCTTCGGCAAGACCAACACGCCCGAATTCGGGCTGGAGCCGGTGACCGAGCCGGAACTGTTCGGTCCAAGCCGCAATCCCTGGAACACCGATCGTACCCCAGGCGGTTCGTCGGGCGGGGCGGCGGCCGCCGTGGCGGCCGGCATCGTTCCGGCGGCCCATGCCAGCGACGGCGGCGGATCGATCCGCATTCCAGCCTCCTGCTGCGGCCTGTTCGGGATGAAGCCTTCGCGGGGTCGCGTGTCCATGGCGCCGGCCGATGAGGGCTGGGGCGGCTTCTCGATCTCGCATGTCGTCAGCCGATCGGTGCGAGACAGCGCCGTCCTCCTCGACGTCGTCTCGCGTCCGCAACCCGGGGATCCCTACTGGGCCGAGCGCTCCGACCGTCCCTTCGCCGAGGAGGTTGGAGCCGACGTCGGCGTACTTCGCGTGGCGTTCACGACCCAGGCGATCGCCTCGGACGCCATCGACCCGCTGTGCGCCGAGGCCGTGCGGGATGCGGCGCGCGTGTGCCAGGATCTTGGCCATCGGGTCGAGGAGATCGTCCTCGACTGGGAATACGAGCCCGTGCGCGAGGCGGGCGGGCTCATCATCGCCGCGAACATCGCCACCCTCCTCAACAACGAGGCGGGGCGCCGGGGGAGGGAGATCGGCGAGGACGAGATCGACGCCTATACGCTCGCCCTCTACCAGCGCGGGCGGGAGATCCACGCCAGCGATTACATCCGCGCTCTACAGACCGCCCACGCCTTCGGTCGCCAGGCGGCGCGTACATTCCAGGGGTTCGACGTCCTGCTCACCTCGACCCTCGGCTGCCCGCCTCCGCCCATCGGGTGGCTTCGGGGCGGCGGTCCGGCGGAATACGCCAAGCGGCTGTTCCACTTCATGCCCAACACCCAGGCCTTCAATATCACCGGCCAGCCGGCCATGACGGTCCCGCTGTCCCGGACTTCAGAAGGCCTGCCGCTGGGCGTACAATTCGTCGGCCAGCCTGCCGGCGAGGCCGTGCTCTTCAGGCTTGCGGCGCAGTTGGAGCAGGCGCGACCCTGGGCGTTCCGCTGGCCGGCGCTCTGATTGGTCGGCAAAGGACGCTCGAGGCTCCTTCACGCCTGGCGCCAGCAGCCGCAGGTGACTGGGAGCGCACGTTGGCCTAGATGAGGGTCTGGGTGGGCCTCCCCCGACCGATTCCCGCCTCAGAGCCGCACTTGACCCTCCCCCAGACGCGCGACGCCCTTACCAGAGCCATCCAGGACTCGCTCGCCGCGGCCTTCGCCGCCGCCCGTGCGGACGACGTTCCCTATCGCCACTGGAGCGTCGGACCCGTGTTTCCAGCGGGGCTGACGGACCAGATTCGACGCCTGCCGTTCTCGCCTCCCGACCTTCATGGCGTTTCCGGCAAACGCGAACTGCACAACGACCAGCGGCACTATTTCGACGCGGCCAACAACGCCCGTTTCGACACGTGTGGCGCGATCGCCGACGCCTTCCAGTCCTCCGAGGTCGTCGGGATGATCGAGAGCAACACCGGCGCCATTCTGGCGGGCTCCTATGTTCGTCTGGAATACGCCCAGGACGCGGACGGCTTCTGGCTGGAGCCGCATACCGACCTGGGCGTCAAGCGCTTCACCATGCTGATCTATCTCGCGGAGACCGAGGATCATTCGGATCTCGGCACCGATATCTATGCGGACCCTGACACATGGGCGAAGCGCTCGCCCTTCATCGACAATTCCGCGCTTGTCTTCGTTCCCGGCTCGGGAACCTGGCATGGCCTTGCGAGGCGGCCGATCCCGGGAATTCGGCGCTCGGTGATCATGAACTATGTCACGGACGAATGGCGGGCGCGCGAGCAGCTCGCCTATCCAACGATCCCAGTCCGGGCCTGAAGCAGGCGCCGTACCGCGGCCGCCGCGACCTGCGTCGAATCGAAGGGTCCACGCGTGCTGAACGGCGAGGGGTCGCCTTCGAAGCGTCGGGCGAGCCCCTTGTCCACCAGGTCCTGGACGAATCCGACGTGTCGGCGGAAGCCGAGGTCGAGCAACTCCACCGGATGACCCGTGGCGATCGCTTCGGAAACCATTGAGACGCTGTCGGTGGTCACGACGAGGCGGTCAGCCAGAGCAAGGATTGCCCGATAGGGATTTTCGCCCTCCAGGTCCCAGAGGAAGACGCGGTTGTCGCCGTCGAAAGCTTCGGCGAGAAGGGCTCGCACAGGCAGGGGCGTCCGACGTGAGGGCGTGATGGCGAGGCCGAGCCCAGCCTTGCGCAGACTCTGCAGTCCCGCCAGGAGCCGCTGACCGTCGTCGAGGCTGAAGGGGCGGCCACGAAGATCGCCGCCGATCGTAACTCCGGCCAGCGGCCGTCCCAGCCGCTCGAAGCGAAGCCTCCATCCTTCCGCCGCCGCGGCGAGAGCCGCCGGGGTAATGTCGTGCAACGCCGTCGCCACCTTGATCACACCGGGCCCCTCGGCGATCCGGTCGTGGTCCATGGCGATGATGAGGTCGAATTCGGTGCGGAAGGCCCGCGGATCCTGCACGTGCACGGCCAGCATCCGGCCGCCGCTCGCACGCTTTATGGCGACCGCGTAGGGCGCCGAGCGTCGGCCGCAGGTGATCAGGATGTCAGGCCAGGGAGGGGCGAAGGCTCGGGCCAGGCTGGGCGCTGCAGTGAGCGCTCCGAGCGCTGCGGAGAAGCTGCGCGCAGGTGCGATCTTCTCGACGACGACGTCGGCGACCGTCTGCGCCAGCCCGCGCACCTGGGTGCGCATGCCGTCCTCTCCCGTCGTCAGCGCCCAGGCCGTCACGCCCGAAGGCAGGGTGATCGGGCCGGGGTCATCGCGGATGGCGATCGTCAGGACCATGCGCGCCCTTTGCGATCTGGACCTTGCTGTTGAATTTCGCACAGGTGCGCCGCATCGTCGCTCACCTTAGCCACCTGGGAACAGCCGCCGATGGCCTCCAAGCTCGCCGACGATCCTCGCATCGATCCCCGGATAAAGGCCGCATTCGGCGCCATGCCGATCGCCAGTCCCGGTGACGCCGTCAGTCGAGAGGCGATGATCGCCGAGCTATCGGGCCCGGAGGCCGAACAGCGCGCCGCGGGCCTCAAGATGCTCCTCGATTCCGTCGATCGGGAAGACATCTCGCCGTCCGCGGGCCTCGAGGTCCGAACGGAGAAGGTCGTTTGCGAGCCTGACGGAAACACAATCAACCTCCGCATCACCCGGCCTCAGGGGGCGGGCCCTCTGCCGTGCGTCTACTACATCCACGGCGGGGGTATGGCCTCCATGTCTTGTTTCGACGGAAACCAGCGCGTGTGGGCGCGCCTGCTCGCGCACGAACGCGTGACCGTCGTACAGCCCGATTTCCGCAATTCGCTGAGCCCGTCCTCGACTCCGGACGTCGCGCCTTACCCGGCCGGGCTGAACGACTGCGTCGCCGCACTCAAGTGGACCTCCGCCAACGCGGAACGACTTGGAGTGGATGCGGCGCGGATCGTGGTCTCGGGCGAGAGCGGCGGTGGGAACCTGGCCCTGGCCGTCGGGCTGAGCCTTTTGCGGCGCGGCGAGATTCGCCTGATCAAGGGGATCTACGCCTTCTGTCCCTACATCCTGGGAAAGTGGCCGGACCCGGCTGCGCCGTCCTCCGTGGAAAACAACGGCATTCTGCTTGAGCTGCACAACAACCGCGGCCGGATGGGGTACGGGATCGCGGCGTACGAAGCGCGGGACCCGCTCGCCTGGCCCAGTTTCGCCACCGAGGATGACGTGAAGGGGTTGCCGCCAACCGTCATCAGCGTCAACGAGTGCGACCCTCTGCGTGACGAGGGGATCAATTTCTATCGTCTTCTGTTGAGAGCGGGGGTTACGGCCCGCTGTCATCAGGCCATGGGCACGATCCACGGCACGGAAGTGTTTCCGAGCACCTGTCCCGACGTGAGCCGAGCCGCCGCACGGGACGTTGCGGGGTTCCCGCGGGACTAGGATCCGACTTCTGCGTCGACTGCTGCGCGGCGACCCTCAGGCGGCGCCCTCGGCGCCTCTCAGGGTTTGATCGGGTCGCCCGGCCCTTTCACGCGCGTAGCCTTGGCCGAGGTTTCCCTCGGCGGTCCCTGCATGAAGCAGCCTCGCATACGGCTTGTCCCATTCTGCAAACGTCTCGCGCAGCTGGCCCTCCTCGCCTATGCGCCCGCTGCGATCGCCGCCGCTCCGGCCTCGAGCCAGGCCTGGGCGGAGCCGCCAGTGTCCCCGGACGTGAAGGCGGCCATGGACAAGGCGGACGCCGGCCAGCCCGCCGAGCTGATCAGACTCGCGGACGCCGGGCGTACAGACGCGCAGTTCTACGCCGGGGTCATGCTCATCTACGGCCGCAACCGCGTGCCTCCGGACGCGAAGAAGGGCTGCGGCTATGAGCAGAAGGCCTCCTCGAGCCGGGCCGACGCCATGCATCTGGTTGGCGTGTGCTGGCAGAACGGCCTCACGGGCGCGAAGGACAACGCCAAGGCCGAGGCCGCCTACCTGCGCGCCGACCAGATGGGCTTCCCGAAGTCGAAATGCGCGCTAGGCCTGATGCTTCTTGGCTCGCCGGCGCAGGCGGGGCGCGGCGTGGGACTTTGCAAGGAGTCCGCGAACGCGGGGGATGTGGAAGCGCAACTCGTGGTGGGCGACGCCTACTTCTACGGACGTGGGGTCAAGGAGGACCACCAGGAGGCGCGCAAGTGGTACGCCATGGCCGCCGACAGGAACAACCCCCAGGCATTGCGGCGGCTTGGGGAGATGTACGCTGCCGGGGATGGCGGCAAGAAGGACACCAAGAAGGCCGTCGCCCTTTGGGAGGCCGCGGAGAAGGCGGGAGACCCGCTCGTCTGCATTTTAGTGGCCGACCAGTTGTTCTCTGACCTCACGGGCGGAAAGAAGCCCTCCGGAGGAACCTACGCCTTCAGGGGCGGCGTCCCGGTCGGGGACCTCGATGCGGTCGAGGCCTGGTACCAGGAGGCGCTCCAGCGCGATCCCCGTCCCGATGTGAAGCAAAGGGCCCAGCGCGGAATCAAAGTCGTGCAGAGTCTGAAGGCGGCTGCCAAGGCCGTGTCCGTCAAGAACTAGACGTCGCCAGGTCGGCCGCGATCCGGGCTAGGCGTCTGTCTCGCAAGACGAACGTCCTTGCACGGCGCGATCCAGCATCGCGGGTAAAACCCTGAAGCACCGCTGACAAGTTCGCGCCGGGGGAGGGAAGAGGCAGGGTCGGTCTGCACGGGGGCTGGCGCCCGGACTTCACCTGATATCCCCCGGACTTCGCGAGCCTAGGATTTCCGCCGATCGGGACCAAACGGATTGGGCGAACATGGCTGAAGCTCGAGTGGCGCCTGTCGCTTCGCCGAAACCAGCAGCGGCGGGTGCGGTGACGGGCAGACGAAGGGGGAGTGGCGGTAATCGCCGCCTCCTCCTGATCGCTGGATTGGCCGTGGCGGCTGTCGTCGCCTTCGTCGCCTGGAGGATCCTTTCCCGGCCAGGACTGCCGGCGGGCTTCGCCAGCGGCAACGGCCGCCTCGAGGCGACGCAGGTCTTCATCTCACCGAAATACGCGGGACGCATCGATCAGGTGCTGTTCCACGAGGGCGATGATGTGCAGGCCGGCCAGGTGGTGGCCCAAATGGACACCTCGACCCTCGACGCCCAGTTGCGCGAGGCCGAGGCTCAGATCACGGCGGCCAGGGACAGCCGCAACGTGGCCATCTCCCAGGTTAACACTGCCGCCACCCAGGTTTCAGTGAAGAACGCGGACTACGACTACGCTCTCAAACAGTACGATCGATCGAAGGATCTGGTGCCGAGTGGCGCGGTAAGCCAGCGCGAGGCCGAGATCGACAACGCGGCCATGCTCGCGTCACGAGCCCAGCTCGCCGGAACGCAAGCCCAGCTCGTGGGAACGAAGGCCTCGGCGACTCAGACTCTGTCGACGATCGCGGCGGCGCAGGCCACCGCCGACCGCATCCGGGCCCAGATCAAGGACATGACGCTGCTTTCTCCGATCCGCGGACGCGTGGAGACGCGGCTTGCCGAGCCCGGCGAGGTGCTGCCGGCGGGTGGACGCGTGCTGTCGGTGACCGACCTGTCGGACGTCTACATGTACATCTTCCTGCCTGCGGAGGTGACCGGGAGGCTGAAGGTAGGCTCGGAGGCCCGCATCGTCCTGGACGCGGCGCCCCAGTATCCGATCCGTGCGTTTGTCTCGTTCGTCTCGCCCATGGCGCAGTTCACGCCCAAGACCGTTGAGACGGCGGAAGAGCGCCATAACCTGACGTTCCGGGTGAAGCTGCAGATCCCCAGGGACAAACTGCTGCAATACGAGGCGCTGGTGAAGACCGGGCTGCCGGGCATGGGTTATGTCCGGTTCACCTCCGCCGATTGGCCCAAGAAGCTGCAACCGGCGGCCCAGGTGCCGACTAACCTGTGGAAGCCGATGGGCGGAACAGGGGGAACCCAGTGATGGACGCCCCCGCCGGCGACCCCATGGTCGCGCGTATCAGCGGGGTTTCTCAGTTCTACGGCAAGGCGGTCGCCCTGGACGACGTCAGCCTCGAGATCCCCGCCAACAGGATGATCGGCCTGATCGGTCCCGATGGGGTCGGCAAGTCGACCCTCCTGGGCATGCTAGCGGGCGTACGCAAGATCCAGAGCGGCCAGGTTGAGGTGCTGGGCGGGGACATCGCAGATCCACGTTTCCGCACAGAGGTGGCGCACCGGATCGCCTATCTGCCTCAGGGCCTGGGCAAGAATCTCTACCCGACCCTTTCGATCTTCGAAAACATCGACTTCTTCGGGCGGCTGTTTGGACAATCGCGAGAGGAGCGCGAGTGGCGGATCGACGATCTGCTGGTCTCAACTGACCTTGCGCCGTTTCGCGAGCGCCCCGCGGGCAAGCTGTCGGGCGGCATGAAGCAGAAGCTCGGGCTCTGCTGCTCTCTGATCCACGATCCAGACCTGTTGATTCTGGACGAGCCGACCACTGGCGTTGATCCGCTCGCCAGACGGCAATTCTGGGAACTGATCGACCGGATCCGAGTGCGGCGCCCCACAATGAGCGTGCTGGTGGCCACGGCCTACATGGACGAGGCCGAGGGCTTCGAATGGCTCGTCGCCATGAACGCCGGCACGGTCATGAGCACCGGTACGCCACAGGAAATGCGCGAGAGCGTGGGCCAGCCCACGCTGGAGAAAGCCTTCATCCGCCTCCTGCCCGAGGAGGTGCGCCGCGGCCACCGCGAACCGGTGATCACGCCTTACCAGCCGACGGGGGGACCGCCGGCGATCGCAGCTGAAGGTCTAACGCAGCGGTTCGGCGCCTTCACGGCCGTCGACCACGTGAACTTCCGCATCGAGCCGGGTGAGATCTTTGGTTTCCTGGGCTCGAATGGCTGCGGCAAGACCACGACAATGAAGATGCTGACCGGGCTTCTCCCACCGACGGAGGGCACGGCCGAGCTGTTTGGGCGTCCGGTGAAGGGTGGCGACATCGAGGCCCGGCGCGATGTCGGCTTCATGTCCCAGGCCTTCTCGCTCTACACCGAGCTGACGGTGCGGCAGAACCTGATGCTGCACGCCCGCCTGTTCGATCTGCCCGAGGACAAGGGAAAGGCCCGGGTCAATCAGCTGCTCGTAGATTTTGGTCTCGAAGACGTGGCCGACACCCTGGCCGAGAGCCTGCCGCTTGGGATTCGCCAGCGGCTGTCCCTGGCCGTGGCCGTCCTCCACGAGCCTCAGGTGCTGATCCTCGACGAGCCGACCTCGGGCGTGGACCCGGTCGCGCGCGACGGCTTCTGGGAGCTGTTGATCCGGCTCTCGCGCGAGAACGGGGTCACCATCTTCCTCTCGACCCATTTCATGAACGAGGCCGAGCGCTGCGACCGCATGTCGATGATGCACCGGGGAAAGGTGCTCGCGCAGGGTAAACCCGCAGACCTCGTGGCCGAGCGCGGGGCGCCTAACCTCGAGGCGGCGTTCATCGGCTATCTCGAGGATGCGGCCAAGGACCAGACCGCGCCTGCGCCGGGCGCCGCGGCGGCCCCTGAGGTCCAGATCCCGCCGCCCGGGGCGATGGAAAGCCACGAGGGGCCCGAGGCGGGCCGTTTCAGCGTCTCACGGGTCTGGGCTTTTGCCCGAAGGGAGGCGATCGAGCTGAGGCACGACACCGTCCGTTTGCTGTTCGCCATTTTCGGGCCGCTGCTCTTGATGGTCGTGTTTGGCTACGGCATCTCGCTGGACGTCAATCACCTTAGTTTTGCTGTGCTGGACTTCGACAGGACCCAGGCCAGCGAGCAGTACGCTGACTCCTTCCGAGGCTCGATCTACTACGACGAGAAAGCGCCGATCTACGACTATGGGGAGCTCGAACGACGGCTGCGCAACGGTGAGCTCCGGTTCGCCCTGGAGATACCCGCCGGCTTCGAGAGAGACCTGATCCGGGCACGCCAACCGTCCGTGATGGCCTATGTGGATGCGGCGCTGCCGTTCCGGGCCGAGACCGCACGCAGCTACGTAGAGGCGAGTACGAGCCAGTTCGAGCAACGCTGGCGGCAGGATCGCGGAATTCCGCAGGCGCCTCAACCGGTCAAGGTCAATGTCCGCGCCCTCTACAATCAGTCATTCAGCAGCATCTACGCCATGGTGCCCGGCGACATCATGCTCTTGCTGATGTTGATCCCGAGCATGCTGACGGCGCTCAGCGTTGTGCGCGAGAGGGAGCTAGGCTCGATCGCCAACTTCTACGCAGCGCCGGCGACCAAGAGCGAGTTCTTGCTCGGCAAGCAGCTGCCCTATGTTGTCGTCTCGCTGATCCAGTTCGCCAGCCTTGTCGTGCTCGCGGTGCTGCTGTTCCAAGTGCCGGTCAAGGGCAGCCTGCTGACCCTGGCCCTCGGCGGCGTCATCTATGTTCTGGCCAGCACCGGCTTTGGCCTGCTGATTTCGGTGTTCGCCGCGACCCAGACAGCCGCCATCTTCGCAGCGGCGATCATCGCGATCCTGCCGGCGGTCCAGTTCTCCGGCTTGTTCGTGCCGGTGTCGTCGCTGACCGGAACTGCCGCCCTGGCCGCAAAGATCTTCCCAAGCACCTACTTCCAGGCTGTCAGTGTCGGCACGTTCACCAAGGCTCTCGGGTTTAACACGCTGTGGCCGAACATCGTCGCCCTGGCGGTGATCGCGGTCGCCTATTTCAGCCTGTCGGCCATCCTGCTGAAGAAGCAGGAGGCGTGAGCCATGACCAAGGTCTGGCACATCTTCCAGCTGGGCCTGAAGGAGGGGCTCAGCCTGGCGCGCGATCCGGTGCTGCTGTTCCTGATCGCCTACGCCTTCACATTCTCGGTGTACACGCCGTCCAAGAGTGCGGTGATGGATGTGGTCAATGCGTCGATCGCCATCGTCGACGAGGACAATTCGGAAGCGGCGCGAACCATTCAGCAATCGATGCTGCCGCCGCTCTTCCTGCCGGCTGCAGAGATCAGCTTCGATGACATCAATCACGCGATGGACACGAGCAAGTACACCTTCGTCGTGGACGTGCCTCCGCGGTTCCAGCATGACCTTGCACGCGACTCGAAGCCAGAAGTGCAGATCGTCACCGACGCCACAGCGATGAGCCAGGCGGGGCGGGGGCCGGGCTACATCCAGAATATTATCACACCGGCGGTCGAGCCGTTCTGGTCCGGAGCGGGCCAAGCTGTAAACAAGCGGCTGATCAACCTCGAGACGCGTGGGCGCTTCAACGCCAACTACCAGCAGAGCTGGTTCGTCGCGATCAACCAGGTGATCAACAACATCTCGGTGCTGGCGATCTTTCTCACCGGCGCGGCTGTGCTGCGTGAGCGCGAACACGGCAACATCGAGCACCTGCTCGTTATGCCGCTTCAGCCCTTCGAGCTGATGTTCGCCAAGATCTGGGCCAACGGACTTGTGGTGGTTGTCGCAGCATTGGCCTCGCTCTTCCTGGTGGTCCAATGGGCGATTGGAGTGCCGGTGGAGCTCACGTCGGTCCCGCTCTTTGCCGCGGGTCTCGCCATCTACCTGTTCTCGGTCACGGCGCTGGGCATCATGCTGGCGACGCTGGTTCGGTCGATGCCCCAGTTCGGTCTTCTCGCCTTCCCGGTGTTCCTGGTGATGATCCTGCTCTCCGGCGGCCAGACGCCGCTGGAGAGCATGCCGGTCGCGCTGCAGAAGTTCATGCAGCTGGTGCCTTCGACCCACTTCGTCGCCTTCTCGCAGGCGGTGTTGTTCCGCAACGCCACCTTCGGAATGGTCTGGCCCTCCATGGCCAAGATGTTCGCCATCGGTGCGGCCTACACAGTCTTCACCCTATCCCGCTTCAGAAAAATGCTTGCGGCGGTCCAGTGAAAGGAGCGCGGCCGATGAAGAAAGCGCTGACGAGATCCGTGGCGACAACGGTCCTGGCCGCTTTGGCGCTGGCGGGCTGCGTGGTCGGACCCAAGTACGAGCGGCCGCAGACGACCGTGCCTGCCCAGTTCCGCGGGCAGGCGACCCCCACCGAAGCCGCGTCGATCGCCGACCTGCCCTGGTGGAGCGTCTTCCACGACAAGGCGCTGCAGGCGCTGATCCAGGAGGGGCTGGCTAACAACTACGACCTGAAGATCGCCATCACCCACATCGAACAGGCCCGCGCCCTGGTTTCGGTGGCCAGATCCGAGGCCAAACCGCAATTGGGTTACCAGACGAGCATCACGGGCCAGACGGCCTTCACGGTCGACCCAGTTGGAATTGGCACGATCGAGTATGGAACGCTTGGAGGCGTCATAAACGCGGCCTGGGAACTCGACCTGTGGGGGCGGATCAAGCACTCCACTGAAGCGGCTCAAGCCGAACTGCTCGCCCGGGAGGATGTGCGACGCGGAGTGATGCTGAGCCTCGTGACGGATATCGCGACCGGCTACTTCCGCCTCGTGGAGCTCGACCGGGAGCTCGCCATTGCTCGGGAGAGCGAGCGGGTCTTCGGTCATACGCTTGACCTCTTCACCGACCGTTACAAGGCCGGCCGCGACAGCAATCTGCCGGTCCAGCGCAGCCTGGCGAACTACTCCGCCAGCCAATCGAAGGTCCAGGACCTGCAGCGCGAGATCGCGATACAGGAGAATGCGCTCAGCGTGCTCGTCGGCGCTTATCCCAAGGACATTCCGCGTGGGGAGATCCTGACCGCCCAAACGATGCCCGAGACGCCGCTCGGGGCCACGACAGTGCTGCTGGAGCGGCGGCCCGACATAATGGCGGCGGAACAGCAGATGGTCGGCGCCAACGCCCAGATCGGCGTGGCGATAGCCAACTTCTTCCCGCGGGTGGGGCTTTCGGCCTTCGGCGGCGGGATCGGCGCGGTGATCAACGACATGTTCGACGGATTTGGCGTGTGGAGCGCGGCGCTCAGCGTCGCGGGTCCGATTTTCACCGGCGGACGGCTGCAGGCTGAAGAGCGGCAGCGCCGGGCCGAATGGGACGAGATGGTCGTCCAGTACAGGAAGACCATAATCATCGCCTTTCAGGAGACCTCAGACGCCCTGGCGGCCCAGCAGACGTTGGTGGGCCGGAGGACAGCGCTCGAGAGCCAGATCGCGGCGCTGCAGAGTTCCATCGACCTGGCGTCTGTTCGCTATGACTCGGGCCGGGCGAGCTATTTCGAAGTGCTGCAGGCGCAGCAGGAGCTGTTCCCGGCCGAGGCGCAACTGGCCCAGACCGAACGCGACCAATTGCTGGCGGTCGTCAATCTCTACAAGGCGCTCGGCGGAGGATGGAAACTGACCGACGACCAATGGATGCTGCACGCGCAGGCCGCTGTCGCGGGGGCGCCGAGCGGCGGGAGTCGATGATGGACGCCAAGACCGAGGACGACCGCCGTCCGCACAAGCTCAAGACGAAAGAGTACCTCGAGCAGCTGAGGGAGCTGCAGGTTCAGCTCTGCTACGTGCAGGACTGGGCGAAAGCGACTGGTGGCCGTGTGATCATTGTATTCGAAGGGCGTGACGCCGCGGGGAAGGGCGGTATCATCAAGGCCATCACGGAACGAGTCAGTCCAAGGGTGTTCCGGGTGGTGGCCCTGCCGGCGCCGTCCGAGCGTGAGAAGACCCAGCTATACATGCAACGCTATATTGAACACTTCCCGACCGGCGGTGAAATCGTGATTTTCGACCGCAGTTGGTACAATCGAGCCGGCGTTGAATATGTCATGGGCTTCTGCACTCCAGAAGAACACCACAAATTCCTTGAGAACTGCCCGGAGGCCGAGCATTGGATTGTCGATTCTGGAATCATCCTGATCAAGATCTGGCTCGAGGTCGGCAAGGACGAGCAAGATCGTCGCTTTTCGGCGCGCATCAACGACCCATTGCGCCAGTGGAAGCTCAGTCCGATGGATGTGCAGTCTTATGGGCGCTGGTATGACTATTCGCGGGCGCGCGACCTCATGTTTGAGGCGACCGACACCGAATATGCGCCCTGGTTCATTCTCAGATCCGATGACAAGAAACGTGCCAGACTAAACGGAATCTCGCACATTCTCTCTCTCATTCCTTATGAGAAAATCAAGCGTGAAAAGGTTAAGTTATCGAAGCGCCAGCTGAAGGCGCGTTACGACGACCAGACGCCGCTCGAGGGGCGCCACTTCATCGCCGAACGTTACTGAAAGCACGCATCATGGGCCCGAGGATGCGGATCGCATGGCCTCCGGTATGGGCCATACCCATGATTTACATTGTGGCGAGCGTTGTCGCTGCGATGGTTCTTCCGCGCATCGAGCACGCATATCTGCCCGAGCATGTGACGTCGATCGCCCTCGACTCGGCGCGGCAGTTCTTCTCGGCGATCGCCTCCGGGATGCTGGCCTTCACGGGCATCGTCTTCGCCATCGCCCTCATGGCCGTTCAGTTCAGCGCCGCGGCCTATTCGCCTCGCCTGGCGGCCATCCTCTTTCAGCGGCCGCACGTCTTCCACGCACTGGGAATCTTTTTCGCGACCTTCACCTACGCCCTGGCCGCTCTGAACTGGTCCGGGCGTGGCGGCTCCGACTCCGCGCCGCTCCTGTCGACGATCGTCGTCGGGATCCTGATGGTGATCAGCATGCTGGCCTTCGCCTGGCTGATCCACAGCATCCGGGATCTGCAAATCCAGTGGGTTCTCGATGGGGTCGGAAGCAGGGGCAGGGCCGTGGTGGACGCGATGCCGCGCATGGATGTGGAGGACGAGGAGGGCGCTGCCGACCAGCCATTGCTTCCCCAGGGCGCGCCGCGGCAAGTGATCGTTCACGCTGGACGGCCAAAGGTCGTCGCCGAGTTCGACCTTCGCGCCCTCCTGGATCTGGCCAGGAGCGCCCGGGCCGTCATCGGCCTTCGGTGTTCGGTCGGCGACACCCTGATGGAGGGAGCCCCGCTCGCCTCGGTTCACGGCGCGGCAGGCGATGTCCCGGAGGCGCGGTTACGGGCCGGAATTCGTCTGGGCGCCATTCGCACATTCGAGCAGGACCCGCGGTACGCGATCCGTTTGCTCGTGGACGTTGCGATCAGGGCGTTGTCGCCGGCCGTCAACGATCCAACCACGGCGGTGCAGGCGCTCGACCAGATCGAGGATCTTCTTCGGCGCCTGGGAATGCGGCGCCTCACCCGAGGGCTCGTTCGGGACGAGGCGGGTGTAGTGCGCGTAGTGTTCCCGGCGCCCACCTGGCAGGACTATCTTGAGCTGTCCTTCGACGAGATCCGCCAGTACGGCGCCGGCTCGCTGCAGGTCCAACGCCGGCTCAGGGCGGCTCTGCAGGGCCTAGCGGGGACCTTGCGGCTGGGCGAGAGGCGGGCAGCTGTACGCGCCTACATCGAGCATCTCGACGAAGCCCTGGATAGGGCAGGTTTCGACGCTGTCGACCGCGCGGCTGGGCTCGTGGCAGACCCTCAGGGCCTGGGTTCACCGCGCCGCCAGACCACCCGAACGCCCTAGACGGGTGCGCCCAAGGTCGTTCTCCCTGTGGTCAGCCCCAGGCCGGCCGTGACGGCGGCCTTGACCCTGGATCATCTCCGATCAGAGGGCGGTGGCGTCTCTTGCGCTGGCGGTGAAAGAACGGCGCCGCGGCGGCTGATATCGTGGCGATTCGTCAGACCCCGAGGTCTGCGGACCTCGAACCCTTGGGTTGTCCGCCCCACACATCGGCGACGTAAAAATCACTCGGAAGTTCAATTACTTGTGGAAGCAACGCGAATGGATTTTTGGGGCCGGTGACATTCAAGGCGCTAGATTGCGGGTTTGACGTATTGTAACGTACGGGTTCTGACCTATAGTTCCGGCACGGGTTTCGCCTGACCGTTGCGCTCGCAGAAGTACGGGAGCCGTCAATGGACCGCCGCAGCTTTGCACTCACGGCAATCGCCGCCTGCGCGGTCTGCGCCGCGCCGGCATACGCTGCGGCCTCGACCACATGGGATGGTCTCGTCCAGGTACAATCCAAAAGATTCGCCTTGGCCTTTCTGGCGCCGGGCGCGGACTTCTCTCCATACCACAAGATCATGATCGATCCTGTCCAGATCGCCTTCAGGAAGAACTACGTGCGCGACTTCAACAGGACACGCCGAGGCGTCAGCTCGCAGATCCGCGACAGCGATGTCGAGCGCATGGTCGACCAGGGTTCCAGGTCGGCCACCACGCTCTTCGCCAGGGCCTTTTCCAACGGCGGATATCAGGTGGTGACCGAGCCCGGACCGGACGTGCTCCGTGTGCAGAGCAGTGTGATCGACATCTTCGTCAATGCGCCGGATGTCAGGGGCGCCGGCCGGCGAACCGTCATCGCATCCCAGGCTGGCTACGGGACTTTCGTCGTCGAGGCGAGAGACTCCATGACCGGAGCGCTGCTGGGACGGGTGCTGGACAGGCGATTCGCCGGTGACGACATCGGTCGGAGCCGCAACAGCGTCTCCAATCGGGCGGATTTCGAGGCTCTTTTCAGGACTTGGGCGAGGCAGGCCGTGGCGGAATTTGGCGATTTACGGAAGTTGCCGGCGACGACTGGCGCATGATCACGATCTCCTGGGACTGAGGGAGATCAATTCGAGAGCTAAGGGTTTCGACTAGTAGGGTATATACGCATCAGGTTGATCCGGGGGTTTGGTACTACGGATGAGACCGGACGGTGGCTCAGCCGCGAGTTTTGTAGGCGACCCGAGCCTCTCGTTGGAGTCGAGGGCGCTCAGGAGCTCGCCCGACGTTGACCCCGCCGCGGTCCAGGATCCGCCTCAATCTCCGGTGTCCGCCCCGCTGACGCGACCGGTCGTTCTCATGGCCCTGCGCGTGAGTGGCGAGACGTTCGTCTTCGAGGGCGTCAACGCTGCGTTCGAAGCGGCCACGGGCCTTTCGGCATTCAACCTGGTTGGAAAGACCATCGAAGAGGCCCTGCCGGCGTGTGGCGTGAGCCTTGCGCGCCTGCTGTGCCGCCAGTGCGTCGAGACAGGCTCGCCCGTCCGTTACGTTGCTCCCGAGCCGATGAAACCGGTTCATCGGCGCTTCGTCATGACCCTGACACCGGTCCGCGAGGTGAGCGGCGAAGGGACCCTGATCCTCGGCAGCGCCTTCCCGTTGTCGGAGTCCGCGAAGGGCGGGTCGACCGCTGACGAAACGGGCGAGCAAGTCTCGCCTGGCGCTGAGACCGGTCCGATCCTCCAGTTCACGGCCTTCGAGGGCGGATGGCCCGACAGGATCGCCTCGAGTTTCTTCAGCTACGCTGGCCTGCCGTTCGACGCGCCTCCAGATCGCTTGCTCGCCGCCCTCCATCCGGATGACCGCGCGATGTTGATGCTCCAGGGGAAGCTGGCCTCGGGCGCCACCTTCAGCACCCTCGACGCTCGGGTCCGGCGCAGCGACGGCGCGTGGCGATGGTTCAGGCTCCGCGCTGAACTGGTGGAAAGCTCCGGCGGTCGCCGCTGGTACGGCGTGGCGACCGATGTGCATGAGCGCAAAACGGCGATGCAGACGAGCGCCCTTACGGACACTTCAGGTCAGGGCGGCTCGAACTCCGACGAAGCGGCTCGGCTAGAATCTGAGGGCTCATTGTCGGGCGCCGCCTACGCCAACGGCGAACAGTCAGAACTGACGGCGAGAGGCTCGACAGATGTGCTCGAGGCGGTTTGCGATGCGCTGCCGGCGGAGGTTGCGCTTCTGGACATGAGCGCGCGCATCGTCTGGGCCAACTCGGCGTGCCGCGAAGCCATGGCGGCGCTAGATCTCCCGGTCCGCGTCGGCGCCCCCTACATCGAATTCTGTCGGGCCCTGGTCGACGATTTCGACGACTACGCATTGGAATGCGGCTTGGAGGACGTCGCGGACGGACGCGAGCCTTGCCTTAGCCACGTCTACCTCGACAGGCGCTCGGGCGGCGTGAAGTGGCGTCAGCTGCGCGTGGCTCCGCTGAAGATCGGCGCGACGCAACGCCTGATCGCCTTCCAGGAAGACCTGACCGAAGCGTCCCAGGCCCAGGCGGCGCTCCGCAGCATCGGTGAGCAGCTGCTTTCGGCGCAGGAACGAGAACGCCAGCGGATCGCCGTGGAGCTTCACGACTCCACGAGCCAGCATTTGGCGGCGCTTGGACTGGGGGTCACACGTCTGCGCCGGCTGACGGGGAAGAACCAGCAGACCCGCGAGGTTCTCGACGACATGTCGAAGTCGCTCCAGGAGGCCGTGAAGGAGGTCCGGGTCCTGTCGTATCTGATGAAGCCGCCCGCCCTCGAACGGGACGGTCTGCAGGCGACGCTCGAGGCGTTCGTACGGGGGTTCGGCGCGCGATCCGGACTGCGCATCGCCCTGCAGACGGACGGGCCGATCGACGACGTGGGCCAGGACGTCTCTCACGCGGTCTATCGCGTCGTGCAGGAGGCGGTGTCGAACGTCTATCGCCATGCGGACGCCAGGTCGGTCGCCATCGAAGTCGTCCGCCGCTCGACCAGGCTGCGCCTGAGGATCGCCGATGATGGGCGCGGCATGCCCAGGCCCGCCCGCGGCGAGGGTGATCAAGTGCTACTGGGCGTCGGCATTCCGGGGATGCGCGCGCGGATCGCTCAGCTTGGCGGCCGCTTGAACATTCGCTCCGACGCGTCCGGCACGGTCGTCTCGGCGGTGACACCGGCGGTGGCGAGCTGGCGAGCGACGGGGGTTCGGCGCGCCGAGGTCGCGATCTGAGAGCCTGGTCGCGAGTGGGAGGGTCGGTCGCCTCGCGGCATCAGGGATTCACCCGATCCGACCGCACACGCCAAGCTGGCATGATCCGAATGTCCGCAAAGGTTCGTAATCCCCCCCTGAACCGTGGCGACATCAGGGCCTGGTCCCTCTCTGGCGGCCCTGAGTACTTCGGCCCCGCGCGCATAAACTGCGCGGGGCCTTTTTTCTTCAACACGCGCGACCTGCCAGAAGGACTTCAACTCGGCCCGGCCTATTCCGTTGGAGGTCCGCCGGACGGCATTGGCATGTTGTTGGCCGCCACCCCTTCGGCCGGCGCCGATGCGCCTCCCTGCCCGTTAGCGGGGTCGGGAACGGTCACATAGACCACCGTGTCTCCCTCGTAGCGTGGCTCGTAGAACGCCCCGCCGCAGTGGTAGTAGGAATAGCCGCCGTACGGATAGGCGGGGCAGCCTGCTGGCAGGGCGTAGTACGCCGACCCGATGGCCGCAGCCGTCAGCCCGGCGACTGCGCCGATCGCGAGACCGGCCCCGATGGGGTGGTCGTAGTACCCGCCCCATCCGCCGCCGTACCAGCCGCCGTTGCCGTTTCCGACGTTGATCGTGCCATTGTTGATGTTGTTGTTATTGCCGTTTCCTATGTTGTTGCCGCCGCCAGGCCGGTTCCCCGGTCGGCCGGCGCCGCCGACGCCACCAACTCCACCCACTCCTCCGACGCCGCCGGGACGGCCGACGCCTCCCGCGCCACCGACGCCGCCTGGGCGGCCCACCCCTCCAGCGCCCCCGACACCGCCCACGCCACCGGGACGGCCGACGCCTCCCGCGCCGCCAACGCCGCCCACGCCTCCGACACCGCCAGGGCCGCCCACGCCGCCATTGCTTGCAAAGCGGTTGCCGCCGGACGGCATCTGGCTCGGACGATTGAAGCTGCTCCCTCCTCCGCCGTAACCGCCGTAGCCGCCGCGGCCGCCGCCGCCGAAGCCGCCGCCCGACGGACGGCTGATGCTGCTCGAACCTGAACCGCGGATCCCGCCGCCGGTAGGACCGCCGCGGCCGCCGCCGCCGCCGAAACCGCCTCCGCCGCCATAACTGCCACCGCCGCGGCCGCCGCCGAAGCCGCCGCCGCCGCGTCCGCCGCCACCGCCGCCTCGACCTCCGCCGCCGCCGCGTCCGCCGCGGGCGTCAACCGCAGGCGCGGCGAGGGCCGAGATGAGGGCCGCGAACGAGGCCGCCAGCGCCACCCTGGAAATGGTCTTGTTCATCATCGCAGCGCTTTCCTATTGGCCAGCCAGGACGAACTTGATCGGCTTGGCGTCCTTGGCGGGGTGGAAGGCGAAGTCGTCCGCCGTGAGGTTTGGGCTTACGTTCCAGGTGAGCCTGGCGCTGTAGGCGGGATCGGCGGGGTCGGTCCGGTCAACGATGACCATCTTGCGGGGGAGGGGCTTGTCGCCCCTCTCGATCCAGATCTGCCAATCGATGTCACCTTCTCGGAAGGCGTATTGGTCGGTCTGAACCCCGTCGATGGTGGCAGGTCCGACAACAAAGGCCTCCCTGACCGTATCGACCCTAGGGCTCCCCTCTTCGCCCCATCGGAACAGGTCCTCCAGCGGTAGGGAGATGCCAAACCTTTCCCAGATCATGTCGAGCGTCTGGTGAATGGTCGGCCGTGCAGACGAAGTCGCGTAGTAGCCGAGATCCGGTGCGGAGACCGTGAATTGCTTTCCGTCGTAGTAAAAAGTCCGCTTCTTGACGTCGCTGTCCACCGAAATGACGAACGCGTCCGGCTTTCTCACCTTGTAATTCACGACGCCATCTAATTGAATCCGTTGGCCTTCAGCTGTGACGACATCCAGGCTCGCGTCGGACTTAAGTTCGAATGCAGGCAGCGTCTGCAGATAGGTGCTCATCTTGCGTAAAGCCTCGATCGCCATTGGATCGATCTCGAGCTTTTTGGCTGTTGTCGCCGCGGTGCGCCTCGCGGTCGACGAGGCGTGGGCCGTCGAAGTTGGGGCGGTGGCGGCCGAGGCGGCAAGAGGAAGCGCCACGCCGAGCGCGAGTGCGAGGGCCAGATGCAGAGGTTTCACGGCAGGATGCTCCATGAGATCGAAGCGGTCTCGCGGTCCGGGAGATTTTCGGGGCCGCGACCGGATGGGGGTCCGTGTCCCGCCCCGGGACTGGAGCCGGCCTCCGCCTCGACCCGTTCGACGGGGGGTGGGCGCCAGCCGGTGTTCAGCGCGGCTGCGAGCGGCCCGTGCAGGCGCATGATCAGCGAGAACCGCCCCGAAGGGGCGGAGAGCCAGTTGGGGATCTGGGAGATGGTCGGCAGGTCCCTCTGAATGACGAGTTCGAGCGTTCCGTCCGGCTCGAGCACCAACTCGCTGCGGCTGCCGACGCCGCGCCTCGGGTCGTTGGCGGCCGGTGGGGAGGCCGACAGCCTCCAGTACCCGCGCACGGGCGGAAGCTCCCCGTGCTGGAAGCGGAGTCGATAGCCGTTGGATCCGGAGATCAGCCTGCCGCTTGCATCCAGCTCGGTCACGAAGGCCAGGAGATCCTGCGGGGAGGGAGCTCCCATCTGGGCATAGGCTCGCGCCGCGCGCTCCAAAGGAGCCATAACCGCCGTTTCGGACCAGCTCGCGCAGCGCCAGTCGGAGCCGACCGCCCCATGCCGCAGGGCCGCTTCGCGGATCTCAGTGATGGCGTCCGCCACAGCCGCCTCGATCGAGTGGGCCAGGTCGGACCGCCATTGGCCGGACTTGGGCGGCCCTTCGAGCTCGGCTCGATACGGCGAGAGTTCGGCCAGAAGGGCCGCTCGGTAGGCCTCCGGCGCCCTCTGCAACAGGGCGTCGAGGCGATGGAAGAAGACCGGTGCGGGGAGCTCCAACACCTGACGCAGGATGGGCGCAGTCGGCGGTTCGAGGTCCGGCGCCGGGCCGGTCCGCCGGCGCATCGGCTCATGCAACTGGCCGATGCTGAATTCGTTGGCCAGGGCCTCGGCCTCGTCACGGTCCAGAACGCTGTCCGCATAGATGCGCGCGAGGGCCCACACCCCGTCGCTGGGCGCGCGGCGCGCCACCAGTCCCTGTGGAAGCTCTCCGCGCCAGCGCGGTCCAACCAGCGCAAGGTCCAGGCCCTGGTCGTTACCGGTGCGTGAGCCGAAGCTTGCGAAGGCGTCGCCGGCTGTGTCGAACAGGGTGAAGACGAAATAGCGTCGACGCGTATCGGGAATTCGAAGAACCTGTGGGCCCTGCGAAAGGTCGACCCAGGCGCTGGCGACCACCAGACGCTCATCCTCCTCTTCGATTCCCGGCGCGAGGACCGCGGCTCCCTCCCGCAGCAGCCTGAAGTGGCCCGGCGACATCGGATGGGCGCGCCTCACCATGTCGACGAGCAACAGCGGGAAGACGTGGATATAGATCTGGGCGGCGGCTTGGCGCGCCGCATCCGCGCCCCTGTCCAGAGGGTCGGCTCCGCTCACTTGCGCCTCCTGCCTCGACCCGACTGTTCCGCGGGCGGAGGGGCGCGGCCATCGGGAGAAACCCGTGGCGGAGGGGTGCTGCGACCTAAGGTTGGATCAGGTTGTGCTTGATAGCGAAGCGCACGAACTCGGCCGCCGTGTGGACACCGGCTTTGCGCATGGCTGCAGCCCGGTGGCTCTCGACGGTCTTGATGCTGATATCGAGCAGCCGCCCGATCTGCTTGTTCGAGTTGCCCTCGGCGATCAACTGAGCGACCTCGAGTTCACGGATGGTGAAGCTCTCGAGCTTCGAGCGCTTGCGCTCGTTGAGCGCGGCGTCGAGCAACAGTTCGGAGACCGGCGAGGAAAAATAGGGGCGGTTGGCCCCAAGCGCCGATATCGCCGCCTCAAGGTGACTCTCGCTGTCCGACTTCAGCACGTATCCGCGCGCGCCCGCGGCTAGGCCCCGGCTGACCGTGTCGTCGTCATCGTGCATAGTGAACAGGAGCACGCGAATGTGGGGTTGATCCTTGCGCAGCCTCTGGGTCACGGCGATGCCGTTAAGGATAGGCAGGGTGACGTCCAGGACAGCGATGTCCGGCTTCTCCTTCAGGGCGAGCTCCAGAGCCTGCTGGCCATCGGACGCCTCTGCGCAGACCTGCCAGCCCGGGTGGCCCTCGATCACGTCGCGGACGCCTTTTCGAACGATCTCGTGGTCATCAGCGATGAGGATACGCAGCATGGGACTCTTGATGGTCTGTGTGATCAGTACAAGACTCGGCAAGACGGCAGACATCAGTAAGGTCGAGCCGAGCGTTTAGCAAACCATGAAGCTCCCCGTCTGTTGAGCGGGCTCGAATCCAGGGACTGATTTGACTTGTCGTTTCCAGTCCGCGAGGCGGTACAGCGGCGGCGGGTCGCCCATCATGGGGCGCGCAATTCCCGGGGGCCCCGGGGCTGTGTCGGGCGGACCCTTCCATCCTCAAGCCCGGTCCATGCTGCAACCACCGACGTCCTGGCCGCGGATTTGGTCCCCCACACGGCGCCCAGCGAGAATGACCGGCCTGGAGACGCCTGGCTGCATATTCGCCTTTCCTGGCCTATCGGAGTGCGGCAGACCCATGCCGTACGACCTCAGACGATCGTGGGCGATTTCAGCCTGCGCCACCGCTTGAGGAATAGGACATTAGGTGATCAACCCAGAACCTAAGCCCAGATTACGGGCGGGTTGGCGGCGCTCAATTGGCCGCCGCAAAGCGCGCCGAATCCGAGTGCAAGAAGCCCCGGCCGTGAGACCGGGGCTTCCGCTTTGGAGGCCTCCGAGGCTACGAAGCCCCAGTGACACCCACATTTGTCCGCGAGAGCGCTGGACTCCTTAGAGGCCTTGAATCTCCACGGAGATTTCCAGCGTTCCTCGGGATGACAAATGAGACACTGGATCACCTCCTTTCAACAGTTGAGCAGGGACTCAGGATTATGAGGCCTTGGGCCCCGTCGCGCAAACGCCGCAGGGGTCCCGGCGACGCAGGGTCGCGGGCGTTCGTCCGGGGCGCGCCGCTCGCGCCAGTCGCCTTGCATGCGGGCGCGGGGCGCGGTGAGATGGGGGAACTAAAGGGATGGAGGAACTGGGATGGCCGACGACCTGGCAACCGCGCCGCTCGCCCTAAGTGCGGCGGTCGAGACCTGTAGCGGTCCGGTTCGGGGATACCTCGAGGATGGCCTGGCGGTCTTCAAGGGCCTCCGCTACGGGGCGTCGCCTACGGGGGCGGGTCGGTTCAAGCCGCCGGCGCGACCCCAGCCATGGTCCGAGGTCTTCGAGGCGGTCGCCTATGGCGCGCCGGCGATCCAGTCGGGCCTGGCGCCAGGAGAGCGTCGGACCTCGCCTGGCGATCCGCCGGCGCCGGATGAGCCCGCCTCATCGGAGGACTGTCTGTTCCTCAATGTCTGGACGCCCGGCCTCGACCAAGCCCGCCGGCCAGTGATGGTTTGGCTCCATGGCGGCGGCTTCGCCAACGGCTCCGGCGGCGCGTCCATGTACGATGGCGGCGCGCTGGCGCGGAAGGGTGACGTCGTCACGGTCACGGTGAACCACCGGTTGAACGTATTCGGCTATCTCCACCTGGCGGACGTCTTTGGCGCCGACTACGCCCGTTCGGGTCTCGCGGGGATGCTCGACATCGTCCAGGCGCTGGAATGGGTGCGCGACAACATCGCCGCCCTGGGGGGCGATCCGGAAAACGTCACTATCTTCGGAGAGAGCGGGGGAGGGTGGAAGGTCTCGCTGCTCATGGCCATGCCTGGCGCGAGAGGCCTCTTCCATAAGGCCGTCATCCAGAGCGGTCCTGGCCTGACCGGCAGGTCGACAGCCGAGGCGACAGAGACCGCCCGCAAGCTGCTCGAGCGGTTGAAGGTGACGAGGGCCGAAGAACTCGCCGAAATCCCGACCGACGTGATCTCACACGAGAGCGTGGCCATCGGCGGCGACGTGATGCGGCTCTACACGCCGGTGATGGACGGCGACGTCCTGGCTCGCGATCCATTCCAGCCCGACGCTACGCCACTGTCAGGGGACATTCCCCTGCTGATCGGGACCAACAAGGACGAGAACACCCTGTTCATGTTCTCCCATCCGAAATTCGGCTCCTTCACCGACGAGGATGTCGACCGTCACGCGACTACCGCCGCGGGTGGGCGGGCGGGCCGCCTGATCGCCGAGTTGAAGAAGGCGTTCGCCGACTATTCCCCTACCCACCTGGTCGCGGCGATTGGCACCGCCACCGGCATGTGGGGCAATTCGATCCTCCTGGCTGAGCGGAAGGCGGAGCAGTCTGCCCCAGTCTTCATGTATCTGCTGACCTGGGAGACGCCGGTCGCTCGGGGCCGGCTGAAGTCTCCTCACGCCATCGAGATCCCGCTGGTGTTCGACAACGTCGAGAAGGCCCGCAGCTTCGTGGGCCGTGGCGAGGAGCCTCAGAAGGTCGCCGATCAGATGTCCGCCGCCTGGCTGGCCTTCGCCCGCGCGGGGGATCCAAACGCGCCTGGCCTGCCGGAATGGCCGCGCTACGACGCGCGTCGGCGCGCCACGATGATCTTCGACCTGGAGAGCCGGGTGACTGACGATCCCTATCGGGCGTTGAGGGAGGTGGTTCTGGGCGAAGGCTGAGCAGGGCCTCAGTCCAGAGCAAACCCCGTTCAGACGCGATCGTCTGAACGGGGATGATTTGCTCTAGATTCAAAAGTGTGGAGCTTGATTCAACGTTCTCATCTGTCCCGTGCGAACGCATCAGGCTCTAGCGGCGCGAAGCGCGGCGGACGGCGTTCTACGAAGGAAGCCGCGCCTTCCGTCGCATCGGGGTGGGCGAGAGATGCGTCGATCAAGGCGGCGGTGTCCGTCGCCGCCTCGGCGAAGCTCATCTCCAGGTAGGCATAGGCCTGCCGCTTCATGGCGGCCACCGAGCGGGGCGCGACCGTGGCGGCCATCTCCTCCACGTACGCCTCCACGGCTGCGACCAGGCTCTCGCCCGATACGATGCGGTCGGCGAGGCCGATGCGCAGGGCTTCGGCGGCCTCGATCCGCCGGGAGCTCCACAACAGATCCAACGTCCGTGACAGACCGATCTGCCGGGTCAACATGAAGGCTGAGCCGTGCTCGGCGACCAGCCCGCGCCGGGAGAAGACGGTGATGAGGCTCGCCCCTTCGGCCATGAAGCGAAGGTCGCTCATCATCGCCAGGATGAAGCCCCCGCCGGCGGCCACGCCGTTCACAGCGGCGATCACCGGTTTGGCGATGCTCGGCAGGGCGCTGAACATCATCCGCCGTTCAGGATGGGCCAGCGCCTCTGCGCTGGCGGCAGGAGCTTTCCCGGCCGCGTGGTCCGCCAGCGCTGACATGTCCAGCCCTGAGCAGAAGCCGCGTCCCTCGCCGGTAATGCAGATGGCGAAGACGGCGGGATCGGCCTCGGCGCGTCGCGCCAGGTTCTCGACCTCGCCGATCATGGCGGTGGTGAGGGCGTTCAGCGCCGCTGGCCGGTCCAGGGTGATCACTGCAAGGCGTCCCTTGCGCTCGTAGCGCACGCTCACGGCCGCTTCTCCCTCGTTGTCCCTTGCTGCGGATTCAGGCGAAATCCGGAGCCGGTAGTCCGACGGACGTTCGACAGTTCCGCGCCGTAGGGCAAGCCCCAGCCGAACCCCGTTGGGTCCAAAGCGCGCAGTCTCGCGGCTCGGTTCAGCCTTTACCGTGTCACGGGCTAATGCGCCGCGGTTACAAGGGTTGACACCTCGCCCGGGCAGGCTCATCCCGCCCTCGCGAGTGCAGGGGCTCACGCTCGTGCAAGCGCGATCAACCGGAAACCCAAACCCAGATGCCAAGCGACAGTCCTGGTCCAGATAGCGGGCCGCAGAGGACGTCCGGGCGGGCTCGAAGCTAAGGCTTCCCCGGCTCGCGCGTGACGCCCGACGCGGCGATCACGAGGCGAGCCTATGGTCTTCCTCTCCTCCGATCGGCAAGGCGCCGGTCTGCTGGCGCGGTTTGCGCGCCGCGATCTCGCGCCGAACCGGTTCGACATCATCGCCCTGGTGCTGATCGGGGCGTTCGCGGTGCTCGTGGTCCACGGCGCCCGGCAGATGAATCTGCCGGTCAGCCACCTCGTGACCGAGCCCGTCGTCCTGGATCCCGCCAGGCTGCCTGAATACGCCCTGCGTTCGACGCTGCGGATGTTCTCCGCGATCGCGCTGTCGCTGCTCTTCACCTTCGGCATCGCGACCCTGGCGGCCAAGAGCCGTAAGGCCGAGCTGGTCATCATCCCCATGCTCGATATCGCCCAGTCGATTCCGATCATGTCGTTCCTCGCCTTCACCCTGACCTTCTTCGTCGGGTTGTTTCCGGCCAGCGAGCTGGGAGTCGAGGGGGCGGCGATCTTCCTGATCTTCACCTCTCAAGCCTGGAACATGGCATTCAGCTTCTACCAGTCCCTGCGGACGATCCCTTCGGACCTGGATGAGGCGGCCCGCCAGTTCGGGCTCTCTCCCTGGAAGCGGTTCCTCAAGCTGGAGCTTCCCTTCGCGACCCCCGCGCTCGTGTGGAACACGATGATGTCGATGTCCGGAGGCTGGTTCTTCGTCGTCGCCTCCGAGGCCTTCTCCGTGGGCAAGACGAGCTACATGCTGCCCGGCATCGGCTCATGGCTCTCGGTGGCGATCGACCATCGGGACCTCGCCGCCGTCGCATGGGCGGTCGGGGCCATGGCGGTCGTCATCGTCCTCTACGACCAGCTCGTCTTCCGGCCGATCGTGGCCTGGGCGGACAAGTTCCGTTTCGAGCAGACCGCCTCCGAGGTCGAGCCGGAGTCCTGGTTCCTCGATCTCATGCGTCGCACGCGCCTCCTGGCGCGGGTCGCGGAGCCAATCGGAAATCTGCTGAGCCATCTTCCGGCCCCGAGCCGCGCCACGAGGCGACAGCCTCGCCCCCTCAGCCCCACGGCCGCCCTCTGGCTTGATCGGCTGTGGTACGCCGTGATCGGCGCGGCGGTGTTGTGGGCGGTCGTGACGATCCTCAGCTATCTGGCGCGCTCGCTCGACTGGAACGAAGCATTGGTCGCGGTGGGCTATGGTTTCCTCACCCTCGGCCGGGTCCTCGTACTGATCGTCATCGCCAGCCTGATCTGGGTGCCGATCGGCGTGTGGATCGGGCTGAGGCCCGCCTGGTCCCAGAGGATCCAGGCGCTCGCCCAGTTCCTGGCCGCCTTTCCCGCCAACGTGATCTTTCCCTTCGCGGTGATGGCGATCGTCGCCCTTCGGCTGGACCCTGACATCTGGCTCTCGCCTCTGATCATCCTGGGGACCCAGTGGTACATCTTGTTCAATGTCGTCGCCGGGGCGAGCGCCCTGCCCAACGACCTCAAGGAAGCCGCTGGCATGTTCCACCTGCGCGCGTGGCAGCGCTGGCGCGATTTCATCCTGCCCGGGATCATGCCCTACTACATCACCGGCGCTCTCACGGCTTCGGGAGGGTCCTGGAACGCCAGCGTCGTGGCGGAGGTGGTCACCTGGGGCCACCGCACGCTCGAGGCCCGGGGGCTGGGCGCGTTCATCGCCAAGGCGACCGCGGCCGGAGACATCCCGCGCGTGGCTCTCGGCGCCACCGTGATGAGCCTCTTCGTCATCACCCTTAACCGTTCTCTCTGGCGACCGCTTTACGCTTACGCCGAGAAGAACTTCCGCTTGAACTGACGCCCGTCGAAGGAGGCCCGCCATGACCGTGACCCTCGAACGGCCCCAGCAGCTCGCCGCGCCACTCGTGGAGGTGAAGGACCTCAAGCACGTCTACGGCGGGAGTCGGGGCGGCCAGGACCTGATGGTGCTCGAGGACGTCGATCTGACGCTCAACTCGGGCGAGATCGTGGGGCTGCTCGGGCGCTCGGGCTCGGGAAAATCGACCCTGCTCCGCTCGATCGCCGGCCTCATCACGCCCACGGCGGGAACCGTCACCGTGCGCGATCTGCCCGGGGACGACGCCGCCCATGGCGTGGCCATGGTGTTCCAGAGCTTCGCCCTCTTCCCATGGCTGACGGTGCAGAAGAATGTCGAGCTGGGCCTCGAGGCGCAGGGCGTGCCCGCCGACGCGCGACGTCAGCGAGCCCTGGCGGCCATCGACCTGATCGGCCTCGATGGCTTCGAGAACGCCTATCCCAAGGAGCTGTCCGGCGGGATGCGTCAGCGAGTTGGCCTTGCCCGGGCGCTCGTGGTCCAACCGTCGATCATGTTGATGGACGAGCCCTTCTCCGCGCTCGACGTGCTCACCGCCGAGACCTTGCGCACCGACCTGCTCGATCTGTGGTCGGAAGGCCGCATGCCGATCCGGTCGATCCTGCTTGTCACGCACAACATCGAAGAGGCGGTGCTGATGTGCGACCGCATCCTCGTCTTCTCCAGCAATCCCGGCCGCGTCATCGCCGAGATCAAGGTGGACCTGCCGCAGCCGCGCAAGCGCCTGGATCCGGCGTTCCGGGCGTTGGTCGACGACATTTACGCGCGCATGACGGCGCGGCCGAAGGATCCCGCCGCGCGCGAGGGTCTGTTCCCCGGAACCGGCCTGGGGACGGTCCTTACGCACATCTCCACCAACACCCTGGCCGGCATGATCGAGACCCTGGCCGCGGCGCCGGGCGCAAGGGACGACCTTTCCGACCTCTCTCGCGAGCTCCAGCTCGAGGTCGACGAGCTGCTGCCGATCGCCGAGACGCTGCAGCTGATGCGCTTCGCCGAGATCGCCGGGCGCGAGATCCGGCTGACCCCGGCCGGCAAGCGCTACGCGGACGCCGACGTGGACCAGCGCAAGCAGATCTTCGCCCAGCACGTGATCGCCTATGTTCCGCTAGCGGCCCACATCCGCCGCGTCCTCGACGATCGGGCCTCCCATCAGGCGCCCGCCTCGCGGTTCCGCGACGAACTTGAGGACTTCATGAGCGAGGCCTACGCCGAGGAGACGATGGACGCGATCATTACCTGGGGCCGATACGCCGAGATTTTTGCCTATCACGAGGACGACGATCGGTTCAGCCTCGACAATCCTGCCTGATTGAACAAAGTCCGGCTCCGCCTGGAAAGGTGCAAGCCGGACCGAGTTACGGCAGTGATCCGTGCGGGGGGCCGGATCCGAGGCCGGACGGTGAGAGGGACTGTATGGCGAAGGACGAGGCGGGTTCTCGCGTCGCGAACGCCCGTGGCGACGCCGCGGGACCAAGACCGCTCGCCGCGCTCGCTGCGCTGGGCGTCGTTTTCGGGGACCTCGGCACGAGCCCCCTCTACACCCTGCAGACGGTCGTCGTGGCGGCGGGGGGCCATTTCACGCCACAAAGCGCGCTCGGCATTCTCTCCCTGATCTTCTGGACCCTGATCGTCACGGTCTCGGTCAAGTACTGCCTGTTCGTGATGCGCGCCGACAACCGAGGGGAAGGGGGAATCCTGGCCCTGATGTCCCTGGTAGGCGCGAACGAGCTGCGCGGACGGACCTTGGTCCTGACGGCCATGGGGCTGCTGGGCGCCGGCCTGATTTACGGAGACGGCGCGATCACGCCCGCCATCTCCGTGCTCAGCGCTCTCGAAGGGGTGAATGTGGTCACCTCGAGTCTCAAGCCCTTCATCATGCCCCTGGCGGTGGTGATCCTCGCCCTCCTCTTCGGAGCGCAGAAGTTCGGGACGGGGAGGATCGGCGTCGCCTTCGGGCCGATCATGCTGCTCTGGTTCATCGTCATCGCCGCGCTCGGCGTGAGCGGGATCGTGAGAGACCCCGTGGTCCTCACGGCAGTCAATCCGTGGCTCGGCCTGCGCTTCCTGCTTCAGAGCGGCTCGGCGGGCCCGCTGGTCCTGGGCGGCGTATTCCTGTGCATCACCGGAGGCGAGGCGCTTTACGCCGATATGGGCCACTTCGGCCGCGGTCCGATCCGCCTGTCGTGGTACGGCGTCGTCCTGCCAGCCCTGCTGATCAGCTATGCCGGCCAGACTGGCCTGCTGCTTCGCCTCGGCCACGTCCAGGGCAACCCCTTCTTCGAGCTCGCGCCGCACTGGGCGATCTATCCCCTGGTGCTGATCTCCACCGTCGCCACCATTATCGCCAGTCAGGCCATCATCACGGGCTCCTTCTCCATGACCCGTCAGGCCATGCAGCTTGGGTGGATGCCAGGGGTGCACATCCGCCAGACCTCGGACCGGGTCTACGGCCAGATCTACGTCCCGGTCGTGAACTGGCTGATGATGATCGCGACCTTGGCGATCACCGTGGCGTTCCACAGCTCCGACAAGCTGGCCGCCGCCTATGGCGCGGCGGTGTCGACCACCATGCTGCTCACGACCTTCCTGCTTATCGCAGCCATGCTGAGGGTGTGGAAGTGGCCGCTGCCTCTGGTTGTCGGCGCGGGCGGGATCTTCCTGGTGGTGGACTCCGCCTTCTTTGGCGCGAACCTGCTGAAGGTCGTGGACGGCGGTTGGCTTCCCCTGACCCTTGGCGGTCTTCTGTTCGGCCTCATGGCCACCTGGCGAACTGGGGCTGACGCCGTCCGCGCAACGGCGGTGCGCACTGCGATGACGGTTCCGGAGTTCCAGAGCCTGATGCGCGGCGTTCCGCGCGTTCCCGGCACAGCCGTCTTCCTCACCCGCCAGGGCGATGGCGTGCCATCGATCGTCACGGACCATGTGAGGTTCGCGGGCGCCTTGCAGGAGCACGTCCTGGCGCTCACGGTCGTGTTCGAACCGCAACCCCGCATCCCCGACGCCGAGCGCTGCGCCGTCCAAATGCTTTGCGACGGCCTGTGCCACGTCACGGTTCACTTCGGCTTCGTGGAAGTGCCGGACCTTAAGGCGACGCTCAACCGGATCCAGGACTTGAGACCGGGAGTCGACATCGACAATGCGATCTTCTTTGGCGCGCGTGACATGGTGATACGCCGACCCCAGGGATCCTGTGTCCCTGCGTGGCAGCTCCCATTATTCGGCTTTTTGTTTAGAAACGCCGTAAAAACATTCGATCGCTTTAACCTCCCGGCAGCAAATGTGGTTGAAGTCTCCCGAGAGATCGAAATATAGTTGCTGCAGCGATCTGACAGCTTTTCGAGTTTGATCGTTGCGGGATAGAGCGATACTCGCCCTTTGCACCGGAGTTGATTTGTGAGCGTAACGACTGGCGGCCCCGCCACCCTTCTCAGGGCGCCTGCGCCGCGTGCTGCGACGCTCAACGAGCGCATCGCCGCTCCAACCCCGCCGCCGACAGCGCCTGCGGGCGTCCTGGCTCACGACGGGCTCCTCCCGCCTGATGAACAGAAGGCGCTGCTCACGTTCCTGAAGGGCCCAGGGTGGGCTTACGGAGCCTTCTCAGACGTCGAGGGCAGCCGCTACCTGTACAAGCACTTCGCCGGCGTTGTCATAGACGGACGCGAGGCTGTCGATCCTGCCGCCTTCGAGACGACGCTGGAAAAGACCGCGCCCCTGGTGGCAAGCCTGTGGCGTCGGCTGAAGGCCGAGCAGTTGCGGGGACACAAGCTCACGCGCTGCTACGCCAACGGCTATCCGGTTGGGTCGGAGGGAGGGCTGCACCGGGACAGCAATATCGCCACCCATTACACGGCGATCTACTATCCGCATCTGTCGTGGAAGCCGAATTACGCAGGCGAGACGGTCTTCTTCGACGATTCCGAACAGGAGATCATCGCCTCGGTCTATCCCAAGCCAAACCGGCTGGTGGTGTTCCCAGGGATTATTCCGCACGTCGCCCGCGGCGTGTCGCGCGCCTGCCCGGACATGCGGATCACCCTCATGTTCAAGACGATGGTCTAGCGCACATTCGTCTGTAGGCTGATCACCCCTTGGTGAGGGTTCAGCGCATCGTCAGCGGCGCGTAGCCCAGGTGGGTCCCCGCATCGACGATGAGGGCTTCGCCGGTGATGTGGCGCGCCGCCGGGGACGCCAGAAAGACCGCTGCGCCGGCGATGTCTTCCGCCGTGGAGGCGACCTTCAGCGGCGTGCCCGCCGCAACGCCCTCGCGCATCCGCTGGAGGCGGTCTTCGGGCATCGCCCGGCCAAACCAGGGCGTGTCGATGAAGCCTGGGCAGATCGCATTGACACGGATCTTCGGCGCCAGGGCGCGGGCGAGGGACAGGGTCATGGTCACCAGGGCCCCCTTCGAGGCGGCGTAGGGAACAGAGCTGCCGATGCCCAGGACGGCGGCGATCGAGGCGGTGTTGACCACGGCGCCCGGCGCAGAGCCGGCTTCGAGCAGGGTCCGGGCGGCGCGGATCATCTGGTAGGCGCCGATCACATTGACCTTGTAGAGGCGAAGGAAGTCGTCGCCTGAGACCGCGTCCAGGTCGGCGTGATTGTTGGCGAAGACGGTCGTCCCGGCGTTGTTGAAGAGGGCGTCAATGCGCCCGTGCGGCGCCGCAGCCGCGACGATGGCGGCGCATCCGGCGTCGTCGGCGACGTCCCCCTGGACGACAGACGCTTTGGCGCCCTTGGCCTCCACCTGCCGCGCTGTTTCTTCCGCCTCGGCCCCGTTCGAGGCGAAGTTGACCACCACAACGGCGGCGCCGCGTTCGGCGGTCTCCACGGCGATGGCCCGCCCGAGCCCCGTCGAAGCGCCCGTCACCACCACCACTGCGCCTTCGAAGTCCTTACCGGCCATGAGGCTTCCTCCTGCTGTCCGGCTCCCTTCAACCCCAAAGCCGGCTGAAGGCCAAGCCGCTCGTCCCGGACGCCCGCGCGTTCTAAATACCCGTCATGAGCGATCTTCATCTGACCCAGCTCGGCCACGAGGTCCGCGGCTTCTCCAATCCCCACGAGGCTGTGCTCGAGCGGGTCCCCAATCCGCAGGCCGGCCAGCTCTTCCTCGCCCGCTTCACCGCCCCCGAGTTCACCTCGCTGTGCCCGGTGACCGGCCAGCCTGACTTCGCACGGCTCGTCATCGACTATGCGCCCGACGAGTGGCTGATCGAGTCCAAGTCGATCAAGCTCTACCTCGGCGCCTTCCGCAATCATGGCGCCTTCCACGAGGACTGTACGCTCACGATCGGACGGCGACTGGTCGAGGTGGCAAAGCCGAAGTGGCTGCGGATCGGAGGGTATTGGTATCCGCGCGGCGGTATCCCAATCGATGTTTTTTGGCAGAGCGGCCCGGCGCCGGAGGGACTGTGGATCCCGGATCAGGGCGTGGACGGCTACAGAGGCCGATAGGAGCAAGCCCGATGCTTGAGGGGAGCTGCCTGTGTGGGGCCGTCGCCTATGAGGCCGACGCCGAGGCCCAGGGAATTGTCCACTGCCACTGCCAAACCTGCCGCAAGGCGCATGGCAGCGCCTTCTCCAGCATTACCTCCGTCCCGCGCAAGGCCTTCCGATGGACACGCGGCGAGGATCTCTTGACGGCCTATGAATCCTCCCCAGGCAAGCTCCGCTATTTCTGCCGGACCTGCGGCTCCCAGGTCGTCGCGGAACGCCAGGACAGCGACCAGGTGATGCTCCGCCTCGGCTGTCTCGACACGCCCATGACGGCGGATCGGCAGTGGCACATTTGGCGGTCGGATGCGTCGAGCTGGTACGATGTCGACGGCCACTGGCCGGAACTTCCCGAGGGCCTGGTCAGGCGCTGACCGGGGGGTTCCAGGCGGCGATGAGATCGTCGGCCTGGCGGTCGGACTTCAGCCGTACAACGGGCAGATCCGGCGCCAGCTCGGCGATCATGCTTTCGATGAGCGGCCGATTGCGGCGATCGAAGCCCCAGATGAACCGTAGCGCCTGGGGTAGCCTCTGCACGGTGTGGGCCTCGCCGGGCCGAAAGGTCCGGCGCACCGCCCGAGCGGCGCAGGCGAGGCGCGGCCGCTCCAGCCAGATCGCCACGTGGGCCCGCGGCAGGCGCAGGTCGAAGCTGGCGCGGGCGTAGTTGCCATCGCTGACCCAGCTCTCTCCTGCATGAAGGTCCGTCATCAGGGTGCGGAAGGCGGGGACGTCGTCAGGGACCAGCTCTCGGCCCCAGAGGTCGTCCAAACACAGGTGACGGGCTCCGATCCGTTCGCCGAGGCGGCGCGCGAACGTCGTCTTCCCCGCTCCGGCGCACCCTAGAACGACGATCCGCCGGACGCCTGCCGCCTTCGCCGTCAAGGGCGCCATGTCTCCACGAGCGGCGCGATATCGGGGCGGACGCGTTCGAGCGGCGGTTCGGAAGGCGTGCCAAGATGGATGAAGCCCGCCACGCGCTCATCCAGACCGAGGCCCAGGACGTCGCCCGCCTCGGTGTCATAAGCGTACCAGTCGGTGATCCAGTTGGCGCCGTATCCCATGGCCTGGGCCCCCACCAGCATCAGGGTGCACACCGCGCCTGCCGACAGTCGTTGCTCCCACTCGGGAATCTTCCCTGGGACGAGTTTCGAGACGACCGCGACGCTGAGCGGCGGCACGCGCAGCTTCTCCAGTTTCGCGATCAGCTGACCCCCATCCGGTCGGGCCGCGGCGACGGCCTCAAGACGCGCCACGAAGCCCCTCTTTGCCTCTCCGGAGAGGACGATGAATCGCCAGGGCGCGAGTTTCCCGTGATCGGGGACGCGGGTGGCGAGGGTGAGCAGAGCGCGCAGCTCGTCCTCGCTTGGCGCCGGCGCCTGCAGGGTGACCGCGGAGGCGGAGCGACGTCGGCCGAGGAAGGCGATGGTGTGGGGCGAAGGCTCGACGGGAAGTGGCTCGCCGAAAGTCGGTGAATCACGCAGGATTTGCACGGGGAGGTTCCTTGTGAGCCCTTATCGGATATATCGAAAGCATATCGAACGCAACCGGTCGCCGCGACGCTCTGGCCTTCCGGCGCGGGTGGACCCATATCGGGGTCCTCGGGGGCCGTGTTAAGGCGGTGTCGGCGGGAGCGGGCGCATGGCGCAACATCTGGAAGTCGTGGATCTCGAGCCTTTGTCCAGGGTCTGGAGCGCTCTGAGGGCGGAAGCGCAGGCCGTCGCGCGCGACGAACCCAGTCTCGCCTCGTTGGTCAACGCCGTCATCCTCTCCCATTCGGAACTCGCGAGCGCGCTCTCCTATCAACTCGCGCGCAAACTGGGCGACCAGGAGCTGAGGGCGATGAGCCTTCGCGAGGTCGCACAGGAGGCCTATTCCACCGATCCCTGCATGGTCGCCGACGCTGAGGCCGACCTCCAGGCGGTGTACGAGCGGGATCCCGCCTGCAAGGGCTACATCCAGCCCTTCCTCCATTTCAAAGGCTTCCAGGCCCTTCAGACTCACCGCGTCGCGCACTGGCTGTGGGTGCGGGGACGCGAGTCGTTGGCCTTCTATCTCCAGAGCCGGATGTCAGAGCTGTTCCAGGTCGACATCCATCCCGCGGCCGAGATCGGCGAGGGCGCCTTCTTCGATCACGGCACCGGCATCGTCATCGGCGAGACGGCTCGCGTCGGCCGTGATGTCTCCATGCTGCACGGCGTCACCCTGGGCGGCACGGGCGCGGAGCGCGGGGATCGCCATCCGAAGGTGGGCAATGGCGTGCTTCTCGGCGCAGGGGCCAAGGTGCTGGGCAACATCACCATCGGCGACAATGCGAAGATCGCCTCCGGCTCGGTGGTGCTCATCCCGGTGCCGGCCGGCTGCACTGCGGCCGGCGTTCCTGCTCGCCTGGTGCGCTGCCCCACGTGCGAGGAGCCCGCGCGGACCATGGACCACACGTTGGCCGCCGAGATCATGGGCGAGTGAGCGTACGCTTGCCGTTGCTTCGGGCGCGGCGGCCCAATAAGGCTCCCTCTCTCGTCGCGCTTACCCTCGGAGCCCCGATTTGGACCAGAAGGACATCGACCGAATTCAAGCGCACCTGAAGCGCACGTTCGGCAACCCGCACATCCAGCTGAAGGCCCGCCCGAAGCAGAAAGACTCTGCCGAAGTCGAGGTGCGTGGTGAACATATCGGCGTTGTCTACCAGGACGAGGACGAGGACGGCTCGTTCATGTTCGAGATGCCGATCCTCGCGGAGGACCTGGAGGGCTGAGCCTTCGGAGCGCGGACGTCCTCGTCCGCTCTTCCTTCACTTCTTGAACCGCGGCGGATCTGCACAGAAAAAGCGGACGAGGACGTCCGCGCTCCGTGCTGATTTATCCGGCGGGCGTGAGGAAGCTGTCGATCACGCGCTTCTCGCCCGCCGCGTCGAAGGCGACCGTGAGCTTGTTGCCTTCCACCGCCGTCACGCGGCCATAGCCGAATTTCTGGTGGAACACGCGGTCGCCGCGAGCGTAGGCGCTCGGTGAGTCCGGGTCGGACACCGCGACGAGACGACCTTCTCCCTCGATCACCTGGGTGCGGCCGGGTGGGCCGCCGGCGTAGCCGCGCGCCTGGGCTCGCCGCCATCCCGGACTGTCGTAGCCGGAGCCGTAGTTGGTCTCGTCCCAGCGCGTTGGGCCCTCGCGCAGTCCGGGACCTCCTCCGTAGTAGCCGGTCTCGGAGCTTGCCTCGACGTTCGCGGCGGGTAGCTCATCGACGAACCGGCTGGGCAGCTGGCTGGTCCATCGGCCATAGACCTGACGGTTCGCGGCGAAGATGATCCTCGCCTCTTCGCGCGCGCGTGTGAGGCCGACATAGGCCAGCCGGCGCTCTTCCTCGAGGCCCTTGGACCCGGACTCGTCGAGGCTCCTCTGGCTCGGGAACACGCCTTCTTCCCACCCGGGCAGGAAGACGAGCGGAAATTCCAGGCCCTTGGCGGAGTGCAGGGTCATGATCTGCACGGCGTCCTCGCCTGCGCCGCGATCCAGGTCCATCACCAGCGAGACGTGCTCGAGATAGGCCGACAGGCTCTCGAAGGCGCCCATCGACTGCACGAGCTCCTTGAGGTTCTCCAGCCGTGTCTGGCTGGTCGGTCCCTTGTCGAGCCGCAAGGCGTCCACGTAGCCGCTTTCCTCGAGGATGGTCTCGGTCAGCCGCGCGTGGTGGGTGTCGTCGATGCGTCCGCGCCAGCGCTCCAGGTCGCGCAGGAAGTTCGCCAGGGCCGTCCGCGTGCGCGGGGCCAGCTCGTCGCTGAAGGCCAGGTCCGTCGCCGCCGAGGAGGCCGACACCCCGCGTTCGCGGGCCAGGGTCAGCAGTTTCTGGACCGTGGTCTCGCCCAGGCCCCGCCGTGGTGTGTTGACGATCCTCTCGAAGGCGAGGTCGTCGTCCGCGGACTGAACGAGGCGCAGATAGGCATGGGCGTCGCGGATCTCGGCGCGCTCGAAGAACCGCGGGCCGCCGACCACCGTGTACGGAATCTGCAGCAGGACGAAGCGCTCTTCGAAAGCCCGCATCTGGAAGGAGGCGCGCACCAGGATCGCGGTGTCGCGATAGCGTCGGCCGGCGCGCCGCCAGCGTTCGATCCCTTCGGCGACGAGGCGCGACTCGGCCTCGCCGTCCCACACGCCGCTGACCTGGACCTTCGTCCCGCCTTCCGCTTCGGTCCAAAGCGTCTTTCCCAGCCGGTCGCGGTTGGCGGAGATCAGGCCCGAGGCCGCGGCGAGGATGTGTGATGTCGAGCGGTAGTTGCGCTCGAGGCGAATGACCTTGGCGCCGGGGAAGTCGCGTTCGAAGCGCAGGATGTTGTCCACCTCCGCCCCGCGCCAGCCGTAGATCGACTGGTCGTCGTCGCCCACGCAGCACAGGTTGCGGCTCTTCTGAGCGAGCAGGCGCAGCCACAGGTACTGGGCGACGTTGGTGTCCTGGTACTCGTCGACGAGCAGGTATCGAAAACGCTGGTGGTAGGTCTCCAGCACGTCTGCGTGGCCGGTGAAGATGGCGATGTTGTGCAGCAGCAGGTCGCCGAAATCGCAGGCGTTGAGGATCCGCAGGCGCTCCTGGTACTGGGCGTACAGGCTCTTGCCGCGGTTGTTGGCAAAATGCGCCCCCTCGTGCTCGGGCACGGCCGCGGGCGTCCAGCCGCGGTTCTTCCAATGGTCGATCAGGCCGGCGAGGTGACGCGGCGTCCACCGCTTCGGATCGATGTTCTCGGCCGTCAGCAACTGCTTGATCAGCCGTTCCTGGTCGTCGACATCGATGATCGTGTAGCTGGACTTCAGGCCCACCAGTTCGGCGTGACGGCGCAGGATTTGCGCGGCGATCGAGTGGAAGGTGCCGAGCCAGCGCAGCCCCTCCGAAGTCGGTCCGACAAGCTCCTCGATGCGCGTGCGCATCTCGCGCGCAGCCTTGTTGGTGAAGGTGACGGCCAGAAGCTCCCACGGCCGTGCGCGCCCGGTGCTGAGGATATGCGCCAGCCGATGGGTCAGCACGCGCGTCTTCCCAGTGCCTGCGCCCGCCAGTACGAGCACTGGACCGTCCAGGCTCTCCACCGCCTCGCGCTGCTCGGGATTGAGACCGGACAGCAGGTCTGGTCCCGCCGCCACGCGTGCGAGGTCAGATATGCGGGGGGAGGGTAAGTCGCTCACGCGTGGCGAGTCCGAGTCATGCGCGGAACATATGCAGCACGCGCCCTGCCGGCTAGCGCTGCGAATCTAGTCGTCGCCAGCCTGAGCGAAGCCTAGCGCGGCGACGCGGCAGGCTGAGGCGAGCGGACGTCCGGCGCGGGCGGCGTCTATCTCAGCGACGAGGGCGCTCAGGGGCACGCCGCGACGGGCGGCCATCGCATCCAGGGCGGTCCAGAACTCCGGCTCGAGCGCCACGGACGTAGAGTGTCCGGCGACCAGCAGCGAGCGTTTGACGAGGCCGCTCAAGGCTCCCGGCGCGCCTGGTCCAGCGCGCGATCCAGCCGTTCCTTCGCCGCGGCGTCGGTGGCCTTGTCGGCTTTGGTGCGACCGAAGGCGGCGCGGTTCGCAGCCGCCTGTTTCTTGCTGTCGGCCCTGGCTTTCGCCCTTCGCGCCGCCCTCAGGTTCACGACGTCGTTCATCGGTTCGACCTCCAGAGCGGCCGAGTGTGCCTCAGTCGAGGGACGCGCAGAAGCGCTGGATCCGGCTGCAGGCGTCCTCCAGCAGCGCCTCGGAGGTGGCGTAGCTGATGCGGAAGAAAGGCGAGAGCCCAAAGGCCTCGCCGAACACCACCGACACGCCTTCGGCTTCCAGCAGTTCCTCGGCGAACTCGCGATCGCAGCCGATCGTCCGCCCGCTCGGGGCGCGACGGCCGATGACCCCGGCGCAGGACGGATAGACGTAGAAGGCGCCCTCTGGCGTCGCGCAGGTCAGGCCGCGGGCCTGATTGATCATGGAGACCACCAGGTCGCGGCGCTGCTCGAACACCTTGGCGTTTGGCTTGATGAAGTGCTGCGGCCCGTTGAGCGCTTCTACAGCCGCCGCCTGGGAAATCGAACAGGGGTTCGAGGTCGTCTGGCTCATGACCTTGCGCATGGCGGTGATCAGGGCCTCGGGACCGCCCGCATAGCCGATGCGCCAGCCGGTCATGGCGTAGGATTTCGATACGCCATTCATCGTCAGGGTGCGCTCGTAGAGCGACGGCTCGACCTGCGCGATGGTGGAGAATTCGAAGTCACCGAACACCAGGTGCTCGTACATGTCGTCCGTGAGGATCCAAACCTGCGGATGGCGCAGCAGTACGTCCGCCAGCGCCCTGAGCTCGGCGCGGGGGTAGGCTCCGCCGGTGGGGTTGGAAGGGGAGTTGAGGATCAGCCACTTCGTCTTTGGCGTGATCGCCGCCTCCAGCGCCTCGGGCCGCAGCTTGAAACCGTCCGCTTCGGTTGTCGGGGCGAAGACCGGCGTCCCGCCCGCGAGCAGGACCATGTCCGGATAGCTGACCCAATAGGGGGCGGGGATCACGACCTCGTCCCCGGGGTTCAGGCTCGCCACCATGGCGTTGAAGATCACCGCCTTGCCGCCCGGCGAGACGTTGATTTGCGAAGGCGCATAGGTCAGCCCGTTCTCGCGCTTGAACTTGCTGCAGATCGCGGCCTTCAGCTCAGGCGTGCCGTCCACGTCCGTATAGCGGGTCTTGCCCTCGCGGATGGCTCGGATGCCCGCCTCGCGGACGTTCTCCGGAGTGTCGAAATCCGGCTCGCCCACGTCGAGAGAAATGATGTTCCGACCCTCGGCTTTGAGCGCGCGCGCCTTGGCGGAGGCGGCGTTCGTGGCGGAAGGCTTCACGCGGGCGAGTGTCGTCGACTGTTGGAACATCGGTCGTTCTTCGAAGGGGAGGGGAACGGCCGCGTCTTAGGACTCCCCTCGTTGCAGCGCAACAAATCGGGAGCCGGAAGATCGACAAGCGGTCGGCTTGACGGCGCCGGCGTGCACGCGGATAGCCGGATCGGGAAACGGCAAGGAAGGCGCGCATGCAGGATCTCAAGGGCAAGGTGGCCTTCATTACGGGGGGCGCCAGCGGTATCGGCCTCGCCATGGCGCGGGCTTTCGGCCGCGAGGGCATGTCGGTCATGATCGCTGACATCGAGTCCCAGGCGCTGCAGATGGCGGTCGAGGAGCTACGCGCCGCTCAGGTGAAGGCCGAAGGCGTGGTCGCTGATGTGACGCGGCGTGATTCCCTCCGGGCGGCCGCTTTGGAGACGATCGCCCGCTTCGGAAAAGTCCACGTGGTCTGCAACAATGCGGGCGTCGGCGCCGGGGGCATGCTCGGTCAGGTGTCGGAGCGGGATTGGAACTGGGTGATCGACGTCAACCTCTACGGCGTCGTCTACGGCATGGAGATCTTCACGCCGCTAATTCTGAGCCACGGCGAGGGCGGCCATTTCGTCAACACCGCCTCGATGGCGGGTCTCGTCAGCCCGCCCGGCATGGAGCCGTACTGCGCCACGAAGTACGCTGTGCTGGGCATGAGCGAGGGCTGGGCCCAACAACTCGCGCCTCGGGGCGTTGGGATGTCTATCCTCTGCCCGGGCTTCGTGAAGACCCGAATCCACGAGAGCCGCCGCAACCGGACCGAGTCCTACGGGCCCGACGATCGGCCCGCGCCGCCCGCAGACGCGCCGCCTTCGCCCGTGCTGAGCGGCATCGACGCCCAGGCCGTCGGAAATCGCGTGGCCGAGGCGGTGAAAGCCGACGAGCTCTATGTCTTCACCCACCCCGAGTTCAAAGCCGCCGTCGCCGCACGCTTTGATCGGATCCTCGCCGGCTTCGATTCCGCGGCCGCAAGCTCCGCTCTCGCGGCCTTGCCCAAGCGGGAGATGCCGGGCCTCAACCTGCCCGGCCAGCGGACCGGGGCGGTCTTCGAGTGAGGCTCGCATAGCCGCGCGGCGACCGGCGGACTGGCGCGCCGCAACCATCGCCTTCGTCCTGTTCGGCGGCGTCGGCCTGATCTTTCTGTTCGGCGCCGGTCTTCTTGGGCTCTCGGGGGCGGCCACGGCGAAGGCGTGGCTGGCGGCCGCGCGCGGACCTTGGGCGCTTCCTGTCGCCGTCGCCGCATTCGCCGCCCTGGCCTTCCTGGGCGTGCCGCAGTTCGTCCTGATAGCGGCCGCGGTGGCGGCCTTCGGACCAACGCTGGGCGCCGTCTACAGCTGGGTCGGAACCATGGTGTCCGCGCTGGTCGGCTTCGGCCTCGGCCGGGCGTGGGGCGCCAACCTTTTGAAGCGGCTGCACGGTGAGACGATCACGCGAATCCTCGCGACGATCGCCAGGAACGGCTTCATCGCCAGCCTAGCCATACGCCTCGCCCCGCTCGCGCCGTTCGTGGTGGTCAACATGGCGGCCGGCGTTTCAGCCGTGCGGTTGACCGATTTCGCCGCAGGCACGGCGATTGGCATCCTGCCGAAGATCCTCCTCACGGCTTTCGCCGGAAGCTCAGTGATCGCCGCGCTCGGCGGCCGCAGCCTGCTCCCGATCCTCCTGCTGATCGTCGCCGCGGTAATCTGGATCGGCTCAGGCCTCCTCGCGGGTCGCTGGCTCAAGCGCTGATTGTCGATCGCCTTCCCCTTACGTCAGGCTCGACAGGCCCCTCCGAGCGCGCGAAGGGGAAGGGAGAAGTAACGGAGGCGAGCGCGTGGACGACAGGGTTCCGGTCCTGATCGGAGTGGGCGAGGCGTCGGAGCGGATCGACGAGCCGACGTGGCGGGGACTATCGCCGGCAGACCTCGCCGGAGCCGCCGCCGCGGCGGCGCTGGCTGACGCCGGGGCTCGCGAACCCCTGGCCCCGCACATCGATGTCGTCGCCGCCGTGCGCCAATTCGAGACCTCTTCCCCACGGGCGGAGGCGCCGTTTGGCCGCTCCGACAATTTCCCGCGCGCCGTGGCGAAGCGGATCGGGGCGAACCCCGCGCGGGCCATCCTCGAGCCGGTGGGCGGGCAGGGGCCCCAGCACCTCGTCAACGAGTTCGCCCGCGCCATCGCCAAGGGCGAGGCGGAGATGGCGCTCCTGTGCGGGGCTGAGGCGATCTCGACGATCCGCCACCTCGCCTCGCGGGGCGAAAAGCGCGATTGGTCGGAGGAGGTGGGAGGCGAACTCGAGGATCGCGGCTATGGCGAGGCGCTGATTACCGGCGAACTCGGCCGTCATGATGGGCGCACGCCGATCACTGTTTACGCCCTGTTCGAAAACGCCCGCCGGGCCCGGCTCGGCCTCTCGCGGGAAGCCTATGCGCTCGAGATGGGGCGGCTGTTCGCCCCGTTCACCGGCATCGCAGCCGCCAATCCCCACGCAATGTCCCGGGAGATTTACACTGCGGAAGAGTTGGCGACCGTGACCGGGCCTAACCGGCTCACCTCCGACCCCTTTCCGCGGCGCATGGTGGCGCGTGACCAGACGAACCAGGGCGCGGCCGTCCTGCTGACGTCCGTGCGCCGGGCGCGCGAGCTGGGCGTGCCGGACGATCGCTTCGTCTATCTCCACGGCGCGGCCGATGTCAGGGAGCGCACGCCGATCGAGCGACAGGACCTCTCGGTCAGCCCAGCCTCGGTGATGGCGGCAAGGCGCGCCCTGGACCGGGCCGGGGTGGGGGCCGAGAAGATCGACCTGTTCGACCTCTACAGCTGCTTCCCGATCGCCGTGTTCAATGTCCGTGATGGCTTGGGCATGGCTGCAGACGATCCTCGACCTCTGACGGTCACCGGCGGGCTGCCGTACTTCGGAGGGGCGGGAAACAACTATTCGATGCATGGCATCGCCCAAATGGCGCACGCCCTGCGCGCCAGGCCCGGCGCCATGGGCATGGTCACGGCCAATGGCGGCTTCCTCTCGAAGTATTCCGTGGGCGTCTATTCCACCCAGCCCGCGCGTTCCCCCACGTTCGATGACGCCGACCTGCAGGCGGAGGTGGACGCTTGGCCGACGCCGCCCACGGCTCCGGGAGTCGGCGATGGCATCGTGGAGACCTACACCATCGACTTTGCGCGTCCCGAGCCTGTGGGCATCGTCGTCGGCTCGCTTCGAGACGGCGGAGCGCGGTTCGTGGCCCGCACAGACCGTGCGGACGGAACACTCGCGCGACGCATGGCCGCCGAGGAGCCGCTCGGCGCGCGAGTCTCGATGACGCCGGACGCCGAAGGGCGTGCGATCTTGCAGACGTTCGAACCCGCCCGGCTGAAGGAGCCGACCGCATGAAGACGCCCATTTGCGAGATGCTGGGGATCGAGTTCCCCCTGCTGGCCTTCAGCCACTGCCGGGACGTGGTCGCTGCCGTCAGCCGCGCCGGGGGCTTCGGCGTCCTGGGCGCCACCGGACACTCGCCCGAGTCGATCCGTCAGGAACTGAAGTGGATCGACGATCACGTCGATGGAAAGCCCTACGGCCTCGACGTGCTGATCCCTGAGAACATGGCCACCGCGGGCGAGCACAACGTCACCTACAACAGCCTGCGGACCCGCGTGCCCGACCAGCACCGCGACTTCGCCCGCGACCTGCTAGGCAAGGCGGGCGTTGATCTCGCCGAGCGTGCGGTGCGCGAGGACGCGCCTCAGCCGTTCGACCCCGACAACGCTTTGGCGGTGCTTCACGCCGCCTTCGAGCATCCGATCCGCCTGATCGCCAACGCTCTGGGGGTGCCCCCGCCTGAGATGATCGAAGAAGGTCACCGCCACGGCGTCCCGGTCGCGGCTCTCGTCGGCGCCAAGGAGCACGCAATCCGCCAGGTGAACGCCGGCGTCGACATCCTCGTCGCCCAGGGGACCGAGGCGGGCGGTCACTGCGGCGAGGTGACGACGATGGTGCTCATCCCGGAGGTCATCAAGGCGATCAAGCCTATCCGCAACGTGCCGGTCCTCGCTGCAGGTGGCATCATGACCGGCGCCCAGATGGCGGCTTGCATGGCCATGGGCGCCGCGGGCGCATGGACAGGCTCGGTTTGGCTCGCCACGCCCGAGGCGGAAACCAGCGAGATCTTCCGTGAAAAGATGATCGAAGCGTCCTCCCGCGACGCCGTGCGGACGAAGGTGCGGACCGGCAAGCCGGCTCGCCAGCTCCGCTCGTCGTGGACGGAGGCCTGGGAGCGGGACCCTTCCAGCCCCGGGGCGCTCCCCATGCCGCTGATGAGCCTGGTCAGCGAGAACGCCCTTCGCTCGGCCGACCGAGCGGCGGCGGCCGGCAATGTGAAGGCGCGCGAGATGGTCACCTATTTCGTCGGCCAGGGCGTGGGCCTTGTGGACTCGGTCCGGCCGGCCGGGCAGGTGGTGCAGGACTTCAAGGCCGACTTTCTGGAGGCCGTGGAGCGGCTCGAGGGTCTTCTCGCCGATTAGGCGCTCGCCGTGAGGCGGTGCTAGATCGTCGGCGCCGCCGGGGCAGGGGCTGTTGGCGGGTTTTGGGAACGCTTGGCGCCGTGCGCATCCTCGTCACCGGCACGGCCGGCTTCATCGGCTTCCACCTCGCAAAGCGCTTGCTCGCCGACGGCCACCAGGTCACCGGCGTCGATGGGTTGACGCCCTATTACGACGTCGAACTCAAGCGGCGGCGGCATAGCGTGCTGGAGAGCCGCCCGAACTTCCGCGCCGAGATTTTGCGGCTCGAGGATGCGGATACGCTGCAGAGGGCGGCGCAAGAGGCCGAGCCGGAGATCATTGTCCACCTCGCCGCTCAGGCCGGTGTCCGCCACAGCCTCGAAGCGCCTCGCGAGTACGTGGATGCGAATCTGACCGGCACGTTCAATGTGATGGAGGTCGCGCGCAAGCATGGCGTCCGCCATTTCCTGTTCGCCTCCACGAGCTCGGTCTATGGCGCGAACCTGCAGGCGCCGTTCCGTGAGACCGACGCCGCGGATCACCCGCTGAGCCTCTACGCCGCGACCAAGAAGGCTGGCGAAGCGATGACCCACGCCTATGCGCACGTCTGGGGCATCCCCACGACCGCCTTCCGCTTCTTCACTGTCTATGGGCCGTGGGGGCGCCCCGACATGGCCTTGTTCAGCTTCGCCGAGGCGATCCTCGAGGGACGCCCGATCCAACTCTTCAACGAGGGTCGGATGGAGCGGGACTTCACCTATGTCGACGACCTCGTCGAGGCCGTGGTTCGGCTGGCGGCTCTCGCTCCAGAGCCCGGGCGGCCCATCGGCCCTGCGGATTCCCTGAGCCCTGGCGCGCCCTGGCGCGCTGTCAACATCGGCGGCGGCTCGCCTGTGCCCCTGATGGACTTCCTGGCGATCCTCGAGGAGGCGCTTGGCCGTCGCGCGCAGGTCGCCTTGGCGCCGATGCAGGCAGGAGACATGGCCTCGACCTTCGCCTCCGCCGATCTGCTCGAAGCGCTGACCGGCTTTCGGCCGGCGACCCCCGCATCGGTTGGCGTACCTGCGTTCTGCGACTGGCTGCTTGCCTATCGCGCCGACCCGGATGGTGTCTGCGCCCGCGCCGTGGCGGCCTTGCAAGCCTGACAATTCCATGTCCCCATCGCCTCTTCTTGGGGAGGCGAAATATGAAGACAGCTCTTGTGGCCCTGCTGGCCGTGGCCCTCGGCGCGCCGACCGTATTTGCCGCAACATCTGATGAACTGATGGCGGCGCCGCGCGAGTTCATTGCGGCCCTGGACCGCAACGATATCAGCGCCGCGGCCAAGACTCTGACGGCTTCGCCCAGCTTCATCGACGAGTTCCCACCTCACGCCTGGAGCGGTCCGGACGCCATGAAGCAGTGGGCCGCCGACTATGCAGCGGCGAACAAGGCGGGACACATCACCGGCGGCAAGGTGAAACTGGGAGATCCGATCGTGGCCCAGGCGGAGGGGGACACCGCCTATGTGGTCGCCGCCGCGACCGAGACCTACAAGCAGGACGACAAGCGGACGGCCGAGACAGCCCGCATGGTGTTCGCCCTGCGCCGCGAAGGCGGAAACTGGAAGATCGCCAGTTGGGCCTGGGCGGGCCGTCAACCTCACGTCGAAGGAGCCGGACCGACCAAGGCGCCGTGAGGACCGGGCGGTCGTCCTTGTCGCTCGTGAGCGCGTCGGCTAGCCCGGCGACGTGATACCCCGTCCTCATCCTTGCCGCCTGACCCCAGTCGCCTCGCGCCTCGCCGGCTCAGAGGCGCTCAAGGAATGAAGCGGGACATATTCCGGCGGCTCATCCTTCCGGGCTTCGCCTTCAAGGCGGTGGTGATCGGCGGGGGCTATGCCACAGGCCGTGAGCTCGCCGCTTTCTTCATGCCCAGCGGCCCGAAGGGAGGGCTGCTTGGCATGGCGGTGGCCGCCGCCGTGTGGAGCGCGGTCTGCTGCCTGACGTTCCTGTTCGCGCTGCAGACCGGCAGCCGCGACTACCGAACCTTCTTCAAGCGGTTGCTCGGGCCTCTCTGGCCGCTGTTCGAGGTCACTTATGTGGGGTCGATGATCGTGATCCTTGCGGTGTTCGCCGCGGCGGCAGGAGCGATCGTCTCCGGACTCGCGAGCGCTCCGCCGGTCGTGGGGTCGCTGTTGCTGATGGGCGCGATCACCCTGGTGGTGACCTTCGGCAATGACTCGGTCGAGCGGCTCTTCACCTTTGTCTCGGTTTTCCTTTACGCCACCTATGCGCTCTTCTTCGTGTTGGC
>DATHPX010000282.1:0-2865 GCA_035483335.1 Caulobacteraceae bacterium | reverse complement strand
CTTCGATACGCGGGGCCTGGCTGGAGCCGACGACGACGTCGGCGCCGGCCTCAAGCGCCGCCGCGGCCACCGCAAAGCCGACGCCCGATGCGCCGCCGATCACCACCACCTTTGCGCCGTCCAGCTTGGCCATGACTCGACTCCTTATGCGATTCGAAGAGGTTAGTTCTGACCGAGAGCGGGAAAAGGTGGGAGCCTATACCGGTATGGGAGCTACCCCCTTCAAGCCCCCATCGCCGGCGGCGGGAACCCTCAGTCGATCGGGATGAAGATCGAGCGGCGAGCCTGTCCGGATACCGCCTTTGACAGGTGACCCTTGCCGGTCGTGTCCTCGACCAGGAGCACCTCGCCCGCGCCGATCACCCGCCGCTCGCCGTCGCTGGCGGTGATCTCCACGCCCGCGTCCAGGTTCACGATGTATTGCCGCCGGGGCGCGCAGTGCCAGTCGAGATCATAGTCGCCCGCCGTCTCGCGGAAGATCACGCCGGTGACGGGCCGCCGCTCCGACAGCCTTCCACCCGGCAGATCCTGCACCCATTGGACCTCGATGTCGCGGAAGTGCGAGTCTCCGTCCGCGTCGGCATAGAGATTGTGGATGCGCATGTAGCTCGTCCGAGTGTTGGATCGACTTCCACGCTAGCGGAGGGACACGCGCAACGCACGCGAGGACAGCAGCAACACCCGGGGGGACGATCAGCCGGTCAAGTCGATGACGACGGAGCAGCGAAGTATTCGTCCGCCAGCAGCGCGTAGAAGTACTCGTCCCACCACTCGCCGCTCTCCTGGTGGAGGGCCTGCCGGAAATGGGCTTCGCGCCGCATGCCCAGCTTCTCCATCACGCGCCACGACGCAGCGTTCTCGGGTTGACACGTCGCAACCACCCGATGGCTGCGAAGCGTGCAAAAGGCGAACTCCATCAGCGCACGGGCGGCTTCGGTTGCATAGCCACGGTCCTGGTGGCCGGAGGAGATGACCCACCCGAGTTCGTGCGTGGCGCGGACGAACCACGGATGAAAGACCATGTGGCCGACGAGCTGGCCCGTCTCGCGCTCGATGACGGCGAGGGCCCTCGCAGACCGCCCCGCGTTCTCCTGGGCGAAAGCCTGCGCCTGCGCCTCGTCCAGGCGCCCCTCGGGGAGCCAACGGGTGACGACCCCGTCCGACATGTACCGATGGATCGCAGGCCAGTCCGCCGGCGCCATCGGCCGCAGCACCAGGCGCGGTGTCTGAAGGGGCGTGAAGGTCTTCGCCACTGTGCCGTCACTCACCGCTCGCCAGACGCCTCGCGCGGGCCCTGTCCTCGACGGTGACTGGCCGGTGCGTCGTCCCCGCCCCATGGGTGATGTAAAGGATCTTGTAGGGCTTGGCGCATTCGGCCCGATGCCACGCGCCTTTGGGCACGATCACCGTGGATCCTTCCCGCGCGGCGACCGCTTCCAGGCGGCCGTCGGGATGCTCGAGCCAGACCAGGGGCGCGCCCTGCAGTATGACCAGCACCTCCGCTCCGTTTGGGTGCATCTCCCAGCGGTCCCAGTCGCCGCGCCCCTCACTGGCGCTGACCATGGTGTTTCCGGCATTGGGGTTGGCGGCGATCTCAGCCCAGAAGTTGGGCCCCACAGCCTGCGAGACGAGCCCGCCAGACCCGTCGATGAAGAGATAAGTCTTCTCCAGATCGAACTCGGTCATGTCGTCGTCCTTTAATCGGACCCGGCAGTATCAGTCAGTCCCCCAGCGAAGACCAGCCGGACCCTCTCGAGGCGCCCTGCCAGATGTCCGCGTCGCGTAGGCGCGCGGGTGATCGTCGCGGCAGCCGTTCTGATCGTTTTGCGCCACCGTGAATTTGCGCGCCTCGCGCGGCCCAAATGAAAAGGCCGCCCCCGAGGGGGCGGCCTGCGTCTTTGGTTCTGGCGATGCTCAGACCGCGCCGACCAAAGCTTGGCGTCGCCGGCGGGCGACAAACCCGATCGTTCCCAGACCTAGGATCATCATCGCCCATGTCGAAGGCTCCGGGACGCCGCCCGCCAGGTTGAAATTGGCGCCGAGCCAGGCCCCGCCGGCATCGCCGTCAGAAAGGCTGGGGAATGAGAGCGACTCGCTGGCGGTCCACTGATCGTACAGCGGCGTGATCAGCGGATTGAATGACCCCGAGCCGTACTCGTCAGTGTTGAACGACGAGGCCACGCCGCTGCTCAGATAGGAGCCCACATAGTAGATTTGGCCGGTAGAGAGGGCGTACGGGGTGATGTTCGCATATCGGAAATCTCCGACCAGCGAGCCGCCCGAAGCGGGCACGTCCACGGAGGCGAGTAAATCGCCCGAGGCGTCCCACAGGCCGACCTGAGCGTCCGCGGCGAGCGGCGCGCCGCTGTCGTCATAGACGCCGAGCTGGTCGATCGTCTGCGCCGAGCTGACCTCGAAGGAAAAGCCCAGCGTGTACGAGCCCGAGCTGTAGGTATCCCCAGGCGTGGTCAGGGTCAGGGCTGGGCTGGCGGCGGCGCTGGTCCCCAGGGCCGCACAAAGCGCGGCCGCAGCGGCCGCTCCGGCAAACTTCATCATCATTGGTGGTCCCCCTCTGGTCAGGCCGTCGCTCGGTGAATCTGCGACACGCCCAAACCGGCTCGTAGAAAATACTAGAAGCGAGGAGGACTTAAGAGAATGTGGCGTGAATGTAAAGCAAATTATGGCTAACTCTTGGCGGACTCGTGGCCAACGCCGCGCCCTGGGTGATCAGGGATTTCGACACGCCCCGCCCCACTACGCGCTGCTCACCGCAAGCTGCTGGCGCGCGATCTCGGTGAAGAACATCGCGCCGTCCAGCAGGATGGCGTCGTCGAAATCATAGCTTGGATTGTGCAGTGGCGGCGT
>DATHPX010000281.1:0-14628 GCA_035483335.1 Caulobacteraceae bacterium | reverse complement strand
CCGTAGGCTTCCGGTATGATCACGCCCGCCCATCCCATCTCGGCCATTTCGGCGAAGGCGGCGGGATCGTAGCCCAGTGGAAGACCGGAATCGCGCATCTTGCGGAAGGCGGACACCGGAGACTTTTCCTGCGTCCAGGTGCGCGCCGCGTCGCGCAGCATGCTTTGTTCTTCAGTCAAAACGGCCATTTCAATTCGTCCCTAGTTTGAAGTGCTGTTGATCGGGTCCGGGAGCCCCAGGATCCGCTTGGAGATGATGTTGTTCTGGATCTCCGCGGAGCCCCCGTAGATCGACATCGCCTTGCCGAAGAGCCAGCCCTTCACGGCTTCCAGTTCCTCACCGGAAAATCCTTCGCCGTCCCAGCCGAGGCCCCGGGCGCCCATGGTTTCGAGCGTGAGCTCGGCGCGGACCTGGGCCACGCCCGTGGCCGAGTTCTTGAGGATCGACGGGGTGAAGCCGGGGCCGGAGTTCCCCTTGGCCTCCGCCGCCGCGCGCTCCAGGGTCAGGCCGTGCGCACGCCCGTCCATGGCGTTGCGGTTGATACGGCCCATCAGCTCCACGTCCTGCGTAGCGCCGTCGTAGGCCCCGGCGATCTCGGCCAGGGGCTTGGCGCGGCCTCCGCCCATGATCGCGCCGGTCTGGCTGGCGCGCTCGTGCTGCAGCAGGCGCTTGCCCACCGTCCAGCCGCCGTTGAGCGGGCCAAGCAGGTTTCCCTTCGGCGCAGTCGCGTCAGTGAAGAAGGTCTCGCAGAAGGGCGAGGCGCCGCTGACCAGCTTGATCGGCCGCGTTTCGACGCCGCTCTGATGCATGTCGACGAGCATGAAGCTGATGCCGTCGTGCTTCTTCGCGGAGGGATCGGTGCGCACAAGCGCGCCGCACCAGTCAGACCGGTCGGCGCCGGAGGTCCAGATCTTCTGCCCGTTGATCCGCCAATGATCGCCCGCGTCTTCGCAGCGCATCTGCAGCGAGGCGAGGTCGGAGCCGGCGTTGGGCTCGGAATATCCGACACACCAGCGCACCTCTCCCCGGACGATCCGCGGGATATGCGTCTGCTTCTGCTCCTCGGTCCCGTAGTCGAGGATGGTTGGGCCGATCATGGTCACGCCCATGCCGAACAGCAGCGGATTGAAGGCGCCGATGCGGGCCATCTCGCGCGCGAGCACCCGCGCCTGCTGGGCGTTGAGGCCGCCGCCGCCATAGGCCGTGGACCAGGTCGGCGTCCCCCAGCCCTTGGCTCCGATCCGCTGGCGCCAGAGCTTGAGATCCGCCTCATGCGCGCCGGCGTCCCCTTCGCCCATCGCCAGCGCGCCCTTGCCGCGCAGGGAGGCGGGGAAGTTGGCCTCGAACCAGGCCGCGACCTCCGCCTGAAAGTTCTCGATGGCGAGGGGTTCGGCTGAATCGGCCATTCGGGGTTCCTCCAAGCGCTGTCTCTACGCGGCTTTTAGACGGCTTCCGCGACGGGAGCGAAGCCCCTTCGCGGGATCGGCCGATCAGTAGGTGGCCCGCCGAGCGGCGCCGTGGGTTCTCGGGACCGAGCTGTCGCCAACTCTGCGCCGGCTGCCGCCCGGGCTGACGCCGGGAGGGCCCGTGTTCTCAGAGTCGACCGTCACGCGCCGGGTTGGCCGCGCGCCCTCGGGACGAATTCGGCCAGTGCAGCTTTCAGATTCTCTACACATCGGGGGAGCTTTTGGAGCTTGTCCAGCGGCGGATCGGACCCCTAATTCCTACTAAATAGATAGGCGTATCCGCGCATTGGGAGCGGCAGAGCCGAAACTCAATGAATGGGGTAGAAGTGAGAAAAGCGACTCTCCACGAGCACGCCGCGGCGGTCGCGCTTCTAGGCGGATTGACCTTGTCGGGTGTCGCCAAAGCCGATGGGGATGCCGCGTCGAGCGCTGACACCGTTCAGGAAATCACGGTGACGGCGCGCCACCGGGAAGAAATCATTCTTGATGTCCCGGAATCGGTGCAGGCGGTGAGTGGCAAGACACTCGAACTCAAGAACACCATATCCCTGTCCGACATTACCGCCCAGACGCCGGGCCTGTTCGATCAGATCGGCAATCCGCGCAATACCTCGCTCGCCATCCGCGGTGTTGGCGTCACGTCTTCGGCCGGCGACGGTCTCGACAACATGGTCGGGGTCTATTTCGACGGAGTCTATCAGGGCCGCCCGGGCATGGCGTTGCAGGACCTTATCGATATAGATTCCTTCGAAGTCCTGCGCGGACCGCAAGGGACTTTGTTCGGTCGCAATTCGGAAGTCGGCGCCCTCAATATCACCACCGTGCAACCCAGCTTCACGCCGGGGGAGAGCTTGGAGGCTTCCTTCGGCAATTATAGCTTCTCTCAGGTCAAGGCGATCTTCACAGGTCCGATCAATGACAAGATCGCCTTTCGCACCGTCATCTTCGGCACGTATCAGGACGGCTGGCTGACGAACGCGTACTCCTCGCAATTCGCCGCCGCCGCGGCCGCGGAGCACATCTACGCTCCCACCGCCACCGACGAAGATCGACTGAACAGCACGGAGCGGTACGGCATCCGCCAGAAATTCCTGATCAACGCCTCCGACCGTCTCAGCATCACCGTGGAAGGCGATGCGGAAGTCGAGAACGACAGCGCGCTCGCCGGCAGCACGGAGATCACACGACTCTTCGGTCCGGGTTCCTGGGGACCGAACACGACCGTCGCGCAGCAGGCGAAAGTGACCGATGCGCTAAGCGCAATGGCGAACCTCCGAAGCTTCGGCGGAGTGGAGAATTGGGTCCCGACCGTCAATCCCACTGCTGATATCGGCAATTCTCTGGAAGCGACGCACACCACGAACGCGGGCGTCTCGGTTACAACCAACTACAGGTTCGATTGGGCGACCCTGACGACCATCAGCGCCTGGCGCTATTGGAGCTTCAACCCGCCTCAGGATAGCGACGGTACGCCGCTTGATATTTATTATAACGCCGCAGACACGCACGATAGTCAGTGGAGCGAGGAGATACGGCTTACCTCGAATTCATCAGGTCGGTTCGAATGGCAGGCTGGCGTATATTTGTACAATCAGGATCTCTTCGACCACTACATAGTCCACCAATTTGGTGCGGACGTGATTCCGCTTTACAATTCCCTTCTCTATTACGGCGCCCTCAAGGGCGCCCCCATCTCGACTTCGCTCATCCCCCCGTTGACGGGCGCGCAGGTCGTCGAGAACACCCATGTGCAGGATCAAAACCAAGCTGTTTACGGCCAGGGGACCTGGCATATCACCGACAAGCTGAACCTGACCGGAGGCGCCCGCTTCACGCACGACAAGAAAAACGGCGGCAGCCCGATCGACCTGAGTAACCTCCCGGCAGGGGTGCAGAGCGCCGCGCTTACGGCAGGCGCGACGTCGACGCTCTCCAATTATGGGGTGAACGGGGCGACTTCGGGTTATCCCCTGTCTGCCTGGGTATCGAACAATAATGTTTCAGGCTCCGCCAGCCTGTCCTATAAACTAACGCCCGATACAATGATCTATACTGCCTTCAGCAACGGCTTTCAGGCCGCGGCGCTGAATTTGAACGCCGTGATCAAGACGGGCGTTCCTACCGTGGTGAATCCTTCCACCACCGACAATTATGAAGTTGGTGTCAAGACGACTTTGTTCGACCACCACCTGATGCTCAGTCTCGATGCTTACAACGAAGTTCTCTATGGCTACCAGACTACCTACACCCAGATTGAGTCCAATGGGACCACCCTGAGATATATCGCCAATGCCGGCAATGTCCGCTCGCGCGGCGTTGAATGGGACGCGGCGGCGGCTCTGGGACACGGTATCCAGTTGACCTTCGACGGAGCCTATAACAACGCCACGTTCATATATGCCCCCTCTGTCGCGCCGCCGCCCGAGGTCACCACCGCCAGCTATAACGCGACGGGGCATGAGGCGCCGGATGCGCCTAAGCTGACAATGAGCATAACGCCGTCCTGGGAACACCGGATAGGAGAGCGTGAGGTTTTTTACTCCTATGCTCAATATTCTTACAGCAGCTCTTTCTATTCAGCCACCAATCTTTCGGCCTACAGCGTCGTCCCGGATCAGTACACCCTCAATCTGAGGGTTGGCATACGTCTCGATGACGGGAAGTATGACGTCTCGTTTTATGCCAACAACGCCACGAATCAGAGGAATATCTATTCTCGCGGTTTGTTGGCGGTCCCAACCACTTCCATCTATTTCGCGGAGTCGCAGTCCCTGGCTCCGCCCGCGATGTATGGCATTACCGTAAAGGCGAGACTCTAAAAGCCCCGGTCTGCTCGGTTCTCTCTCGGGGGCCGAGCAGATCGCCCCAGGGCGGAAGTTTTCCCTCACCGCCGGCCTCATCCCGGACTCCTGGCAGCTCACCAGGTCGAGAGGAGGCCCCAACCGCCCAAGCCTGGGAGCGGGGCTATCAATCCTATCTTTGTTGTAGGAGTTGATCTGGGTCGTTGGCCGCCTGGCGAGGCCAGAATGGGCGCGCCCTGCGTGCGCGTGGATGTACGGCGGTCAGGTCAATCGCCGTGACGCGCCGTTCCGGAATCGCAGCGGCGCCGGCTGCGAGCACCAGCAGCGCCCGTCGCGGAACTGGATCGCCTCGCCGGGGGCTGCGCAGCCTTCGAGCCGTCGTCACCCCCAAGAATCACATGGCGCATTTACGTGGCGCCTGGGTCCGGCCGCCGGCGCTGCGGCTGCGCAGCTTGGCTGTTAAATTCCTACCTTGAGTGTGGGATTGATCGTCAGGCCTTCTGCGTGACCGAATAGTTTCTCTGCCACCCGACCGGAAACCAGGCCATCGAGGCGATGAGCCTCGATGCGCAATGGATTAGGTTCGCAGGTTCATGACGGACGGTGCGGCGGATGCTCTCTCAAAGATGCAAATATGCGCTCAAGGCGATGGTGGACCTGGCCCGCGCCTCGGGCGGCCCGCGCCGCGTGAGCGATATCGCGGAGCAGGAGAACATTCCGCGTAAGTTCCTCGAAGCAATCATGACAGACTTAAAGAAAGGTCTCGTTGTGGATAGCACGAGAGGGAAGTTTGGAGGATATCGGCTATCGAGGCCATCAGATCTTATAACATTTGGAGAAATCATTCGCCTGATCGATGGTCCTCTCGCACTATTGCCGTGCGCCAGCCAAAATTTCTACAGACCTTGTGACGATTGTGAAGATGAAATCACCTGCGTGCTACGCCGCGTCCTGATCGATGCGCGCAATGAGTTGGCGGCGGTCCTTGACCGCACGACCCTCGCGGCCGCCCTGGCGGCCCCGCCACAGTCGCAGTTCGCCGCCGCGATTCTGGCCGAAGACTCGCCGATCCCCGTCGGGTGAGGGACTTGCGGTCGACGACGGCGAAGTGGAGCGGTCTCAAGAGGTCTTGAGTCGGTCGGAGAAATTCTGATGTCTCAGTGCCCCTGCCGCCGTTGCGAATTCCCCATTGCAGCCATAGGGTTTTGACGTCCGTCGCGAGCCTCGCCTCTCGGACGGGCTGAGGATGGTCCTCGCCGCCTAGGGAATCCGTCATGACCAACGCTGCTGTTGCACTGCAGGAGAGAGTCTCCGCCGCGCAGATCTCTGGCCGCTCGCGCCTCGTGGTTGAGCCCGTCACGCCGGTGATTGGCGCGGAGCTGTCGGGCCTCGATCTCAGCCGGCCTCTCGACGCGGAAACTCTGGAGGCGGTGAAGGCGGCGATCCGCCAGTGGCGGGTGGTCTTCTTCCGCGACCAGGACCTGTCCAACGATCAGCTCAAGGCGTTCGGCCGCCAGTTCGGTCCCCTGACGCCTGCGCACCCGATCTCCGAGGGTTTGGACGACCATCCGGAGATCTGGGAGCGTTCGATCGACGAATACCGCACGCGCCGCGTCGAGCGTGACACCCGAGCCCCCGGCCGCCAGGCGCCGCGCGACTACAAGGGATGGCACATCGACATCACCTTCGTGGCCAATCCGAACCGTCTCTCGATCCTCTACGGGACCACCATTCCTCCATACGGGGGCGACACGATCTTCTCGAACCTGGTCGCGGCCTATGAGGGCCTCTCGCCGAAGATCAAGGCGCTGGTGGACGACCTCAAGGCGGTCCACCAGACCTCGAGCTACGAAGCGGGCGAGCGCAAGCCGCGAAAGGACGGGCGCGGCACGGGTCCCTTCGTCTCGCTGCATCCCCTGGTGCGCATCCACCCCGAGACCGGCGAGCGAGTGCTCTTCTTCAACGCCGGAACGGTGACGCACCTTGCCGGGCTCAAGGAACGCGAGAACCATTTCCTGCTGGAGCTGCTGTTCCACGAGATCACCCGGCCCGAATACCAGGCGCGGTTCCGCTGGCGGCCGAACTCGCTCGTCGTCTGGGACAATGCCGCGGTGAGTCACGCCGGCCCGATCGACTACGCCCAGTTCAGCCTCGGCCGCACCGTGCGCCGGGTCACCGTGGCGGGCGACCTGCCGGAGGGACCAGACGGCTTCCGCTCCCAGGCCCTGGAGGGGGAACTCTTCAACGTCCTGGGCTGAGGCCGGCCGCAGTCCACGACCTCGAGGCGATCTCCCATGGTCTCCACCCGCACCGGCGTCGCCATGATCGTGCTGGGCGCCCTCTTGGCCTCCGCATCGGTGATGGCGTGGGCCGCGGGCGCCCATCGCGGCGTTTTCGCCGAGGCGGGCCCCGCGGAGGGCCTGAGGGCTGGGCGGCTCGCCCTCAATGCGCCGCTGCCGGACAAGGTCCCGCCGGGGGTCAGGTTGGTGATCGGCGATCCGATGACGGAGCAAGTTCTCCGGCATACGGGGTGGGACAAGCAGCTCCCGTTCCAGGTCCAGTGGGCGGAGATCACCGGGGGCCCGGCAGTGACCGAGGCCTTCCACGCCAAGGCCCTGGACGTCGGCGCCGCGGCGGACATCCCGCCTATCCACGCCACGTTCGTCGGCATTCCGGTCAAGATGGTCGCCGTGCGCTTCCGTCAAGACCCGCAACACCATCCCCTGTACGTCCTGGCAGTGGCGCCCAGCGCGGGCGTCCGCACCCTGGCGGACCTCCGCGGCAAGCGGATCGCCTTCAGCCCAGGCCAGGTGCAGGGGGAGATCGTCCTGCGCTCGCTGGAGGCCGCACATCTCACCAGCCGTGACGTGAAGCTGGTGGAACTGCCCTCGACCTCCGGGGACGTGTACATCAGCGCCCTCGTCGGAGGCCTGGTGGACGTCGCGCCGATCGGCGCAGGCGTGGTCGCCAAACATTATGTGGACAGCTACGGCGCACAGGGCGCGCGCCTGATCCCCCACAGCGCGACGCGCGATGACCTCACTGATCTCTACGTGCGCACTGAGACGCTCGAGGATCCGGGGAAGGCCGCAGCCCTGCGGGCCTATGTGAAGCTGTGGGCGCGGGCCCAGGCCTGGGTCGCCACCCATCACGAGGAATTTGCGCGGCTCTACTATGTCGGCCGCGAGGGACTGTCCCTCGCAGATGCACAGTACACGGAGCAGGCCTCGGGAGAGCCGGACATCCCAAGCGACTGGTCGGAGGCGATCGCCCTCGAGCAGGCGTCGGTCGACCTGATGGCCAGGCAGAGCGGCCACCGCCGCTTCGATGCGGCCACCATCTTCGACCGCCGGTTCGAGGCGATCGCCGCCGACGCCCTGGCCGAAGGACGGCCAGCCGCCGGTTCCCAAGCCGTCGCACTGGCTAAGCCTCAGAGGACGCCATGAACGCCCTGATCGGCTCGATCCTGGAGATCGACGAGGAGGTCCCCGGCGGGGCGATCCTCGATGCCCGCACCGGCCCCTCCCAGGCGAGCCGACCGCGCCGGCATGGCCGTCTTGGACCTGGCGACAGCCTGCGCTTCGGCTGGCTGCTGGGGCCATTCCTGCTGCTGTTGGCATGGAGCACGGGGTCGGCGGCGGGGCTGATCGATAGCCGCGTCCTGCCGGCGCCCTGGACCACGGCCGCGACCGCCTGGCAGCTCATCCGCGAGGGGCGCCTGCCTCACGACCTCGCCGTTTCCGCTCTGCGGGTGGCCCAGGGTTTCGTATGGGGCGCCGCGGTGGCTATCGTCTGCGCCCTCGCTTCGGGCCTCAGCCAGCTCGGCGGTTACCTCATCGACGGCCTGGTGCAGATCAAACGTTCGATCCCGGTCCTGGCGCTGATCCCGCTGATCATCCTCTGGTTCGGCATCGGCGAGACGATGAAGGTGACCGTGATCGCCATCTCGGTCTTCGTGCCGATTTACATTCAGACCCATGCGGCCTTGCGCGGGATCGACCTGAAGCATGTCGAACTGGCGGAGACCCTCGGACTGGGGCGATGGGCCTTCATCCGCCAGGTGGTTCTTCCAGGCGCCTTGCCCGGCGTGCTGACGGGCCTGCGGTTCGGCGTTCTGGGGGCGTGGCTGGCTCTGGTCGTGGTCGAGCAGCTCAACGCCACCAGCGGCATCGGCTACATGATCAACCTCGCCCGCACCTACGCCCAGTCCGACGTCATCCTTGTCGGGCTGGTGGTCTACGCCCTGCTCGGGCTCACCTCGGACGCGGCGGTGCGCCTCCTGGAGCGCCGGTCGCTGGCCTGGCGGCGGAGCTTCTCGGCGTGAGCGTCCCGGTCGTCCGCGTTCGCGGTCTCGTCCGCCGCTTCACGCTTCGCGGCGTGCTCAATGGCGTCGACCTCGAGATCGCACGCGGCGAGTTCGTCGCCCTGCTGGGGCGCAGCGGATCGGGCAAGAGCACCCTGCTGCGCGCCCTGGCGGACCTCGATCACGAGGCCCAGGGGAGCGGCGAGATCATCCGGCCCGAGCGGCTGTCGGTGGTGTTCCAGGACGCGCGACTGCTGCCCTGGAAGCGGGTGCTGGACAATGTGGTCCTGGGGCTCGGCGGCGCCGGCGCACGCGAACGGGGCCTGCGTGCGCTGGAGGAGGTGGAGCTCGGCAGCCGCGCGCAGTCGTGGCCCTACGAGCTCTCCGGCGGCGAGCAGCAGCGCGTGGCGCTCGCGCGCTCGCTGGTCCGCGAGCCCGAGCTCCTGCTGGCCGACGAGCCGTTCGGCGCACTCGACGCCCTGACCCGGATCCGCATGCACGCCCTGCTGCGGCGGCTCTCGGAGATACACAACCCGGCCGTGTTGCTGGTGACCCACGATGTCGACGAGGCCATCGCCCTGGCCGATCGCGTGGTGGTGCTGGAGGGCGGGCGCCTCGCCGCCAACCTGATCACGCCAAGGTTCGGCGCGCGGGTCGATCCCGACGATGCGGCGGCGCTGAAGGACCGGTTGCTGGGTCTGCTGGGCGTGAGGGGCGAGGACGATCCCGGTTCGACGCCCGTCCTCGGGTCGCAACCACCGCCTGCGCGCGGCTGGCGCCCCCCGCCTTCACCGGCCGGCGATCTAGGCTGAAGCCAGCGGGCGGTCGATCAAGATCGCCAGCAGCAGGGCCGGTCCGCCGTGAGCCTGCCAGGCGTGGTTCGTCCCCCGCTGGATCACGACCTGCCCGGGTTTGATCCTCGTCTCCGCACCCTCGAGGATCAGCGAGACGTCGCCCTGCAGCAGGCAGATGACGTCGATCGAATGGGTCTCGTGCATCGCCGGATGGCGCGACTGATCGATGATGTGGTGGGCGCCGCCGAAGTCGGCGAAGCGGGCGCGCGTCGCCGCATCCAGGTCGGCCTTCGAGACGCCTTCCGGGTTGGGCGCGACGACGAACCAGCGGACCTGGACGTTGCCCGGCCTCGGGCCCAGAACGGGGCGTTTCGCGCCCAGGTCGTCGTGTGTGGCAGGATTCAGCGGGCCTGAGGCGGCGTCCTCCCAGATCTCGAACAGGCCGCCTACGTCGGGGCTGCCGATCTCCGAGGACGGAGGCCCGTCGAGGATGACCACGGACTTTCCATTCCCGTCGTCTCCGGTGATCACCCGGCGCAGGGCTTCCCTGAAGTCTGTCATGGCGAGTCTTCCCTTCGCATCCTGAATTCGGATGCTAGAGCCTGATGCGTTTGCACGGAACAGATGCAAACGCTGAATCAGGCTCTACACTTTTTAATCTGGAGCAAATCATCCCTGTCCAGACGATTACGTCTGAACGGGGTTTGCTCTAGGCTCGAGCTTAGACGCAAAAAGGGAGGAAGGCATGACCACGCGGGCTCTGGTTTTGGGCGGAGGCGGTCCTGTGGGGATCGCCTGGGAGGCCGGACTGCTGGCGGGACTGGCGCGGCGCGGGGTGGATCTGGGCCTCGCCGATCTCATCGTCGGCACCTCCGCCGGTTCGTTTGTCGGCTCGCAGCTGGCGATGGGCCGCAAGGTAGAGGACCTTGCGGCCGCCATCCTCGCGGAGGCGGATCGTCCGCGACCGACGTCGTCGGGAGGGACAAGGCCAGCGCCGAACGTGACCTGGCTGTTCGAAAAGATGCAGGAAGCGCGCGGTGGGCGCCGGGATGCGAAGGAAGTGCGGGCGGAGATCGGAGCCCTGGCCCTGGCGGCCCAGACGGTGAGCGAGGAGGACTTTATCCGCAGCTTCGGCCGAAGCCTGTCCGAACTTCCCGACCACGCCTGGCCCGATCGCGGTTTCGCCTGTACCGCGGTGGATGCGGAGACCGGAGAGTTCGTGCTCTGGAACGCCGCCGCCAAGGTTGGCCTCGCGCGAGCCGTGGCCTCCAGCTGCAGCGTCCCGGGGATCTTCCCGCCGATCACCCTGAACGGGCGCCGCTATATCGACGGCGGCATGCGCTCGGCGACGAATGCGGATGTCGCGCGAGGGCATGACGTCACTATCGTGGTCGCGCTCCGCATCGCCGCGGGCGCGGGTCCGGCGGCGGATGCGTTTCGCGCCCAGATCGACGGCGAGATGGCCGTCCTGCGCGAGCAGGGACGCCGCGCGGAGCTCCTCTTGCCCGACGAGGCCAGCTTGGCGGCATTCGGCCCAAACCTGATGGACGCCTCGCATCGTCCAGCCGCGGCGCGTGCGGGTCTGGCGCAGGGCGAGGCGACGGCGGCGGCTTTGCGGGGAGTTTGGGGCTAATCGCCCCCTCTCTTCCGGACCGCCGGCGTCCCGCCGGCTCTAGTTTCCTGCCGTTCGGCATCCAGGATGCGGGCCAGGAGAAAGGAAGAGCCGGCGGGACGCCGGCGGTCCGAAGGGGCCGCCCGGCTGTCCCTCACCCCTTCTGCTTGCGGTAGTCCACGTCGTCCCAGGTCAGCTCCGCGAATTCCTTGCGGCGGGGGCCGAGGTAGCCGAACAGGAAGGCGGCGACCTTGCGCATCTGGATCTCTTCGGAGCCCTCGGTGATGCGATAGCGGCGGTGGTGACGGTAGATGTGCTCGAAGGGTTTGTGGCGCGAATAGCCGATGCCGCCGTGGACCTGCATCGCCCGGTCGGCCGCCTCGCACACGAGCCGGTTGCCCCAGTAGTTGCACATGGAGACCTTGTCGGAGATCTGCCGCTCGACCTCCTTGTGCTCCATGCGGTCCATGTCCCAGGCGGTCTTGCGGATCAGCAGGCGCAGCATCTCGCACTGGGTGGCGAGTTCGACGAGCGGCCACTGGATCGCCTGGTTGCGGGCGAGGTCCTCGCCAAAGGGTTTGCGCAACCTGGCGTACTTCACGCTCTCCTCAACGCAGTAGACCGCCGCGCCGAGCGATGACGCCGCCTGGCGGATCCGGTTCTGGTGCACGAAGCTCTGGCCAAGGCCCAGGCCGCGGCCCTCTACGCCCCAGATCGCGTCATCCGGGACCCAGACGTTGGTCAAGGAGACCCGCGGGTGGTCCGTGGGCATGTTGAAGGTCCACAGGTACTCCTCGACCTTCACGCCTGGCGCGTCAGCGGGGACGAGGAAGACGGTGATGCCTGCCGCGTCGCCGTCGTTTCCCGCGGTGCGGGCGAAGCACATCACGTGGGTGGCCACGTGCATGCCTGTGGTCCACATCTTCTCGCCGTTGATCAGCCAGCCCTCGACGCCGTCGCGAGCCTGGCGCACCGCGCGGGTCTCCATGTGGGTGGCGTCCGAGCCGTGGTAGGGCTCGGTGAGGCCAAAGCCGGAGCGGATCTCGCCCTTCTGCAGAGCCTCGCCGTAGCGCTCGTACTGGGCGTTGGTGGCGAACTCCTTGAACATGATGATGAAGGGGTTGTTGCCGACGATCGAGTGCTCGGTCTGCAGGTCGTTGTGCAGGCCCAGCCCCTTGGCCGCGAGATGCTCGCGGATCACCGCCATGGCGAGGTTGGTCCCACCCTTGCCGCCCCATTCCACAGGCCAGCCGTAGCGCAGGTGACCGGCGGCGTCGGCGCGACGGCGGGCTTCTCCGAGAAGGGCTTCCCACTCCTTCCGTGGCAGGCCCTGGTTGTCCCAGTCCGTGCGCGCGTGTTCGCGGCGATGGTCGAAGAAGCGGATGTTGTCGTCAGTCCGTTCGAGCGGCTTGATCTGCGCCTCGATGAAGCGGTCGAGCTCGCCGAGATAGTCGACGAGGTCCTGGGGCAGGGCGAAGTCCATCTGGGCTTACCTTTCGTCCTTGGCTTGGCCGCGCTCTGCGAGGCTGGCGCGGTAGGCGGCGTAGGTGGGTTGATCGACGGCCATCTTGGCCAGGGCCGAGGCCCAGAGATGATCGGCGAGGCCCGGCGTGGAGAGATCGGCTTCGCCGGCGGCGATGCGGCGAGACAGCTCGGTGGTGAGCGTCAGCAGATCGCCGTCCATGCCGAGCAGCGCCTGCAGCCTCGCGCGCTCGGCGGCGTCTTCGCCGGGGCCGAGCTCGAGCTGACGTCGCATCATCTCCAGGGCGTTGGCGGCCACGCGGGCCTGGAAGGAAAGGTGGCCGGTGGTCGCTGGCGCCACCTCCTCCTTGAGGAAGCGGGCGACGGCGGCGAGGATCTCGGGCGGGGCGGGCGGGTCGTACATGGTCAGGCGGCGATCAGGCGCATGAGGTCGAGCTCGTTCTCCGAGACGCGGCGGGCGATCACCGCCCGCTCCACGGAAGGGTCGGCGCTGCGGAAGGCCGCGGTCATGCCAACGCACATCACGCCCCAGCGCATCGAGCCATAGACCTCCCACCAGTGGGCGTGGGCGCGGTTCACCGGATCACCGCCGGCCGCCTCGTAGCCGGCCCACAGCTCCTCGCGGTCGCCAAAGCCCCCGACCGGCTTGTCCAGCACGCCAAAGCGCCAGGCGTTGACGCAGATCCAGCCGAGATCCTCCATCGGATCGGCGACGTGGGCGATCTCCCAGTCGAGGACGGCGCGCACGCCGTCCGGCCCAATCATCAGATTGCCGTTGCGGAAGTCGCCATGGACGAGGCGCGGTCGCTCCGGCGCGGGCGGGCAATGGGTCTCGAGCCAGCGGAAGGTGAGGTCGAGGACTGGCCGCGGCCACTGCGAGGCTTCGTAGGAGGCCCGATACTGGGCGACCAATTCGGCAGGGGTCGCGCGGCGGAGGTTCGGGAATTCGCCGGGATCGAGGGTGTGGATGCGGGCGAGGATCTCTCCGCACTGGCGCGCGAGGCCAGGGCGGGCGCCAGCCAGGGCTTCGCTTCGCGCGATGCGGCCGCCCAGCGTCTCGCCTTCAACGAAGCCCATGACGAAGCCCTGGCCGAGGCCATCCTCTTCCTCCAGTACGCAGAGCACCGGCGGAACCGGAACGCCCACGCGGCCGGCGGCCTCGATCAGGCCTGCCTCGGTGGCGAGGCCGATTGCCGTCTCAGAGACGCGGGTTCCCCCCGGCGCGCGGCGCAGGATCACCGGCGTCTCGACATCGCCGCGGAAGACGCCGAAGCGCCAGATCTCCTGGGTCGCGCCGGCTGACAGGCGCGTGAGGCCGGCGATGGCGTCGCCGCCCAGCTTCCGCTGCGCCAGCCGCGTCAGGGGCTCGATCAGCGCCTCCACCCGTCCTCCCTTTGTTTGTTGCGCGGGACTCCTAGACCAGCCGGGCGAGGGCGCAAACGCTCACGTCGCGTCAGGCGGCGACGCGTTCCGATCCTTTCAGTGCTTCATCGAGCTGACGCCAGGTTGCTGTCAGGTCGACGACCTCGTTGCGCTCGGCCGCGTCGTCCATCGCCATCACCGTGAGGCCGGCTTCGAGCGAGTCCCTGGGCGTCACGGGAAAACGCTTTTCTCCGTCCAGGGCGGCCAGGAGGTCGATCGCCATGGCCTGGTCGGCGCCGTTGTGCAGGTCGGCGGTGCGGGTGGCGAAGTCGATCCGTTCGGGCTTTCCCCGGTGCAGCGAAGGCCGGACCATCAGCTTGTTGCGCACGAGATCGGCCAGCAGGGTTCCGCGCGTGCCCACGAGGTACCAGCGCCGTTCCTGCAGAGAGACGTGGCTGTTCGAGTGGAAGGCGAGGGCCAGGCCGCTCTCGTAATGGGCGATGGCCACCTGGTGATCATTGAGATCCATGTCGGAGTGGAAGGCGTCGTTGGCGCCCATCCAGCCCGCGTCGCGCAGGGCGTAGGCGGCCGAGCCGTCCTCATAGGTGTTCGGCAGGTCCGCGTGATCGGGCGTGAAGATCCGCCGGCCGCCGAAGCTCGCGACCCGCATGGCCCGCGACCGCGCCAGGCGGGCGAAGATATCGAAGTCGTGGCACACCTTGTCGAGCATGAAGGAGCCGCCCCACTCGGCCTTGCGCCGCCAGTTCCGCGCGAGATAGGCGCCGTGCTCGGGGTGCAGGTGTTCGGT
>DATHPX010000280.1:0-2444 GCA_035483335.1 Caulobacteraceae bacterium | reverse complement strand
CGCAGCTTGAACTCCCGACTGAAACTTCGATGTCCAGGCATGGGCTTGCGTTCTCCTCTGAGAGAACTGTCCCTATTTTCCCTGTCTCACTTCAGGGGTCCACTCCACCCGTACCATTACAGAAGCGGATATTATCATTATAGGTACGGTGGCCGATATTGTAACGTCCGGTACTATCGTCACGGCGTGTGGTATTGCCGCTGAAAGCTTCCGCCCCTCGGTCGCCTGCCACCGACCTTTCCACACGCTCGCAAGGCGTTCAGCTGCGCCGATAGGCTGATCACAGCGGTGCGACTGCCTCAGGCGCCGCACCTGAACGGGTGCGGGTATCTACTGATGCCGGCGGGCAACGGCCGTCCTAGCCTCTGATCCGCGCAACGGCTGCAGTTCGGAGGCAGGGCCATGAGGACATCGCGCGTCAGCTCGCGATTGGCGGCAGGACTGGCCATGGCGCTGGCCGTCAGCTCGATCGCTGAGGCTCAGCAGCACGTCTATCCAGAGCGCGGTCAGAGCCACGCGCGACAACACAAGGACGAGGTCCACTGCTCGAACTGGGCGCGATCCCAGAGCGGCTACGACCCCGCCAATCCGCCCGTCCCCGCCCAGGCGCAGGCCGCGCCAGTCACCGGCTCTGGGGCGCGCGCCAGGGGCGCAGCGGGCGGGGCAGTCCTCGGCGCCATCGGCGGCAACGCAGCCATGGGGGCGGCCGCTGGCGCCGTGGCCGGGGGCGTCACCCGCCGCATCCGCAACCAGAACGCGGCCAACGCGCAGAACCAGGCCAACGCCCAGCAGGTCGCCAATATGAGGGCGTCCTACTTTCGCGCCCGCAGCGCCTGTCTCAGGGGTCGCGGGTACAGCGTGAGCTGAGCCTGCCCGGCGCCACGGTCGCGTCCGGCGATGGCGCGGAGCAGACCTGGGGTTCCGCCTGAGCGCGCCGACAGCCTGGATGTGCTTGCGTGGCCCAGCCCTGGAGCAAGCTTGCCATGAGACGGCTGCTGGCCGCGCTGGCGCTCGCGATGGCGGCGGGCGCCTGCGGGGGCGCCTTCGCCGCCGACATCCGCGCACCGCTCGTGCGCTACCACCTTCATGTCCTGCCCAATGGGCTGAAGATCTACAGCGTGGTCGACCGGTCGCGCCCGGACGTCGCTGTCCAGGCCTGGTACGACGTGGGCTCCCGGGACGATCCGCCAGGACGCGCCGGCCTCGCCCACCTGTTCGAGCACCTCATGTTCAAGGGCTCGCCAGGCCTCCCCGCCGAATACATGGACGAGTTCACCGAGTCCGTGGGCGGTTCGAGCAACGCCTCGACCACGGAGGACTACACGGCCTACGAGGAGGTCGTGCCGGCGAGCCAGCTCGAGAGGGCTCTCTGGGCGGAAGCCGCGCGAATGAACGCGCTGACCATCAACCGGAAGAGCTTCGAGGCGGAGCGCGCCGTGGTCGAGGAGGAGGTGCGCGAGGCCTTCGCCGACGATCCCTACGGGCGGCTGTTCATGCAGGATATCTCGCAGGCCTCGTTCGCCTCGCCCTCCCTCCGCCAGTCGCCGGCCGGATCGATCCATGACCTTCAGGCCGTGACCCTGACCGATGTCGCTGCCTTCAAGGCGCGCTACTACCGGCCCGACAACGCAGTCCTCATCGTTATCGGCGATTACGATCCGGCGAAGCTCGACGCCTGGATCGAGAGGTATTTCGGTGGCTTGCAGGCGCCCGAAAGTCCCCTGCCCCGCGCGCCGCCCGCCGAGCCCCCCCGGCGCGCGGCTCGGCGTGTGCTGATCGGCGCCCGAGGGGCGCCTGCGCCGGCCGTCGTGCTGAGCTACGCCGGTCCCACTGCAGCCAGCCCGGACGCCGCGGCGGTCCGCCTGCTCGACCAGATCCTTGCGGGGAGCGGAGGCGGCCGGGGCAAGGCGACTCTGATCGAGCGGCGGCGTATCGCTTCCGAGGTTTTCTCCGAAGCAGACCTGCGTAAGGAGGCAGGCCTGATATATTTCGGCGCGATCATGGCTCCGGGCCATGGGACTGGCGAAGGGGAAGTAGCGCTCCGTCGCGAACTCGCCTGGCTGCAGGCGCACGAAGTGGGCCGCGGTGAGCTGGCGACGGCCAAGGCGCAGCTCCTCGCCAAGCTTCTGGCAAAACGCGAGACCCTCGATGGCCTGGCGGCCGAAATCGGCGAGGCCGCCCTCGTCGGCGGGGACGCGGGCCAGGTGAACACCACGCTCGCGGCGCTGCAGGCGGTGACGCCGGAGGACATCCAGCGGGTCGCGCGCGCCTATTGCATCGATCGCAGCCGCGTGACGATACGCTACGGATCAGGGGCTTCGGAACTCCGCCTCGAAACGGCGCCGCCGACGAAGTCCGCGCCCGGTCTGGAGCCGCCAGCGCCCGCGCGACTGGCGAAGGTCCCGCCGCTGCCTCCGGTCGAGGCTCCCATGCCGCAACTCACC
>DATHPX010000279.1:0-10938 GCA_035483335.1 Caulobacteraceae bacterium | reverse complement strand
CGAAGCTGCCGATCCAGGCCCTCGTCGACAAGGTCACCGCCTGGTTCGTGCCGGCCGTCATGGCGGCCGCGCTGGCCACCTTCGTCGTCTGGATCCTGTTCGGTCCGCACCCAGCGCTGGGCCTGGCCCTGGTGAATTCCGTCGCCGTGCTTATCATCGCCTGTCCGTGCGCCATGGGGCTGGCGACGCCGACCTCGATCATGGTGGGAACCGGCCGCGCCGCCGAGATCGGCGTGCTCTTCCGCAAGGGCGAGGCGCTGCAGGCTCTGCGGGACGTCGGGATCGTGGCCGTCGACAAGACCGGAACGGTGACGCAGGGGCGTCCGGTGCTGACGGACCTCGTCATCGCCGACGGCTTCGATCGCGATGACGTGCTTCGGCTGACCGCCGCGGTCGAGGCCTCTTCCGAACATCCGATCGGCGCAGCGATCGTCGAGGCGGCCAGGGCGGCGGGGCTTGCGCTCCCCAGCGTCACGGGCTTCGAGGCCACGCCCGGCTTCGGCGTGGAGGCGCTGGCCGACGGCCGCAAGGTCCAGATCGGCGCCGACCGGCTGATGGCCAGGCTTGGTTTGAATACAGGCGTCTTCGCAACGGAGGCCGCCCGCCTGGGTGATGAGGCCAAGACCCCGCTCTATGTCGCGCTCGATGGCCGCCTGGCGGCGATGATCGCCGTGGCGGATCCCGTAAAGCCGGCCGCCGCCGAGGCGATCGACGCCCTGCACGCCCTTGGCCTGAAGGTCGCAATGGTCACCGGCGATAACCACCGTACCGCTACGGCGATCGCCAAGAGCCTCGGCATCGAGGAGGTCATCGCCGAGGTCCTGCCGAAGGGCAAGGTCGAAGCGATCACCCGGCTGCGCGGGGAGGGACAACACATCGCCTTCGTCGGGGATGGTATCAACGACGCCCCAGCCCTGGCGGCGGCCGACGTCGGCCTGGCGATCGGGACGGGCAGCGACATCGCCATCGAGAGCGCCGACGTCGTCCTGATGTCGGGCGACCTGCGCGGAGTCGCCGGGGCCATCGCGCTCAGCCACGCGACGATCCGGAACATCCGCCAGAACCTGTTCTGGGCCTTCGCCTACAACGTGGTGTTGATCCCGGTTGCCGCCGGCATGCTCTATCCGGTGTCCGGCCTGCTCCTGTCGCCCATGCTCGCTGCTGGGGCGATGGCGATGTCGAGCGTGTTCGTCGTCAGCAACGCTCTGCGGTTGCGTCGCTTCAAGGCGCCGTCCGTTGTGGGCGAAGATGAAGCCCATCGCCTCTTCGCGGCATGAACGCGACTTGTCCCGCGCCAGGCGCGATCCGATCTTCCGAGCGAGGAAGCACAGGGTCAATCGGATGAACATCGGGCAGGCGGCAAAGGCCAGCGGCGTTTCGGCCAAGATGATCCGCTATTACGAGGCGATCGGCCTCATCCCTGCAGCTGATCGCACGGAAGCGGGCTATCGGACCTACGGCCCAAACGAGGTGCATACGCTGAAGTTCATTCGCCGGGCCCGCGACCTGGGGTTTTCCGTCGAGGAGATTGGAGACCTGGTGGCGCTCTGGAACGACCGTGGTCGGGCCAGCGCGGATGTGAAGACCATCGCCCTTAGACACATCGAGGACCTGGACCGACGGGCCCGCGAACTCGAAGAAATGAGCGAGACCCTCCGCCGGCTCGCCATGACCTGCCACGGTGACGATCGCCCGGACTGCCCGATCATCGAGTCCCTGGCCGATCCCGCGCCGTCGAAGTCCCCGGCGCCGTCGCCCCGCGGCTTCGGCGCAACGAAGATCCAGACACAGACGCATCGCGATCCCGCCCGCGCCCGCTGATCGACCTGAACGCTCGCCGGCCGATCACATCCGGGCGCGGCGCAGCGTGTTCTCCATGAAGATTACCACCAGGCCCAGCGCCAGGATCGGGCCCTGCAAGTCTGCGGGAATCCACTTCAGCTGAACGACGAGGCCGGCCGCCGCCAGCCATAGGACGATCACGACAGCCAGACTGATGTCATCGACGAACAGGCCGACGAGCTCGTCCCGGATGGTCTTGAGCCAGTTCATGATTTCAACCTCGCGGGGGCCGTGGCCGGGATCAGGCGGACAGCCGCGAGGGCCGTGAGCGCAAAGACGACGACGAGGGCCGGTACGGCCCAGTCATCACCGGGCCAGCGGATCCCCAGACCCTCGCCGAACCAGAAGGCGCCGAAGGCCGAAAGAAGCACGCCCACGATGAACTTCAGCGTGTTCTCAGGAACCTGCGCCAAGGGGCGGTGAACGGCCACGCCCAGGGCGACGACGAGCGCCAGCGCGGCCGCGGCGCCAAGGAAGGCGGGGATGAGCAGTCCGCGTCCGCCCGCGCCAATGGCGATGACGATGAACACCACTTCGGCCCCTTCGATCATGGTGATCTTGAACGAAGCGGCGAAGCCGACCGCGTCGAACCCGCCGCCAGCGGAGCCCTGGCCGCGAAGACGCGAGGTCTCCTTCTCGAAGGCGGCGGCCTCGTCGTGCAGGGCGATGACGCCCGCAGCGCGCAGGGCGGCCTTGCGCAGCCAGCGCAGCCCGAACAGCAGCATGAGCGCGCCCAGGGCCACGCGGACGGCGTTCAGCGGGACGATCTGCAGCGCCGGCCCGAGCGCGGCCACCAGCACTGCAAGCACGAGGACAGCCGCCCCGGCGCCGCTCAGGGCGCCGCGCCAGCCCCGCACGGTTCCGACGGCCAGGATCACGGTGAGCGCCTCTACGAATTCCACCGTCGAGGCCAGGAAGGACGCCAGGACGGTCGGCCAAAGCGACATCACGCTCTCATGCATGCGCGGTTCCTCATGATCTCGTTCCCCCGGGAAATTTGGCGGCCGCTTCCCGTCCCGGAGCTTGCGCCCTTAAGCCCCACTCGCAGTTCAATATGTCGGCCGTCCGCGCCTCTGGCCAGCGCCACGTGTGATTTGTGCCGAGCCCCGGTTCTCCGACTGCTTGACCGGACGAAAATTTCCAGAATAATGGAAATATGGAAATTGATGTCGCGATCAAGCGTCTCTCGGCCTTGGCGCAGGATGCCCGGCTCAACGTCTTCCGTCTGCTCGTGAAGGCGGGGCCAGCCGGGCTTCCGGCCGGCGAGATCGCCCGCGAGTTTGGGATTCCCGCCAACACCCTGTCGGCCCAGCTGAACGTCCTGGCCAACGCCGGCATGGTCAGGAGCCGGCGGGATGGTCGCTCGATCATCTATGCGGCTGAGTACGACGCCATGAGCGAACTGTTGCTCTACCTGACGGAAGACTGCTGTCAGGGCCGCCCCGAAATCTGCGAGCCGCTCGCAAAGGTCGCGAGCGGAGTCGCCTGCTGCGATCAACCTCCGGGAGCCCTGTCATGAAGCGCATGCACGTCCATGTGGCGGTGGATGACCTCGCCGCCTCGATCCGCTTCTACTGCACCTTGTTCGGCGCGCAGCCGACAGTGGTGAAGGACGACTACGCGAAATGGATGCTCGATGATCCCCGCGTGAACTTCGCGATCTCAGACCGGGCGGATGACGCCGGCGTCGATCACCTGGGGATCCAGGTGGAAAGCGGGGAGGAACTGGCGGACCTGGCGGGGCGGCTGAAGGCGGCGGGGGAGGCGACCCGCGACCTCGAGGCGACGACCTGCTGCTACGCGAAATCCGACAAGTCGTGGGTCAACGACCCGTCTGGCCTGCGCTGGGAAACCTTCCACACTTTTGGCGAAGCGGTCGTGTATGGGGAGGACGAGTCGCGGATCGAGGGATCCGCCAAGTCCTCCTGCTGCGCCCCGGCTAGCGCGGTGGCGCCGGCGAAGGCCTGCTGTTAGGGGCGCGCCATGAGGCAGACCCCGTTCAACGTTCTCTTCCTCTGCACCGGTAATTCAGCGCGATCGATCATGGCCGAAGCGATCATGAATCGCGTCGGACGCCCGAAATTCAAAGCCTATTCAGCAGGCTCCATGCCGAAGGGCGAACTACACCCTCATACGGTGGAGTTGCTGCAACGGCAGAATTTCATGGTCGACCAGTTTCGATCCAAGAGCTGGGAAGAGTTCACCGGACCGGACGCGCCGGTTTTGGATTTTGTCTTCACCGTCTGTGACAACGCCGCCGCCGAAGTCTGTCCAGTCTGGCCCGGTCAACCGATCAGCGCCCATTGGGGTCTGCCGGACCCGGCTGCGGCGGAGGGTAGCCCTGCGGAGATCGGCTTGGTCTTCGCCGACACCTTCCGGATGCTGAGTCACCGGATCGAGCTCTGCACCTGTCTCCCGATGGAAAGCCTCGATCGCCTGACCCTTCAGCGCAGGGTCGAGGCCATCGGCAATACAAACAACACGACGGCGTCGGCTTCCTGACGCCGAGCTGGCGACAACCCTGGAGCGAGAATCCCTGTGTCTCTCTTTGAGCGATACCTGACCCTGTGGGTGGCTCTGTGCATTGTGGCCGGAGTCGCGCTTGGCCACTTCTTCGCGCCGGCCTTCGCGGCGATCGGGGCCTTGGAGCTGGCGCACGTCAATCTGCCCGTCGCCTTGCTGATATGGCTGATGATCATCCCGATGTTGATGAAAGTGGATTTCGCAGCCCTCGGCGGCGTGGGCCGCCACTGGCGCGGGATCGGCGTGACCTTGTTCATCAACTGGGCGGTCAAGCCCTTCAGCATGGCCGCCCTCGGCTGGCTGTTCGTCGGATACCTCTTCCGGCCGTGGCTGCCTGCGGGCCAGATCGACAGCTACATCGCCGGACTCATCATCCTCGCGGCCGCGCCCTGCACGGCCATGGTCTTCGTCTGGAGCCATCTGACAGACGGGGAGCCGAACTTCACGCTGAGCCAGGTCGCCCTGAACGACACCATCATGGTCGTCGCCTTCGCCCCGATCGTGGGGCTCTTGCTGGGGCTTTCGGCGATCACCGTGCCCTGGGCGACGCTCGTTCTGTCGGTCGTGCTCTACATCGTCGTCCCGGTGATCCTGGCGCAGGCGGCGCGTAAGCTGCTCCTGCGCCATGGCGGCGCGGAGACGTTGAAAGGCGCCCTGGCGCGTATCCAGCCTGTGTCGCTCGTGGCGCTGCTGGCCACGCTGATCCTGCTGTTCGCATTCCAGGGTGAGCAAATCATCGCGCAGCCGGCTGTGATCGCCCTGCTGGCCGTACCGATCGTGATCCAGGTCTATTTCAACTCGAGCCTGGCCTATCTGCTCAACCGTCTCACGGGTGAGGCTCACTGTGTGGCGGCTCCCTCCGCCCTGATAGGCGCCTCCAACTTCTTCGAACTCGCCGTGGCCGCCGCCATCAGCGTCTTTGGCATCCGTTCGGGCGCGGCGCTGGCGACAGTGGTGGGCGTGCTTATCGAGGTTCCGGTGATGCTCTCGATCGTCGCCATCGCGAACCGCTCACGGGGTTGGTACGAGCGCGGCGCGGCGGTGGGCCGGCGGGCTGCAGCTTCACCGCTGGTCAAGGGAGACGTCCGTGTCTGAAGCCTTCCCGATCACGATCTTCCACAACCCAAGCTGCGGGACGTCCCGCAACACCCTCGCGATGATCGAGGCGGCCGGCTATGCGCCCGAGGTTGTCGAGTATCTGAAGGTCTGCTGGACGCGCGAGCGCCTGGAGAGTCTGATGTCGGCCATGGGCGTCCGCCCGCGGGACATCCTGCGGGAAAAGGGGACTCCGGCGGCTGAGCTCGGGCTCACCGATCCTGCGACGCCAGACGAGAAGATCATCGAGGCGATGCTGGCCGAGCCCATCCTGGTGAACCGCCCGATCGTGGTCACACCGAAGGGCGTGAAACTCTGCCGCCCCTCTGAGGTCGTGCTCAGCCTGCTCGATCGGCAGCCGCCATCCTTCACCAAGGAGGACGGCGAGGTCGTGATCGGCCGAAGTTGATCCGTCATCCCGGACGGAGCGCGCGCAGATCCGGGACCCAGCATCTCCGACCTGGACGCCGCCGCGGGGGCTGGGGGTCCGCTGCCGTCGACGCAAGCTGCCGTCGACGCAGTAAGTGTCGTTCGCCATGGAGAGGTCGTGGATGCTGGGTCCCGGATCTTCGGGCGCGCTCCGCGCCCTGCGTCCGGGATGACGGACGTTGAGGGGGACGGCTCCGGGTCAATGCAGTTTGAAGTCGAAGCCCCGGGGCCAAAGCCCCGGGGCTTCGCGGCGATCAATAGCCCTGGATGCGGGCGTAGCGGTCGCGGTGATAGGCCTGGTTGCCGAAGGTGGCTTCCGTCGCCCGGGCGCGCTTGAGGTAGAGGCCGGCGTCGTGGGCGTCGGTCATGCCGATGCCGCCGTGCATCTGAACCATCTCGTTGGAAACCAGGTGCAGGGTATCGCCCACCTTGGCCTTGGCCAGCGAGACCAGCTCCGGCACGTCGGGGCTGTCGTTGTCGATGGCGGTGAGGGCCGCCTCGACGCAGGAGCGGGCCAGCTCGAGGTCCGTGAACATCTTGGCCGCGCGGTGCTGCAGGGCCTGGAAGGAGCCGATCACCTGGCCGAACTGCACGCGGACCTTGAGGTAGTCGAGCGTGGTCTCGAACGCCTGCACGGCCGAGCCGAGCATTTCGGCGGCAAGGCCGGCGCGGGCGCGGTCGAGGGTCTTCTCAAGTAGCGGGCCGCCCTTGCCCTCGGCGCCCAGCAGGGCGTCGGCGCCGACTTCGACGGCGTCGAAGGAGATGTTCGCCGCGCCGCGGGAGTCGGCCAGCTTGAGCGCCTTGCGCGTCACGCCCTTGGCGTCGGCCGACACGAGGAAGAGGCTGATCCCCTCGGCGTCACCCTCCGCGCCCGAGGTGCGGGCCGAAACCACGAACAGGCCGGCCGCCATGCCTTCGAGGACGAAGCTCTTCGAGCCGGTGAGCTTGTAGCCCGAGCCGCTCTTTTCGGCCTTCGTCTTCACGTTCTGGGGCCGATGGTGCGGGCCCTCATCCACCGCGAGCGTGCCGACCAGCTCGCCCGAAGCGATCTTCGGCAGCCACGCATCCTTCTGGGCGTCCGAGCCGCCCAGGATGATCGCGCTGGCGGCGGCGAGGGCCGTCGACACGATCGGGGAGGCGGTGAGGGTGCGGCCGGTCTCCTCGAGGATGAGGCCGAGGCTGAGATAGCCGAAGTCGGATCCGCCGTAGGCCTCGGGGATGATGACGCCGGTCCAGCCCATCTCCGCCATTTCGGCGAAGGCGGCGGGATCATATCCGAGCGGCATGTTGGCGTCGCGCATCTTGCGGAACGCGGACACCGGAGACTTCTCCTGGGTCCAGGTGCGCGCCGCATCGCGCAGCATCGACTGTTCTTCGGTCAGGACTGCCATGATCTTCTCAACTCTTCCTGGATAACGTTGTGCGTGATGGGGTTCAGCTGTTGGACAGCGGGTCGGGCAGGCCGAGGATCCGCTTGGAGATGATGTTGTTCTGCACCTCGAACGAGCCGCCGTAGATCGTCGTGGCCTTGCCGCCGAGCCAGCCGCGAACGGCCTGCAGCTCGTCGGAGGTGAAGCCTTCGCCTTCCCAGCCGAGGCCCTTGCTTCCCATCAGCTCGAGGGTTAGCTCGGCGCGGTCCTGATAGATCTTCGTGCCGGCGTTCTTCATGATCGAAGTCGCCGCCGTCGGTCCCTGGTTGGACTTGGACTCGGCCATCGAGCGCAGGGCGGTGAGCTGGAAAGCCCGCGATTCCATCTCGTTCTGGGTGATCCGGAGCCGTAGCTCGGTGTCTTCGATCCGGCCCTGGGCGTCTGCCCCGACATAGCTCTTGGCGAGGTCCGGCAGGGTCTGGCGCGGGGCGCCGAAGCCGCCGCCACCGGTCAGGCCGCTGCGTTCGTGCTGCAGCAGGCGCTTGGCGATCGACCAGCCGCCGCCGAGCGGGCCCACGAGGTTCTCCTTGGGGACCTTCACGTCGGTGAAGAAGGTCTCGCAGAACGGGGAATTGCCGCTGATCAGGCGGATCGGCCGCGTCTCGACGCCGGGCGTCCGCATGTCGATCAGGATGAAGCTGATGCCCTCGTGCTTTTTGGTTGTGTCAGTGCGCACGAGGCAGAAGCACCAGTCGGCCCACTGGGCGCCGGAGGTCCAGATCTTCTGGCCGTTAATCAGGTAGTGGTCGCCCTTGTCCTCGCAGCGCGTCTGCAGCGAGGCGAGGTCGGAACCCGCGCCCGGCTCGGAGAAGCCCTGGCACCAGCGCTGCTCGGCCTTCACGATCGAGGGGATGTGCCGGCGCTTCTGCTCGTCGTTGCCATATTCGAGCAGGGTGGGGCCGAACATCATCACGCCCATGCCGCCGATCGGATTCCAGGCGCCGATCTTGCCCATCTCCTGTTGCAGCACGCGCGCGTGCTGAGGCGTCAGGCCGCCGCCGCCATACTGGGTCGGCCAGGTGGGGACGCCCCAGCCTTTTTCGCCCATGGCCTTGCGCCAGGCTTCGTAGTCGCCGCCCTGCGGGGTGACGCCTTCCTGGGCCATCAGGCCGCCGCGGCCCTTGAGCGCGGGCGGGAAGTTGGCCTTCAGCCAGTCGCGGGCCTCAGTGCGGAAGGTGTCGAGATCGACCTCGGCGCCGCCGAAATCAGGCATGAGTACTTATTCCTTTCTTCGAAATGACTGGATCAGGCCGACCGGGTGGAATCCGGCAGGCCCAGAATCCGCTTGGAGATGATGTTGTTCTGGATCTCCTGCGAGCCGCCGAAGATCGTTGTCGCCTTGCCAGACAGCCAGGCGCGGACGGTCTGGCGCTCCTCGTCGGAGAAGGCTTCGCCGTCCCAGCCCAGGCCCTGAACGCCCATGGTCTCGACCGACAGCTCGGCCTTCTCCTGGCCGATGCGGGTGCCCGAGTTCTTCATGATGGAGGTGGTGGCGCTGGGGTTCACATTGCCCTTGGCGTCGTTGAGGGCCCGCTGGATCGTCAGGGCGTGCGCCTTGGCGTCGATCTTGTTCTGGATCACACGGGTCCGGAGGTCTTCGTCGAGATAGTCGCCGGCTTTATCGCGCAGGCCGTAGTCGCCGGCCATCTCGTCGAGCGAGCGACCCGCGCCCATCATCCGGCCGCCGCCCTGGCCCGAACGCTCGTGCTGCAGCAGGCGCTTGCCCACGGTCCAGCCGCCGTTGAGCGGTCCGACCATGTCGTTCTTTTCGGCGCGCGCGTTGGTGAAGAAGGTCTCGCAGAAGGGCGAGTGGCCGGCGATCAGCTTGATCGGCCGCGTCTCGACGCCCGGCTGATGCATGTCGATCAGCACGAAGCTGATGCCTTCGTGCTTCTTCGACGGGTCGGTACGGACCAGGCAGAAGCACCAGTCGGCGTATTGCGCGCCGGAGGTCCAGATCTTCTGGCCGTTGATCACCCAGTGGTCGCCTGCGTCCTCGCATTTGGTGGTGAGCGAGGCGAGGTCAGAGCCGGCGCCCGGCTCCGAATAGCCCTGACACCAGCGTAGCTCGCCGCGCACGATCGAGGGGATGTGGCGCTGCTTCTGGTCCTCGGCGCCATACTCGAGCAGGGTGGGGCCGAACATGCTCGTGCCCATGCCCACGATCGGATTGGGCGCGCCGATGCGGGCCATCTCCTCACCCAGCACCCTCGCCTCCAGAGGCGTCAGGCCGCCACCGCCATATTGCCTGGGCCACGTCGGAGCGCCCCAGCCCTTCTCGCCCATCCGCTGCTTCCACAGCAGGGCGTCACCGGCGGGCTTCTCGCCGCCCATATAGGCTTCCTGCAGGTCGTCCTTGCTACGCAGCGAGGCGGGGAAGTTCTCCTCGAGCCAGGCGCGCGCCTCTGACCGGAAGCCCTCAAGGGCCGGCTGCGTCCCATCCGCCATCTACGCGTCTCCCTGCCCCGAACACCTGTTTGATTTTCACTCTAACGACCGTGTCGCCCACCGCAAGCGCGGCGGGCGTGCGACGGCGTGCCGTCGGCGCTTCCACATTCCTTCAGCCTTGCAGACGGCCGAACGCCGGTCAGCAAGAGGAAAGGGCCGGCGGGAACGCCGGCGGACGGTAACGGTGGCTACTTGGGGTCGGGAAGGCCCAGCACCCGCTTGGAGACGACGTTGAGGTTGACCTCGCTCGTGCCTCCCTCGATCGAATTGCCCTTAGAGCGCAGCCAGCCGTGCGAGGCGATCAGTTCGGCGGGGGTGAAGCCTTCGCCTTCCCAGCCAAGGCCTTGTCCCCCCATCGCCTCGATCATCAGTTCGCTGCGCTGCTGGGCGAGCGTTGCGGCTGCATACTTGATGATCGAGGTGGCCGCCGAGGGACCATTCCCCGCCGCGGACTCCGCCGCAACCCGCGAAAGGGTGAGGTAGAAGGCTCGGAAATCCATCTTGTTCGTCGTGATCCGTGCGCGAAGGTCGGCGTCCGCCAGGATCGCGCCATCGGTCCCGACATAACCCTTGGCGATTTCCGACAGGTCCCCAGCCGAGCCGCCGGCGCCGCCGCCACCGCCAAAGCCGCCGGAGATGTTCTGCCGCTCGTACTGAAGCAGCCGCTTGGCGATTTCCCAGCCGCCGTTGAGCCGGCCGACCATGTTCCCCTTGGGAACCTTCACATCGGTGAAGAAGGTCTCGCAGAAAGGGGAATCGCCGCTGATCAGCTTGATCGGACGCGTCTCGACGCCCGGAGTCGCCATGTCGATGAGAACGAAGCTGATCCCCTCGTGCTTCTTGGTCGTGTCCGTCCGCACAAGACAGAAGCACCAGTCGGCCTTGTTGGCGTAGGAGGTCCAGATCTTCTGGCCGTTGACCAGCCAGTGGTCGCCCTTGTCCTCACAGCGGGTCTGCAGCGACGCCAGATCTGAGCCCGCGCCGGGTTCGGAATAGCCCTGGCACCAGCGGATCTCGCCGCGGATGATCCTCGGCAGGTGTTCGCGCTTCTGGGCCTCGTTGGCGTACTCCAGCAGCACCGGCCCCAGCATCCAGAGGCCGAACGACATCAGCGGCGGGCGGAACTTGCCGGCGGCCAACTCGGAGTCGAGGACCCGCGCCTGCTCGGCGG
>DATHPX010000278.1:0-21917 GCA_035483335.1 Caulobacteraceae bacterium | reverse complement strand
GAAGCCCCCCTGATCCTCGGCTTCATCCGCGAACTGGCCGAGTACGAGCAGCTCCTGGACGAGGTGAGCGCGACCGAGGCGGACATCGAGGCGCTGCTGTTTGCCTCGAAACCGCGGGCCTTCTGCGACATCGCCCTCCTTGACGGCGAGCCCGTGGGCTTCGCCCTGTGGTTTTACAATCTCTCCACCTTCCTGGGTCGCCACGGAATCTATCTCGAAGACGTCTATGTCCGTCCGCAGGCGCGCGGCCACGGGGCGGGGAAGGCCCTGCTCGCCCGGCTGGCCCGCCGCTGCATCGAGGAGAACCTCGGCCGGATGGACTGGTCGGTGCTCGACTGGAACGCCCCGGCGCAGGAGTTCTATGACACCCTCGGCGCAACGTCTCAGAGCGAGTGGATCGGCCGGCGCCTGACGGGAGAGGCGCTGGCCAGGCTGGCGAAGATGGACGCCTAGAGCAAACCCCGTTCAGACGGATCAGGCTCTAGACGTTCACGCGCGGCGGTCCCTCACGTTCATGGGGAGGGACGGGAACGCCCTGAGCCGCCACCCAGCGGCGCGGATCGAGGGCCTCGGGGTCCTCCAGGGCCATATCGTCCCAGTCGAGGTCGGGCGGCGGCTTGGCGGCGGCGGCCACCATGGCGGCGAACTCGGCCACCGTCGCGGCGCCGACGATCACGGCGTCCGCCTCGGGACGCGACAGGGCGAATCCCAGGGCGGCCTGCAGCGGGTCGCTGCGCCCTTCGGCGATCAACCGGCGCGCGCGGGAGACACGCGCGGCGGCGGCCTGGTAGGGGGCCGGCACGGGCCCAGCCGGCGGCCGGAAGAGGGGGCCATTGAGGAACATGGAGCGCAGATGCACCTCGACGCCCTGGTCACGCACCCGCGCCAGGCTGCCGTCGAGCAGGAGACGCTGGTCGAGCAGGCTCGCCGGCGCCTGGATGATGTCCGGCCGGAACCGCCGCGCGAGGCCCGCCGGATCATCCGACGCGTAGGCAGAGATCCCGATCCGGGCGAACAGACCCTCGTCGCGCATCTTGTGCAGTCGGTCCCACACTGCCGCGCCGAAAGGGGCGAAGAGGTCGCCGGCGGCCTGAATCATGATCGAGTCGGCGCGCGTAAGGCCAAGGCGGGCGAGGCTGGCGCGCGCCTCGTTCTCCACCAGATCCGGCCCTTTGTCGCCACGCGCAGCCTTGACGGTCACGCGGAAACGGCACGGCCGGGGCGTCACCGCTCCGATCACCGCCTCGCCGTGGGCCGAGGCGGGACCGGCGTCGATCAGACGCACGCCCGCGCGGTCGGCCAGCCCGAGCATTTCGCGCACCTCCGCTTCCGGTCCGCGGCTGCGCGGACCGGCCGCACCGTCGAGACCGAATTGAGCGGCGCTCAATCCGAGTTTGGAAACCAGCGGATGCATGAGATTTTCTGTTCTTCGACGCCCTGAAAGCGACCCAGCCCTGAAGTTCGATGCTCGTGAACATGAGCGACAAGCGTAAAGAAGCCGTGTCGACAGCGTTGCCGGAGAGTTAACGGACGTTTTGATGAGTGAGATCCTGCCCGCCTGGCCCCTGTTTGGCCTTGTCGACGACGTCCGCCCCGCCCTCGCACGCGCTGTCGTCGCCTCCCGCCCCATCGCGCTCGCCACCATCGTCGGCCTCGACGGCGGCGGGCCTCGCCCGGTGGGAGACCAGATGAGCGTAACCGCGGACGAAGTGTGCGGCTTCCTCTCCGGCGGTTGCCTGGAGGCGGACGTCGTCGCCCACGCACGCGAGCTTCTCGAAGGCGGCGGGCCGCCGCGGCGCCTGGTTTACGGCCAGGGTAGTCCCTGGGCCGACATCCGCCTGTTGTGCGGCTCCCGCATCGAGATCCTGCTCGAGCGGATCGCGCCGGACGATTCCGCCCTCGCCGCCCTGCTCGACCTGACGCACGCGCGCCGGCCAGCCCTGTGGCTGACCGACGGCGAGCGCCGCGCCAGCGGGCCTGCTGATGCCGCGCCGAGGCCCTGGCAAGGCGCCTTCGCGCGCCCCTACGACCCCCGGCTACGCCTGATCGTCATGGGGGCCGATCCCACGGCCCTCGCGATCGCTGCGCTCGGGGTCCAGTCCGGCTTCGAGACGACGCTCGTGCGGCCCAAGGGGCCGGCCGAGCCGCCGCCCATCCCCGGCCTCGCCTACAGCCGCGAAGAGCCGGCCGACGCCTTCGCCGCCATCGGCCTCGATCCCTGGACGGCCGTCGCTGTGGCCAGCCATGAAGCGGCGTTGGACCATGAAGGGTTGGTCGCCGCCCTGCCGTCACAGGCGTTCTACGTGGGGGCGCTGGGCGCGCGGCGGCGGCTGGGCGATCGCCGCCTGGGCCTTGCGGCGGCAGGAATCGCCGAGAGCGACATCGACCGCCTGCGCGCCCCGATCGGCCTCGACATCGGCGGCAAGGCGCCCTTCGAGATCGCCGTGGCTGTGCTGGCGGAAATCTCCGCCCTGCGCCACGAACCCGGCTGGGCTCAGGCCATGCGATCGAGCGGCAACACCTCGACCACGTCGCCGGCCGCCGCCGCTGGGGCGCCGATCGGCCGGCGCAATAGCGCGTCGGCTTCGGCGAACACCGTCATGAGGGAGGAATCCTGATCGGACAGCGCGGCCGCGGTCCGGCCGGCGGCCCCGTCCTCGCCCAGACGAACGCGCATCCAGTGCTCGCGCTGGCCATTGGCCGGGAGGGGCGCGGTGAGCCGCGCCCGCACGACGCGCGCCTCGGGCGCCGCTCCCTGCAGGGCCCGCAGCAGGGGGCGCAGAAACAGCTCCGCGCAGACCATTGACGAGGCCGGGTTGCCGGGCAGGCCAAGGACAAGTCGTCCGTCATCGAGCGTCCCGAACCAGGTCGGCTTTCCCGGACGCATCGCCACGCTCTGCACCGCAAGACGCAGGCCCAGCCGCTCCAGGGCCGGTTTGACACGGTCGTAGTCACCCACCGACGCCCCGCCCAGGGTCACCACGAGATCGCCCCCCGCTCCAGCAACGGCGGCGGCGATAGCCGTATCGTCGTCGCCGGCGATGCCCAGCGGCGTGACGGCGGCGCCCCAGGCGGCGGCGAGCGCTCCAAGGGAGGTCGTGCCGGAATTGTAGATCTGGAACGGGCCTGGCGAAGCTCCTGGCGGGACCACCTCCTCGCCCGTGGACAGCAGGGCCACCCGCGGCTCGGCGGCCACGCTCACGGCTGGAAGGCCGGCAGCGGCGGCGAGCGTCAGTCGCCAGGGGTCGAGGCGCGTTCCGGCGACCAGCAGACGATCGCCCGCTGCAAAGTCGAGGGCGGCCGGGCGGATGTTGTCGCCGTCGTCGATGCGTTCGAAGACGACCTGATCGCCTTCGCGCCGCGCCTCCTCCTGGATCACGACCTTGTCCGCGCCGGTCGGAACCGGAGCGCCGGTGAAGATCCTCACCGCCTCGCCAGGGCCCAGCGGCCGCTCATAGCCGTGCCCGGCCGCGCTCTCGCCGACGATCCGGCGGGGACCGGGGCCGTCGGCGGATCGGATCGCCCAGCCGTCCATGGCGGAGGCGGGGAAGGGGGGCTGGTCGCGCGAGGCGCGGACATCGGCGGCCAGGACCCGACCGACGGCCTGGGCCAGGGGGACCCCCTCGGCAGGTAGCGGCCGCGCCGCCGCCAGCATGCGCGAGCGCGCTTCCTCGACGGGGAGCAGCTTCACGGCGCCACGTAGTCCCCTGAGGCGCCGCCGCTCTTGTGGGTCAGGCGCACGCCTTCGATTGTCATGCCCCGCTCCACCGCCTTGAGCATGTCATAGAGCGTCAGGCACGCCACGCTCACCGCGGTGAGCGCCTCCATCTCCACGCCGGTCGGCCCCGTGGTCGCGGTCGTGGCAGTAACCTTGAGTCCCGCCTCCGCCGGCTCGATCCGCACCTGGCAGTGCGACAGCGACAGGGGATGGCACAGGGGGATCAGCTCGGAGGTCCGCTTGGCGGCCATCACGCCAGCGATCTCCGCCACCGCCCGCACGTCGCCCTTCTTTGCGCTGCCTGAGAGAGCCAGGTCGCGGGTCGCCACGGACATCCGCACCAGGCCCTCGGCGGTCGCCTCTCGCGCCGTCGCCGGCTTGGCCGAGACGTCGACCATGCGCGCCCGGCCTTCGGCGTCGAGGTGCGTGAGGCCGCTCACCGCTCCGCCAGCCTTGGCATGATCTCGACCAGGTTGCAGGGGCGATGGCGGCTGTCGAGCTGGGGCGCGATCACCTTGTCCCAGCCGTCGCGCACCGCGCCGTTCGAGCCGGGAAGGCAGAAGACGAACACCCCGTCGATGATCCCGGCCAACGCCCGCGACTGCAGGGTCGAGAGCCCGATCGACTGATAGCTCACCAGGTGGAAGACCACCGAGAAGCCCTCGATGCGCTTGTCGAACATCGGCTCGATCGCCTCGGGCGTGACGTCGCGCCCCGTCAGGCCCGTGCCGCCGGTGGTGACGATGGCGTCCACCTCTCCCGACCTGGTCCAGCCGCGGATCTGGGCGCGGATCGCCTCGACGTCGTCAGGCACGATCGCCTTGTCGGCCAGGGCGTGGCCGGCGCCGGCCACACGCTCGGCCAGCAGATGGCCGGAGGTGTCGCTCTCCTCGTCGCGGGTGTCGGAGATGGTCAGGACCGCCACGCGGACCGGGGCGATGGCGGCGGCCTCGTCATAGCGGCCTCCGGGGTTGAGGGCGTTCATCCAAGCCTCCGCAGGTATTTTCGCTTCGCGGCCTCTACGCCCAGCGCGCGAGGTCCGCCAGATCGCCCTCGGTGGGCTCGACCCAGCGCCCGCCGTCGGGCCCGAATTCCCGCTTCCACAGGGGCGCGCGGGATTTGAGGTAGTCCATCAGGTAGTCGCAGGCCTCGAAGGCCGCGCGACGGTGAGGGGCGGCGGTCATCACGAGGACGATCGCCTCGCCGGCGCCGATCGGGCCGATGCGGTGCACCACCCCGGCGTCCTGCAGGTCGAAACGCTCGACGGCCTTTGCGACGAATCGTTCGATCTCGCGGTCGGTGAAGCCGGGATAGGCCTCGAGCTCCAGGGCCGGACCGCTTGCGCCCGTGCCGCGCGCCAAACCGACGAAGCTCGCCACCGCGCCGGTGGCGGCGCGCTGGCTGCAGAAGGCGTTCAGGGCCTCGCCCGGATCGAAGGGCTCGCGGGTGAGGCGGATCACGGCCGCCTCACCCCCCGCTCATCGGCGGCATGAAGGCCACTTCGCGCACGCCGGTCAGGGACGCTTCGCCGGCCGCCAGCGCCTTGTCCAACGCCGCGCGCACGCCGCGGCCGGCCAGCGCCTCGGCCAGAAGGGGATCGTCGCGCCCCAACAGGTCCCGAAGACCGCACAGGCTGTCGGGCAGGGGATCGATCTCGCGCTCTCGCCATCCGGCGACATCCGCCAGGCGGCCGAAGAGAAGCACCCGCGCCATCGCGCTCAGCCGCCGGTGACCGACATGTGCCGCGCAACCGCCGGGGCGGCGCCGCGGGCGATGCGGAAGTCGTGGCCGTGGGGCTTGGCCCACACCGCGTCGCGGATCGCCGAGACGAGCTCCGCGTCCGACACGCTCGAGCGGAGCACGGCGCGAAGGTCGGCTGAGTCGTTCTGGCCAAGGCAGGTGTGCAAAGTGCCCGTGCAGGTCACCCGCACGCGATTGCAGCCCTCGCAGAAATTGTGGGTCAGAGGAGTGATGAAGCCGAGCCGACCGCCCGTTTCGGCCACGCGCACATATCGAGCCGGGCCCCCGGTGCTGATCGGGAGGTCTTCGAGGGTCCAGTAGCTCGCCAACTCCTGCCGCACCGCGGCCAGGGAGAGGAACTGGTCGGTCCGATCGGCCTCCACCTCGCCCATGGGCATGGCCTCGATCAGGGTGATGTCGAAGCCGCGCTCGTGCGCCCACTGGATGATCTGCGGGATCTCGCCGGCGTTGTCATGGGCGAGGGCGACCACGTTCACCTTGACCTTCAGGCCCGCCGCGACTGCCGCCGCCATGCCGGCCTGCACCTGGGCAAGGTCCCCGCCGCGCGTCAGGCGCGCGAAGGTCGCCGGGTCGAGACTGTCCATCGAGACATTCACCCGCCTCACGCCTGCTGCAGCCAGGCCCTCGGCGAAGTTGACCAGCTGGGTCCCGTTGGTGGTGAGGGCGATTTCGTCCAGGGCTCCCGATCGCAGGTGCCGTGAGAGGCCCCCGATCAGATCCATGATCCCCTTGCGCACTAGGGGCTCGCCACCCGTCAGGCGCAGCTTGCGCACGCCCAGAGCGACGAAGGCCGAGGTGAGGCGGTCCAGCTCTTCGAGGCTCAGCACCTCGCGCTTGGGCAGGAAGACCATCCGCTCGGCCATGCAGTAGACACACCGCAGGTCGCACCGGTCGGTGACCGACAGGCGCAGATAGGTCACCCTGCGGCCTAGGCTGTCGGCCAGGGCGGCGGGGGCCGTCATTACAGGGGCGGCGTCGAAGGGCGTCATCGCGGCGTGAACATAGGAGACGTTAAGGCGTGGGGACAGAGGATCAGGGTCCCGGCGAATCGCAGTTGGAGGCGATCCTGCTGGCCGCGGGGTCCGGCCGAAGGTTCGGCGGCGGCAAGCTCCTGGCGCCCTGGCGCGGCCGGCCGCTCATAGAGGCGAGCCTCGTGGCGGCCCTTGCAGCGCCCGTCAGGCGGGTCGTCCTGGTCACCGGCGCGGAGCTCAAAATCGGCGAGGTCGCCCGCGAATGTGCTGAAAGGAACAGACAATCGGCGCGCCTATCCGTCGTCCACGCGCCCGGTCACGCCGAGGGAATGGGCGCGAGCCTGCGCACCGGCGCCGCCGCACTCGACCTTCACTGCGCCGGCGCCTTCGTCTTCCTCGGCGACATGCCCGCCATACCGCACGACATCGGGCCACGCCTCGTACTGGCGCTGGCCGACGGCGCCCTGGCGGCCGCCCCGACCTTCCGTGGCCGTCGCGGCCACCCGGCCCTGTTTTCAGCCGTCCTCATCCCCGACCTCGCCCGCGCCTCCGGCGACGAGGGCGCCCGCCGCGTGCTGCAGTCCCTCGGCGACCGCCTCGCCCTCATCGAAACCGACTCCCCCGGCGTCCTCACCGACATCGACACCCCGCAGGATCTCGAGTGAGGGTCGGGACTCTTCGGTGCGCCGGCGTCCCGCCGGCTCTTCCTGGACCACCGGCATCCTGCCGGCCCTTCCTTTTTCCTCAGATGAGTGGCGTCCGCGCTCGCCAAAGAAGAAAGAGCCGGCAGGATGCCGGCGGTCCAAGCCGGCGAGACGCCAGCGCACCAGAGTTCAGGTCGGCTGCACGAACGGCAGCTTGGACGTGGGTTTGCCGGTGATGGCCAAAAGGGCGTTGGCCACCGCCGGGCCGATGACCGGGGTGCCGGGCTCCCCGACACCCGTGGGCTTTTCGGTCGACGGCACGATGTAGGTCTCGACCGTCGGCGCCTCGTTCATCCGCAGCACGCGGTAGGTGTCGAAGTTCTTCTGGTCGACGACCCCGTTGGTCATGGTGATCAGGCCGTAGAGCGCGGCGGACAGGCCAAAGCAGGTCCCGCCCTCCATCTGGGCGGCGATCTGGTCCGGGGAGACGGCCGTGCCGCAGTGGATTCCGGTGACCACGCGCCCCACACGGGGAACTCCGTTCTCCAGCTTCACCTCGGCGATCTGGGCCACCACCGTGCCGAAGCTCTCATGCACCGCGACGCCTCGCGTCCAGCCAGGCGTCGGCGTTGGGCCAGCCTTCTCCACTGCCAGCTCGAGCGCCGCCAGGTGATCGTCAGCGTCGGCCTTCTTGTAGAGGGCGCGCCGGTAGGCGATCGGGTCCTGTCCCGCCGCCCGGGCGAGCTGGTCCACCGTGTGTTCCATGACGAAGGCGGTGTGGGTCGCGCCCACCGAGCGCCACCACAGCACCGGAACGGCGGTGTCGTAGAGGACTACCTGGCCATCGACGTTTGGCGTCGCGTCCAGATAGGGCGATCCCTTCACGCCTTCTGTCGCGCTCGGGTCGGCGCTGGCGCTGCCGCCCATGGGCGATCCCTTCATTAGGGACTGGGTGACGATCCGATGGCGCCAGGTGCGCGGCATGCCGTCCGGCCCTAGCTCCACCCGCACGGTGTGGTGGGCCATCGGCCGGTAGTAGCCGCCGGTCATGTCGTCTTCGCGTGTCCACACCAGCTTCACCGGCCGGCCGCCGCCGACGTGCTTGGCGATGTGCACGCACTCTGAGACGTAGTCGGACTTGAAGTTCGCCCGCCTCCCGAACGAGCCGCCGGCATAGAGGGTCTCGATCTGCACCGATCCCGGCAAGGTCCCGACGATCATGGCCGTGTTCAACTGATCCACCGTCGGGATCTGCGAGCCGAAGGTGAGCTTGGGCGGTCCTTTTCCCACCTGCGCCACACAGTTCATCGGCTCCATCGGCGCGTGCGCCAGGAAGGGGAAGTCGAAGGCGGCCTCGACCACCTTCCCTCCGGCCGGCGCCGCCTGGCCCTTTGACTCGAACGCCGTCCACTTGAAGCCGTTGGCCGGCTGCGCCCGGCCGGCGGCCAGGTCGTGATAGGCCGCCAGGATCGCCACGGAGCTGCGCGTCTCGGCCTTGGAGTTGTCCCAGTCGACCTTGAGCGCCTCGCGGCCCTTTTTCGCCGCCCAGGTGCTGGTCGCCACCACGGCCACGCCGCTGGGGACCTCGAAGACGTCGACCACGCCTGGCGTGGCCTTGGCCGCGGAGGCGTCGAAGCTCTTCACCTTCGCCCCGAACTGCGGGGCGTGCGCGACCATCGCCGTGAGCTGGTCAGGAAGGTGGACGTCCTGGGTGAAACGCGCCTTGCCCGTCGCCTTCAGACCCGCGTCCTTGCGGCGGACGCGTTCGGTGCCGATCAGGGTGAAGTCTTTCGCGGACTTCAGCGTCGGATTGGCGGGCGGGGCTACCTTGGCCGCGTCCGCCGCGAGCTCGCCGAACCGCGCCTGCTTTCCCGAGGGATGGGAAACGACGCAGTTAGCTACCGTGATCTGCGAGGCCGGCACGTTCCAGCGCCGCGCCGCGGCCTCGACGAACATCGCCCTCGCCGCCGCGCCGGCGGTGCGCAGCTGCATCCAGGAATTGGCGATGGCGGAGGAGCCGCCGGTGCCCTGCACGCCCATGCCGAGGTTACCGTAGACCTTCGCGTTGGCCGGCGCCTGCTCCACACGCACGCACGACCAGTCGGCGTCGAGTTCCTCGGCGACCATCGCCGCCAGGCCCGTATGGGAGCCCTGGCCGAATTCGATGTGCTTGGAGACCACCGTCACCGTGCTGTCGGGATCGATGCGGATGAACGGGCCGAACGGGCCGAAGTCCGTCTGCGCGGCGCCAATCGACATCACCTGGGCGGGCGAGCAGCCCACGACCAGGGCGCCGCCGGCGGTCAGGGACGCGGTGGTGATGAACTTGCGGCGCGAGAGGCCGGCGCGGGGGAGGTCCCGGGTGGGCGCGTTCATGTTCAGGCCTCCACGGGGGCGGCCGCGCCGTGCGCGGCCGCGTCCTTGATCGCCGAGCGGATGCGCTGGTAGCAGCCGCACCGGCAGATATTGCCGCTCATCGCGGCGTCGATGTCCTCGTCCGTGGGATTGGGCTTGTCCCCCAGCAGGGCCGTCGCCGACATGATCTGGCCCGACTGGCAGTAGCCGCACTGCGGCACGTCGTGGCGGACCCAGGCCGCCTGGATCGCGTGCTTTCCCTCCAGCCCCTCGATCGTGGTGATCTTGACCCCGTCGAGGATGCCAATGGGGGTGATGCAGGAACGCTGGGCCTTGCCGTCGAGATGGACGGTGCAGGCGCCGCACTGGGCAATGCCGCAGCCGAACTTCGTGCCGGTCATCTGGAGCTCGTCGCGCAACACCCAAAGCAGCGGGGTGTCGGGCGAGGCGGTCACTTGCACGGCCTTGCCATTGATCTGCAGCGTCGTGGACATTTCCCGTCCTCTCTGGTTCCCCGGCAGGATACTGCGCGTTGCGCGCGGCGCGAAGCGCCTAGGGCGAGGCTTCGCCGTCGGTGATAGGGTGAAGCCCGAAATGCAGACCTTTCCCGCCTTCTTTCCGCTCGCGGGCCGCCGGGTCGTCATCGCCGGAGAGGGCGAGGCGGCCGAGGCCAAGGCGCGGTTGTTCGACGGCTCGCCCGCCGAGGTTGTCCGTCTGCGCGGCGAAGCGGCTTTCGAGCCTTCCGCCTATGCGGGCGCGGCCCTCGCTTTCGTCGCCTCCCCCGACGAGGTTTTCGTCCAGGAGGCCGCCGCCGCCGCCCGCGGCGCTCATACGCCCCTCAACGTCGTCGACCATCCCTCTCTCTGCGATTTCCAGACGCCGGCGATCGTCGACCGCGGACAGGTCGTCGCCGCGGTCGGAACGGCCGGTGCGGCCCCGGTGATGGCCACCCTCCTGCGCGCCGAGTTGGAGGCCAGGATCAGTCCTGCCGCCGGGGAGTTGGCGCGCCTCCTCGCCGATCGGCGCGATGCGATCCGGGCCGCCTTTCCGGACCTCGCCGCCCGCCGCGCCCTGTTCCGGCGCATCCTCGCCGGACCCGCCGCGCGGGCGGCCGAGGCCAGGGATACGGCGGGGGCGATACGGGCGATCGAAGCGGCGCTGGCGGACGCAGGCGCCGCCCCGGGGCGCGTTACATTCGTACTTGCGCCCTCGGAGCCCGACCGGCTTTCCCTGCGGGCCGTGCGCGCGTTGAACGTCGCCGACGCCATCGTCGCCGGGCCGGAATCGAAGGACCTTGTCGAGGCGCACGCCCGGCGCGACGCCGAGAGGCTCGATCAGGCGGCGGCGGAGGAGCTGGCTCGCCGCGCGGCGGCGGGCCTTTCCACCGTCATCGTCACGGTAACGGCTGACGAGGCGCTCCTCGGCGAACTCACCGCTAAGGGGGTGGAGGTCGATCTCCTGGCGCCAGCCCCGTGAGCCCGCTCAGCCCGGACGACATCAACGCGATCCTGCTTTCGCTGCGGGTGTCCGCCGTGGCGGCGGCCCTCGGAATGCCCGTCGCCCTCGGCATAGCCCTGCTGCTGGCGCGCGGACGTTTCTTCGGCCGGCCCGTGCTCGACGCGCTCACTCAGCTGCCCCTGGTCCTGCCGCCCGTGGCGACCGGCTTCGCCCTCCTCCTGCTGTTGGGTCGCGAGGGCCCGATCGGCCGCCCGCTCTCGCGACTGGGGATCGTGCTCGCCTTCCACTGGACCGGCGCGGCCCTGGCCGCCGGGGTGATGGCCCTGCCCCTGATGATCCGGCCCATCCGCCAGGCGATCGAGGCCATCGATCCCCAGCTCGAAGAGGCGGCGCGCAGCCTGGGCGCCGGGCCTCTCGCCTGCTTCGCGCGCATCACCGCGCCCCTGGCCGCGCCGGGCTTCGTCGCCGCCGCCATTCTCGGATTCGCGCGCGCGCTGGGCGAGTTCGGCGCCACCGTCACCTTCGCCGCGGCCATCCCCGGCGAGACCCTCACCCTCCCCACCGACATCTACCAGGCGACCCAGACTCCCGGCGACGAGGGCCACGCCATCCTGCTCTGCGTCGTAGCCGCGATCATCGCCCTGGCCGCCGTCTTCGCCTCCGAGCCGATCGTCATGCGCCTGAACAGACGGCGAGGTGAGGGCTGAACGCCCTAGGACGGTGTCGCCGGCTCCGGCACGGGAAGGCCGCGGGAGGTCCAGAACTCCTCGGTCGTGTTGACCTTCGGAATAGGGCCGGCCGGTTCGGGGACGCCGAGGAATCGGCAGAGCGGCGCCCAGCCCTCCGAGAGTTCATAGACAAGCAGGCGCTCGGGCGCGATGCGCGCCTGGACCTGCGCGTTGTGCCGCTCGAAGACTTCGATCAGGCGTGCCTTGTCGTGCATCCGCATGTCGAAGAGCCGAGCGACGGTCTTGGCGACCATGCGCTCGAACGGGCCGGTCGGATCAGGGAAGTCCTGCGCGAAGATCGTCGCCTGCGTGGACTTGAACCAGGCCTCGGGGTCACGTCGCGTCAGGATCACCTTGGCCTTCGGATAGGCCTCAGCGAGCTCGGCGTAATAAGTGGCGCTCGGCCAGTCGACGGTGGAGTGGTAACCGGCGAAGATGCGGGGCCAGTCGGGCCGTCCGTCGGCGGCGTCCTCCCACCAACCGAAAGCGTCCGGGCCGCCCTTGAAGACCTCGACCATGTGGTAGCAGGGGCCGAGCCCGAGCTGTTCTAGCGCCAGCTTGAGCGACATCGTCCCCGTCCGGCCATAGCCGGCGCCGATCACTGATAGCGTCACCTTCCCGCCCCTATTTTATTTCGTCCAGACTGCGCCCCGGGGCGCGTCCGATCAACCTCGCGGCAAGCCGCGGCCCGCCATTGCTCCGTTTGCTGAGCGATCCAAAACGGCGCCGGACGCGAATCTGGGGCTCCGCAACCGCGTGACGCACCCTATGGTGCGGCGGAAAGCGCCGAATGCCGACGAGTGGGGGAGCCTGCATGCCCTTTTCCAGCCTGCTGATCGCCAATCGCGGCGAGATCGCCATCCGCATCGCCCGTGCGGCCGGCGAACTGGGGCTGTCGACCACTGCCGTCTATTCCCGCGACGACGCCGCGGCACTGCATATCAAGGCCGCCGACCGGGCCGTCGCGCTCGACGGTGTCGGCCCCCGCGCCTACCTCGACATCGCCGGCCTGATCGCCGCTGCGCGCGAGGCGGGTTGCGACGCGGTGCACCCCGGCTATGGCTTCCTGTCGGAGAGCGGCGCCTTCGCCCGAGCCTGCGTCGCCGCCGGCCTCACCTTCGTCGGCCCATCGCCCGAAGCGCTCGACCTGTTCGGCGACAAGGCCAAGGCGCGCGCCCTAGCCCAGCGCAACGGCGTGCCCGTGGCGCCCGGGACCAATGGCGCGGCCGGCCTGGAGGAAATCGCCGCCTTCTTCGAGTCCTTGCCCGAGGGCTCGGCGATGATGATCAAGGCCGTCGCCGGCGGCGGGGGCCGGGGCATGCGGGTGGTGCGCGAGGCCTCCCAGGTCGCCCACGCCTTCGCCTCGGCGAGCCGCGAGGCGGAGCTCGCCTTCGGTTCTGGCGAGGTCTATGCCGAGCGCCTGATCGAAAAGGCGCGCCACATCGAGGTGCAAGTGGCGGGCGACCGCACGGGCGTGCTTGCGATCGGCGAGCGCGACTGCTCGATCCAGCGTCGGCGCCAGAAGCTGGTAGAGATCGCCCCCGCGCCGCACCTGCCCGACACGGTGCGCGCGCGCCTGTGGGAGGCGGCGGCCACCCTCGCCGCCGCGGCGCGATACCGCAATCTCGGCACGATCGAGTTCCTGCTCGACGCCGAGACCGGCGCCTTCGTCTTCATCGAGGCCAACGCCCGCCTGCAGGTCGAGCACACGGTGACCGAAGCGGTGACCGGCATCGACCTCGTGCAGACCCAGCTCCGCCTCGCGGCGGGGGAGGCCCTGGCGGCGTTGGGCCTGTCGGACACCCCGCGCTCGAGCGGCTTTGCGGTGCAGGCGCGGGTGTGCCTCGAGACCCTTCAGCCGGACGCCGAGGCGCAGCCGAGCGCCGGGGTGATCACCGCCTATGAAGCGCCCTCGGGTCCGGGCGTACGGGTCGACGGCGCCGGTTACGCCGGCTACTCCGCCAGCCTCGCCTTCGACTCCATGATCGCCAAGGTGATCGCGGACGCGCCCACCCTCGAGCACGCCGCGGCCCGTTGTGAGCGCGCCCTCGCCGAGTTCCGCATCGAAGGGGTCGAGTCGAACCTCGGCGTCCTTCGCGCCATCCTCAAGTCCCCGGAGGTTGTCGCTGGAGAGACGGACACGCGCTTCCTCGAGTCCCGCGCTCCGGAGCTGATCGCCGCCGCCGCGGAGCTGCCGAGCCGCACATATCCCCTCATCTCTGCGCCGGGCGCTTTCATCGCGCCGGCCCACGCCGTCCACGCCGCGCCCGAGGGCGCGACGGCCGTCGAGGCGCCCCTGCAGGCCACGGTCGGCCTCTTCGAAGTCGCCCCTGGCGACGTCGTCCGACCCGGGCAGATCCTGGCCATCCTCGAGGCGATGAAGATGGAGCACGTCGTCGTCGCCCCGTGCGGCGGCCGCGTCGCCGAGTTCGCGGTCGAGCGTGGCGAGGTGGTCGGCAAGGGCGAGCCCGTGCTCTTCCTCATGCCCGAGGCGGTCGAAGGCGAGGCGGAAGAGGCGCAGGCCGCCATCGACCTCGACCACATCCGGCCCGACCTCGCCGAGGTCAATGAGCGCTGGAGCATCACCCTGGACGCTGCGCGGCCCGAGGCCGTCGCCCGCCGGCGCGAGCGCAGCCAGCGCACCGTGCGCGAGAACATCGACGATCTCGTCGACCCGGGGACCTTCCTCGAATACGGCGCCTTCGCCCTGGCCGCCCAGCGCCGCCGGCGCAGCGAAGAGGAGCTCAAGAAGATGAGCCCCGCCGACGGCCTCGTCTGCGGCGTGGGCCAGGTGAACGGCGCCCTCTTCCCGCCCGAGCAGGCGCGCTGCGCGGCCCTCGCCTACGACTTCACCGTGCTCGCCGGCACCCAGGGCGGCATGAACCACCGCAAGACCGACCGCCTGCTCGAAGTGGTGGAAACGCAGGGTTTGCCGGTGGTCTGGTTCGCTGAGGGCGGCGGCGGGCGCCCGGGCGACACCGACGGGGTCGGCGCCTCGGGCCTCGCCACGCCGAGCTTCAAGGCCTTCGCCCGCCTCGCCGGCAAGGTCCCCAAGATCGCCATCGTCTCGGGCCGCTGCTTCGCCGGCAACGCCTCCTTCGCCGGCATGAGCGAGATCCTGATCTGCACCAAGGGCTCCAATATCGGCATGGGCGGCCCAGCGATGATCGAGGGCGGCGGGCTTGGCGTCTTCACCCCCGAACAGATCGGCCCGATGGACGTGCAGACGGCCAACGGCGTGGTGGATGTCCTCGCCAGGGACGAGGCCGATGCGACGCGGATCGCCAAGCAGACGCTCGCCTACTTCCAGGGTCGCACGGCGCCTGGCGCCAGCGCCGACCAGCGGCGCCTGCGCGCTGCGATCCCGGAGAACCGCCTTCGCGTCTACGATATCCGCCCGGTCATCGAGACCCTGGTCGACGAAGGCTCGTTCCTCGAGCTTCGCCGCGACTTTGCGCCCGGCCTGATCTGCGGCTTCATCCGCATCGAAGGCCGGCCGATGGTGCTGATCGCCAACGACCCCAAGCACCTCGGAGGCGCAGTGGACTGCGACGGCGCGGACAAGGCTTCGCGCATCCTGCAGATCGCCGACGCCTTCGACCTGCCGGTGCTCTCCCTTGTCGACACTCCCGGCTTCATGGTCGGCCCCGACAGCGAGGCCGCCGCGGCGGTGCGCAAGACCTCGCGCCTCTTCATCAACGCCAGCACCCTGGGCGTGCCGATGTTCGCGGTGGTGCTGCGCAAGGCCTACGGTCTGGGCGCCCAGGCCATGGCCGGCGGCTCGACCCTCGCGCCGGTGTTCTGCGTCGCCTGGCCCACGGGCGAGTTCGGCGGCATGGGCCTGGAGGGCTCCGTGCGCCTGGGCTACCGCCGCGAGCTCGAGGCGGAAACCGATCCGGAGGCGAAACAGGCCCTCTTCGACAAGCTGCTGGGCGCCCTCTACGCCCGCGGCAAGGCGATCAATGTCGCGGCCATGCTCGAGATCGACGCCGTCATCGACCCGGCCGACACCCGCAAGTGGATCGTCCAGGGCCTTTCCGCCTGTCCGCCGCGCCACGCGCCCCCGCGCCGCTTCGTCGACGCCTGGTAAGAAGGCTCTATCTCGGCCGAAGCGCGCCCATCATGTTCGTCCAGATCTGGTTCCTCACCATCGAGACCTCCAGACGCGTGTCCGCGGCGTAGAGCGCCTTGAGATAGGCGAGATCGGAGGCGGTCAGCGATTGGGGAGCCCGCGGCGGCGCGCACGCCGCAAACATGTCGAGGATGCTGGACAACGGGTTGCACGCATCGAGGTTCGCGACCGGCGCGAAGGCGAGCACAGCGACATAGTCGGCGATCGCGTCGGTGGCCTGACCGGCGACCTTGGCCTGATCGACCACGATGAGCACATTGGCGAATTCGCTCTGGAGGGACGTGTTGAACCGCGTGCCGGCTTCCCCGCTGGGCGCGCGGCCCATTGGATCGTCGATCGCGACCTGACCCGAGCCGACTTCCGTTTGGGCCATCGTGCCCACGACCGCCGCCGTCCCGTTGGAATAGGCCTGCGTTCCCGTCACATACCAGGCCTGGATTGGATGCGTGATCCGCGAGATCCGCTTTGTCTGGGAGGCATAGTGATAGCCCAGCAGGATCCACCTTCGCCTGGCCACGAGGTCGATGAAGGTCTGGGGCTGGGCGGTGAACACCACCTCGACGTTCGCCGTGCAGTGGGCTGGCGCGGGCGGCGGCGCCCCGATCGACGCGCCCGCCTGGACTATGCGTCGCGTGATCGCCGCGTCCATCGCCTCGGGAAGCCCAATCGTCTCCACGCAGATCGGTTCGCGCCATCGCGCCACCCGGTCCACGCGCGTGGCGACCTCGCGAGCGCGCACGAAATGGTCGATCGCGCGCGACATCGCGGGACGGCTGAGACGGGGGATCTCACCGGTGACGGTCAGGGGCGAGACGGTGGTCGCCGGCGTATCGGCTGCAGGCGCGGGCGCCGCTTGCGCCTGCCCCCCGAGCACAAGCATGAACAGAGCCCCGGCGGCTCCCTGAAGCGATGGGAGCGCCGCCGACCTCAAGCCCGGCTGAGGATCAGGCAGCCGTTGGTGCCGCCAAAGCCGAAGCTGTTCGACATGGCGGTTTCGATATGCCGGTCCACGCGCTCGCGCACGATCGGGAGGTCCTCGAAGGCGGGATCGAGGGTGTCGATATTGATGCTCGGGGCGACGAATCCGTCGCGCATCATCAGAAGGCAGTAGATCGCCTCCTGGGCGCCGGCGGCGCCCAGGCTGTGGCCGGTCATCGACTTGGTCGAGCCGATCAAGGGCGCCGCCTCGCCGAATACCGAGCGGACGGCCTCCATCTCCTTGATGTCGCCAACCGGCGTGCCGGTCCCATGGGTGTTGAGGTAGTCGATCGACCGGTCGCCAGCGCCATCCATGGCCAGGCGCATGCAGCGCGCGGCTCCCTCGCCCGAGGGCGCGACCATGTCGAAGCCGTCGGAATTAGCGGCGTAGCCGACGATCTCGCCGTGGATCGTCGCGCCGCGCGCCCGCGCGCGCTCCATGTCCTCGAGCACGACCATCCCTGCGCCGCCGGCGATCACGAAGCCGTCGCGGTCGGCGTCATAGGGGCGGCTTGCGCGGGGCGGGGCGTTGTTGAAGTTGCTCGACATCGCGCCCATGGCGTCGAACAGGCACGACAGGGTCCAGTCCAGCTCCTCGCAGCCGCCGGCGAACATGATGTCCTGCTTGCCCAGCTGGATCTGCTCGTAGGCGGCGCCGATGCAGTGGGTCGAGGTCGCGCAGGCGGAGGAGATCGAATAGTTGATCCCGCGAATCTTGAACCAGGTGGCGAGGGCGGCCGAGGGGCCCGAGCTCATCGCCTTGGGCACGGCGAACGGGCCGACCCGCTTGACCCCCTTGTTGCCGCGGGCGGTGTCCGCCGCCTCGACAATGCTGCGGGTCGAGGGGCCGCCCGAGCCGACGATCAGGCCGGTGCGCTCGTGGCTGACCTCTTCAGGGGTGAGCCCGGAGTCGACGATCGCCTGTTCCATTGCAAGGTGGCCGCAGGCCGTGCCCTGGGCCAGGAACCGTGCCGCGCGCCGGTCGATGTGCGCTTCCCAGTCGATCTTCGGCGTCGCGTGCACCTGGCAGCGGAAGCCGAGCTCGGCATAGCGGGGCGCGGCGACGACACCCGATCGGCCGTCCCGAAGGGCGTCCGCCACCTCGGCGACGTCGGCGCCGATCGAGGAGATCACGCCCATGCCAGTGACGGCGACTCGCCGCATCAGGTCGGCCTCTGGTTAAGTTGACGCGGTCAGGCGGCCAGGTCGGCCGCACTGAATAAGCCGACCTTCAGGTCCTTGGCTTCATAGATGGGTTTCCCGTCGGCTTCGAGTACCCCGTCCGCCACGCCCATGACGAGCTTGCGGATGATCACCTTCTTGAAATCGATGCGATAGGTGACGAGCTTCACCGACGGCGTCACCTGTCCGCCGAACTTGACCTCGCCAACGCCCAAGGCGCGGCCCCGACCGGGACCTCCCGACCAGCCCAGGAAGAAGCCGACCAGCTGCCACATGGCGTCCAGACCGAGGCAGCCGGGCATCACCGGGTCGCCCAGGAAGTGGCACTTGAAGAACCAGAGGTCCGGGTTGATGTCGAGCTCGGCGGTGAGCGCGCCTTTGCCGAAGGAGCCGCCCTCCGCGACGATCGAGGTGATTCGATCGAACATCAGCATGGGCGGGGCGGGAAGCTGGGCGTTTCCGGGGCCGAAGAGCTCCCCACGGGCGCAGGCAAGCAGGTCTTCGAGATCGAAACGGGTCGTAGTGGCGACGTCCATCGGACCGGGTTACCACGCCCCGACGTGCGCGCTCAACGACATTGAGACGCAGGCGCGACGCCCCAGAAGCTCCCGGCGGGGGCCCAGCCGGTCAGACCGGCCACCTTCACTTTGCACCAGCCCGCTTCGCAGCGGTCGAGGTTGGCCAGGGCGCGCCCCGCCATCATGCCGGTTCGCGGCGCACTTGCCTTAGGCGTTTTCTGCAGATCCACGGGGCCGGGGCCGAGCGACAGGACGGTGCGGCGCCCCGCGACCATCGAGCGGTTGATCCAGGACGCGCCGCCGTATGGGTCGCAGACCCGGCGCCATTCGGAGGTCTCCGCGACGATCTGCACCGGCAATCCGCGAGCGCGATAGACCCAAACCGCCGGATAGTCCTTCCCCGGTCCCTTCCGCCCGTAGACCTCGTCATGCTTCAGGCTCACCCAGCGGGGGACGCAGTAGCCCGAGACGGTGTTGGCCCGCATCGCCGCCGGGCAGTCGCTGCCCTCGGCGTCGCCGCGGTCGCACGCCGCCAGGGGCGCAGCCGCCAGGACAAGCACGGCCGTCGCACGGGCCGCCGCTCGGCAGTTCATCCTTGCTTGGCTACGAAAAGCCGTCTTGGTAGGACGCCCGGCCTTCGACCCGCCCCTGGACCGTACTGATTCAGACCCACCCATGGCCCCCCGCAAGCCGAAAGTGATCGTCACGCGCAAGCTCCCCGATGCGGTGGAGACGCGCATGCGCGAGCTCTTCGACACCGAACTCAACCTTGATGATACGCCGATGGACGCCGACGCCCTGGCGGTCGCGATGTCGCGCGCGGACGTCCTCGCCCCGACCATCACCGACCGGCTGGACGCCGATGTGATCGCGCGCGCGGGTCCCCAGCTCAAGCTCATCGCCAATTTCGGCGCCGGCGTCGATCACATCGACATCGCCGCAGCCAATGCCCGCGGAATCACCGTCACCAACACCCCCGGCGTCCTGACGGAGGACACCGCCGACCTGACCATGGGCCTGATACTGGCCTCCGCCCGCCGCGTCGTCGAGGGGGCGAACATCGTCCAGGCCGGGGATTTCCACGGCTGGACGCCAACCTGGATGCTGGGCCGTCGCCTGTGGGGCAAGCGGCTGGGCATCGTCGGCATGGGCCGAATCGGCCAGGCCCTCGCCAAGCGCGCCCGCGCCTTCGGTCTGGCGATCCACTACCACAACCGCAAGCCGGTCAGCTCTCGCATCGCCGACGACCTCGAGGCGACCTATTGGGAGAGCCTCGACCAGATGCTCGCGCGGATGGACGTGGTCTCGGTCAATTGCCCGCACACGCCGGCCACCTACCACCTGCTCTCGGCGCGCCGGCTCAAGCTGCTCCAGCCCCATGCGATCGTCGTCAACACCGCCCGCGGCGAGATCATCGACGAGGCGGCCCTGGCCGGCATGCTCCAGCGCGGCGAGCTCGCGGGCGCGGGGCTTGACGTCTTCGAGCACGAGCCGTCGGTGAACCCGAAACTCCTCAAGCTGCCCAACGTCGTGCTCCTGCCGCACATGAGCTCGGCCACGATCGAGGGCCGCCTCGATATGGGCGACAAGGTGATCATCAACATCCGCACCTGGATGGACGGCCACAAACCCCCGGACCGCGTGATCCCGTCGATGCTGTAGTCCACGATCCCGGTCCCTCCCTTCATGGGGGGGGTGGTCGAGCGAAGCGAGACCGGGTGGGGGAGTTTGGATCATCCCGGGCGCCTCGGTCCTTCCCCAGGGTTCCTCACCCGTCGCGCCTTCGGCGCGCCACCCTCCCCAGAAGGGGAGGGATCAGATCACTCCCATGGGATCGGCGCGTCGATCAGTCTGCGCAGGCGGTGCAGGGGGTGGTCGCGCGATAGCCGGTCTTCGGGGGCGTCCGGGGCCCAGAAGACCATGTGGCGCAGGGTGTAGGCCAGCTCGCCCAGCCAGAGACGCTCGCGCAGTCGCGGAACGTCGAACAGGGCCGGATAGCTCGCATCCAGCCGCTCCAGCACCGGGGGCGGGCTCACCCCTTCCTCCCTCATATCCTCCAGCAGTCGCGTCCAGGCGATGAGCTCAACCCACGCAGGGGCCAGCCGCGCCCACTCGAAATCGAGCAGGGCGCTCACCCTCGCGCCCTCGACCAGGATGTTGGGGTAGGTGGCGTCGCAGTGGGCGACGCTCTCGGACGGCGGCCCCACGAACGGATCGAGGTCCGACAGCTCCGTCATCCGCGCCCAGGCGGCGTCGACCACGCCGCGGTCGACGAAGGCGAGCGCCTTGGCCGCCGGGATCAGGAGGGCCGAACGCCCCATCGGCAGCGGCGTGACGTCCCGTCCCACGACCGCTTCGACCGTCTCAGCTGGCGCCTCGGCGTGGGTTTGCAGCAGGGCGGCGGCCTCGCCAGTGGGACGCCAGGCGTGCAGCGCCCTGAGCCTGGTCGCGTAGTCGTCGAGAATCGCTCTTACCCGCCCTGCGTCCGGATCCAACCACACGGCGTCGAGGGTGACCCCTTCCACGCGGCGGGTGATCATCCAGGTCATTCCCTGCGTCTCCCCGGACGCGACCAGGTCCGGGTAGCCGACCTCCCACGGCAGGCTGGCGGCGAGAGCCGCCTCCTTCACAAAGCGCTGCCGATCTCCCCGCCAGCAGACGCGCAGGACCACCTCGCCGAGGCGCCAGGCATCGTTCGAATAGCTCGGCAGGAACCGGGGATCCTCTGTCGGGACAGGCAACGCCGACGCGAGCCGCGCGAGGCGGACCCGCGCGTTCGCCTCGCTCCAGGGTTCGTCGTCCGCGGGTTCGTCCGCCATGCCGCCTCCGACCTGGGTACATCAGTTGGGCGGGTTGTACTTCTCCACGAAGGCGACCGCCGCCTCCAGCATCTGCGTGCGTGTGACGGCCTTGGAGAGGTAGTGGTCCTCGCCAGGAAGCTCGACGAACTCCACCGGCTTGCCCGCCGCATTCAGAGCCCGGCGCATGATGGCGCTCTGCTCCGGCGGCACGGTGGTGTCCTGCTTGCCGTGGGTGAGCAGGATCGGCGCGTCCGCCTCAGCGGCATGGTGGGCGGGCGATAGAGTCTTGAGGATCGGATCGCCCGCGCCCGACGCGCCCATAAATTCGTGCCAGTAGCGCGCCGTGGCGTTGGTGGCCCCCGACGCATCTTCCGCCAGGTTGACCATGGTCGTCAGGTCACTGACCGGGGCGTCCGCCACCGCGCAGCGATAGATCCCGTGCTGAAGCGTCACGCCGGCGAGCGCCACATAGCCCCCGTAGCTGGCGCCGACGATGCACGCCCGCTTAGGATCCACGATCCCCTCTCGCGCCAGCTCGGCCAGGCCATCGGAAACATCGGTCTGCATCTTGCGGCCCCACTGGCCAAAGCCGGCGTCGCGGAAGGCGCGTCCGTAGCCATCGGACCCACGAAAGTTGGGCTGGAACACCGCATAGCCGCGTGAGGCGAACG
>DATHPX010000277.1:0-2830 GCA_035483335.1 Caulobacteraceae bacterium | reverse complement strand
TTGTGTTCGAATTGAAGCAAAATAGGATCGGAATATGGAAGCTCGGCCGGATGGTCGACCGCGCACGAGGGAGTGATCAAAGGATGCGTATTCGCGGCGCAAGCGCGCTGGCTCTGGGTTTCGCGGCGATTTCGACCGCCGCCGCGGCCGGCACCGACTTTATCGATCTGGGCCCGAGCACCCAGAACTACGTGTTGTATGGCCAGGGCGCTTACTCCCCAGGACTTGGAAGCTTCACCAATCAGCAAGGATCCGAGTCGACCAGCGGCGGCATCGTGACCGACACCCTCAGCGGGACCATTACCGGGGCCACCAACCCGCTCTACGCGTACGGGACCTACGCGTTTGTCACGACCTATTCCGGGACCCCGATCGGTTCTGGCGGCATGGAGATCCAGGCGCAGTCAAACCCCTCTGATCCCAACCAGTTCTTCTACAGCTTCTTCGACCCCTCGGTCGACATGACCCTCTATCTCTTCACGACGTCGGACGGCACGGTGAAGATTCCGCTGGTGACTGACGCGTCGTTCAACGGGCCGGGCTTCGGGTTCGCTTATACGAGCGCCACTTGCACCGGGGTCGCGCTCTGCACCCAGAACAATGTCGGTCTGACGCCCGGCTCGTCGATCTTCGGACCCGTCACCATCACCATCAGCTATACCGCCGTGCCAGAACCGGCCGGGTGGGCGCTGATGCTGGTGGGCGCCGGCCTGGTGGGCGGCGTCCTGCGCCTGGCGCGACGCGGCGATCGCGGGGCGCTTGCCTGAGCCTTCAGTCGTGAGGAGCCGGCGAGGCTGGGGGCGCCGCCTGGTCGGGCGGCGGCGGTTCGTCGGTGGTGGAGACCGGAGCTCGTGGCGAGGAAGTCGCCGAAGGCGCGTTGTACTTCAGCGCCTGGCCCAGAATGTCCGACTTGGTCTTGAGCTCACGGGCGTTGGAAGCGCAGCGGTCAGGCAGAGCCCATGAGAGCCATGCGCGCGCAAGCTCGCGGTGGGTGTGCTGTTCCGCTGGAGCCCAGATCGATCGACCCTGCTTAACCGCCGCCGCACCCCGCGGAGAAATCACCTGCGGGCTGGCGCGCTCTGCGGCCTCCACGGCTGCGCCAATCACCTTCAGCTCGTCGTGCGCCGCCGCCATGTCGTCCGCGTACGGCCGGGCCTCGTTCTTCACTGAAGAGCCGAACTTCTGGTCGATCGCCTGCAGCTGGGGGATGATGTTTTCGTAGATGTAGAGGTACTGGTCGAGCGCCCCGTAGCACCAGGCCGCCAGTTCATAGGGGTCTTTGGGCGCATTGGAGGGCAAGGGCTCCCCGAGGTCGGCCGTCTTGGCGTCGGGAGCGGTCGGCTGGGGCTTCTGGCCGGCCTGGGCGGCGGCGCTGGCGCCAACCAGGATCGCGGCGAGGAGGGGGAGCGCCTTCATGGGCTTTCCTTTGAATCTGGTGCGCGTGCGCACGGCTGCGGCGCTGCGCGCGGGGCGCATGTCATAGCGTGACCGGATGGCTCATAAAAAGGAGATCGATGCGGGAGTTCCTCATCGCCGGCGCCGCCGGTGTACGCTAGCGCGAGCCCAAGGCGGAACCGCCAGAGCGCTCTCGAACTTTTCATTGCAGCATTCGCCACCGAATCGCCTCCAAAATAGTTGACGGCGCGTGCGGTGATCCGGAAGAGTTCCGCATTCCCGCTGAAAGGCGGACATTGAGGCGCGCCAATGGCTTCGCTTGTATCCCGTTCTTCGCGCATCCCCGTTCGGGGCGCGTCGCCGCTTCGCAGCCTCGCCCTCCTCGCCGGCGCAGTCGTTTCGATTGCCGCGGCGCTCGTGGGGGCGGCGCTCGCCGTCTTCTTCGCGGCGACCCTGCTTGTCATTGCAGTCCTGGCGATCGCCCTGATCGCCCTCACCATTGCAGCGGCGAAGGTTCGTGGATCGGCCCGGCGCCGGACCCTTCCGGGCCTGATCGAGGCGCAGAGGGTGGGCGGCCACTCCTGGGTGGCCTACGCCTGGGACCGCGACCTCTAGCGCCTGATGCGGTTGCACGGGACAGACGCAAACGGTGAATCAGGCGCTACACTTTTGAATCTAGAGCAAATCATCCACGTTCAGACGGTTTCGTCTGAACCGGGTTTGCTCTAGCCCCGCCGGGCCCGCATCGCTAAGGCTTGCCTCCGTTCAAATGAGACGGAGGACGCCATGATCGGCATCATCGCCACGATAAAGACCAAGGACGGGCAGGGCGCGGAGTTCGAGGCCGTCTTCCGCGAGCTCTCTGCCAAGGTTCGCGACAACGAGAAGGGCAATAAGCTCTACCAGCTCACCAAGAGCCGCACCGAACCGAACACCTACAGGGTGCTCGAGCTCTACGCCGACCAGGACGCCCTGACGGCGCATGGCCAGACCGAGTATTTCAAGGAGCTGGGACGCAAGATGGGAGCGGCGATGGACGGCCGCGCGCAGATCGAGATGCTCGACTCCGTCGACTAAATAGCCTCGACGCAATCATAGCTGAATACGGGACGCCCCCCGCCTCGCCGGCGGGGGGCGTTTGCCTTGGTAAGGAAAGCCAGGGTTACTGGCAGGACACCTTGGCGGGCACGTACTTGTTCTGCTGGGCGTCCCAGCGCCAGCCATCGCACCCGTAGGCGTTCGGCGGCGGCGCTTGATAGCCGTTCTGGTAGCCGTATCCGTTCGGGGCGTAGCTGCCGTCCGGGGGCGGGCCGTCAGCCGACGGATAGCCGTAATCGGAATAGCCGTAGGGATTGCCGTAGTAGCCGTAGTCGTCCGGCCAGTACCCCGGCCAGCCCCAGCCCCCCCAGCCCCATCCCCAGCCCCAGCCGAGGCC
>DATHPX010000276.1:0-21347 GCA_035483335.1 Caulobacteraceae bacterium | reverse complement strand
TCAAGCGGCGGGCCTCGGCCTCGAGGTCCATGCCGGCCACGGGATCGACTACGAAACCGTAGGGCCGATCGCGGCGATCCCGCAGGTCGTGGAGCTGAACATCGGTCACTTCCTGGTCGGCGAGGCGATCTTCGTTGGTCTGGACGCCGCGATCCGGCGGATGCGCCAGCTGATGGACCATGCGAGGGCGGGGCGGGGTCCGGCGGCGCGCGAGGCGGTCGCTTGATCATCGGCATCGGGTCCGACCTCACCGACATCCGTCGGATCGCCAACACTCTCGAGCGCTTTGGCGAGCGGTTCGTCTCCCGTATCTTCACCGAGACCGAGCGTGCGCGCTCCGAGCGTCGGGCCGATCGCGCTTCGAGCTACGCCAAACGCTTCGCCGCCAAGGAGGCGTGCGCCAAGGCGCTCGGGACGGGTCTCAGGCGAGGCGTCTTCTGGCGCGACATGGGGGTGGTCAACGCGCGCTCCGGGCAGCCGACGATGGTCCTGACCGGCGGCGCCGCCGAACGCCTGTTGGCGATGACGCCTCCCGGACGGCGAGCCGTCATCCACCTCTCGCTGACCGATGATTTTCCCTATGCGCAGGCGTTCGTGGTGATCGAGGCGCTGGAGGCGGATACGAGCGTCGCCGTCGGCGGCCTCGAAGGCGACGCGGCACGCGCATAGCCGGCCGAAGGTGCGCCGTCCGATGAAATCCCGAGCAGGCCGCAGAATATCGGCCCCACTCAGACCGCAGACCAGCGAGACCTGGGAGACGGTCAAGACGATCGTCTACGCGCTGATCGTCGCCCTGGTGGTGCGGACGCTGCTGTTCCAGCCGTTCACCATCCCCTCGGCGTCGGAGCAACCGAATCTCTACAAGGGCGACTACATCATCGTCACCAAGTGGTCTTACGGCTACAGCCGGCACTCGATCCTGTTCAGTCCGCCGCTGTTCAAGGGGCGGATCTTCTTCCATCCGCCGCGGCGCGGAGACATCATCGTCTTCAAGCTCCCGCGCGACGGGCACACCGATTACATCAAGCGGCTGATCGGCCTGCCAGGAGACCGGATCCAGGAGCGCCGCGGCCAGCTCTACATCAACGGGATCGCCCTGCAGGCGCAGACGGTGCGGGAGGTCGTCACACACGACCGCGTCGGCCCCGACGGCCAGCCGGTGACGGAGCACGCCTTGATCAAGCGTGAGACCAATCCCGAAGGGCGGAGTTACCTTATCCAGGTCCACGGCGGGAACGAACCCGCCGACAACACCGGGGTCTATGTCGTTCCACCCCATTGCTACTTCATGATGGGGGACAATCGGGACAATTCGGCCGACAGCCGGTTCGATCCGGGCGTGTCTCCCGATGATCCTCGCCTGGGCGGATGCGGCTGGAACAGCCGGCTCGACCCGAACCTCGGCTACGCCATAGGCGTCGGCTTCGTGCCGGAGGACAACCTCGTGGGCCGGGCCCGGCTCGTGCTGATGTCGTGGTCGGACAAGGTCTCCCTGTTCAAGCCCTGGACCTGGATCATCGATCTGCGGCCGAGCCGTTTCTTCACCTGGCTGGAATAGGCGCCGCCCGATGGATCGACGCGCCACGGCCATGGTCGCCCTGCAATCTCATCTGGGACATGTCTTCGTCGATCGGTCCCTGCTGGATCTTGCCCTGACCCACGCCAGCGCTGGAGCCGGGGCTTCCGGGCGGCCGACGAACAATGAGCGGCTGGAATTCCTCGGCGACCGAGTCCTCGGCCTCGTCATCGCCCAGGCGCTGCTCGAGAGCGAGCCCGAGGCGCCGGCAGGGACCCTCGCCAAGCGCTTCGCCAACCTCGTCAGCCGCGATGCGTGCGCGCGCGTGGCCAGGTCGGCGGGGATCGGCGAGGCCCTCAGGCTTGCCGGAGGCGAAAGCCGGCGCGGTGGGCGCGACCACGACACGATCCTCGCCGACGCCTGCGAGGCCGTGATCGCCGCCCTTCATCTGGAGTTGGGTTTCGAGGGCGCGGCGCAGATCGTACGGCGTCTGTGGGCTCCGTTGCTCGCCGAGAAGCTGGACCTGGCGACCCTCAACCCCAAGTCGGCGCTTCAGGAATGGGCCGCCTCGGCCGGTCGCCCCCCGCCGGCCTATCGGCTGGTCTCGCGTACGGGCCCCGATCATAATCCGACATTTGTTGTGGAGGTGAGCGTGAAGGGCGAGGCGGCGGTCGAGGGAGAGGGGGGATCGCTGCAGTCCGCCCAGAAGGCTGCGGCGCTGGCCATGCTCGAGCGCAGGGGAACCACGCCGTGACCCGCGCCGGATTCGTCGCCGTCGTTGGAGCCCCGAACGCGGGCAAATCGACTCTCGTCAATCGCCTCGTCGGCTCGAAGGTCTCGATCGTCACCCAGAAAGTGCAGACGACTCGCTTTCCCGTCCGCGGGGTCGCGATGGAGGGCGAGAGCCAGCTCGTCCTTGTGGACACGCCCGGCATATTCGCCCCCAGGCGCAGGCTCGACCGGGCCATGATCGGCGCCGCCTGGACGCATGCCCGCGAGGCCGATCAGGTCGTTTGCCTGATCGATTCCAAGGCGCAGGTCGACGCGGCGGCCGGGGGCGGAACGGCTGCCGACCGCCGGGCCGCGGCGGATGTGGCCACCATCGTCGAGGGTCTCAAGCAGGCTGGGCGGACTGCAATTCTGGCGCTCAACAAGGTTGATCTCATCCCGCGCGAGAAGTTGCTCGGCCTGGCCAAGAGCCTCGATGAAACAGGCGTCTACAGCGAGGTCTTCATGATCTCGGCGCAGACCGGATCGGGCGTCGCCGACCTGAAACGCCGGCTCGCCGAACTCATGCCGGAGGGGCCTTGGTTTTATCCGGCGGACCAATCAGCCGACCTGCCGGCGCGCCTGCTGGCGGCGGAGATCACTCGCGAGAAGGTCTATCTGAGGGTGCACGAAGAGCTGCCCTATGCCGCCAGCGTGGTCACCACAGCCTTCGAGGAGAGGTCGGACGGGTCGGCGCGGATCGAACAGACCATCTTCGTCGAGCGTGACGGCCAGCGCGGCATCCTGCTGGGGAAAGGGGGACAGACCCTCAAGTGGATCGGCGAGCAGTCGCGCCTGGAGCTTGCCCAGATCCTGGATCGACCGATCCACCTGTTCCTGCACGTGAAGGTCAAGGCGAACTGGGCGGAGGACCGGGAGACCTATCAGGACCTGGGCCTCGATTTCGAGGCCTGAGGACGCGGTGGAGTTCGACGACGACGCCTTCGTTCTCTCCGCCCGGGCCTATGGCGAAGCCGGCGCGATCGTCGAAGCCCTGACGCGCATGCACGGCAAGTGGGCGGCTCATGTTGCGGGGGGCGCCTCGCGTCGGATGCGCCCGCTGCTGCAGCCTGGCGCGCGGGTGCGCCTGCGATATCGCGCGCGGACGTCCGACCAGCTCGGCTCGGCCTCGGTCGAGTCCGACGGGGAGGGGGAGGGGCCATCGGCCCTGTTCGATGATCCCCTCGCCCTGGCTGGCCTCTCTTCGGCCGCCGCCGTGCTGACGGCCGCCTTGCCCGAGCGCGAACCGCAGCCCGGCGCCTTCCTGGCGTTCGAGGCCTTGATGGAGGCCTTCGGTCGACCTGAGATCTGGCCCGCGGTCCTCGTCCGGTTCGAGGCCGGCCTGCTCGAGATCCTCGGCTTCGGGCTCGACCTGGGGCGCTGCGCGGTCACCGGCTCGACGGACGATCTGGCATGGGTGAGCCCGCGCACGGGTCGGGCGGTCAGCGCGCAGGCGGGGGAGCCTTGGAAGGACCGGCTTCTGCCCCTCCCACGTTTCCTGATCTCGGCGCAGGAGCCCATCCAACCTGGCGACATCGGGGCGGGACTGGCGATCACCGGTCGCTTCCTCGAGCAATTCGTCTTCGGCGTCGTGAGCCGGCCGCTTCCGCCCGCGCGCATCCGCCTGACCGAGGTCCTGGCCGACGCGGGGCGCCTGTGACGCCGCTGCTCTGGACAGCAGGGCCGGACTCGCGTCTTGAGCAGGGATCATGAACGAGAGAGTTCCGCCGCCGGGGCCGGAGGAGGCGGGTCGCATCCTCGAAGAGCCGTTCGAGGATGCGCTTTCGCGGCGCTATCTCGCCTACGCTCTATCCACGATCACGCAGCGCGCCCTGCCGGACGTGCGGGACGGACTGAAGCCCGTCCACAGGCGCCTGCTCTACGCCATGCGCCTGCTGCGGCTGGACCCGCAGACCACAGCGAAGAAGTCGGCCCGCGTGGTCGGCGATGTGATCGGCAAGTACCACCCGCACGGCGACGTAGCGGTCTATGACGCCCTGGTGCGTCTGGCCCAGGACTTCGCCCAGCGCTATCCGCTGATCGACGGCCAGGGCAACTTCGGCAATGTCGACGGCGATAACGCCGCGGCCATGCGCTACACCGAGTGCCGGCTCACCGAGGCCGCGCGGCTCCTGCTGGACGGGATCGACGAGGACGCCGTCGATCTTCGCCCCACCTACGACGACCAGGAGGAGGAGCCGGTCGTCCTACCCGCCGGCTTCCCCAACCTGCTGGCCAACGGCTCGTCGGGCATCGCCGTGGGCATGGCCACCTCGATCCCGCCGCACAACGCCGGCGAACTGATCGACGCCTGCCTGATGCTCATCGACAATCCGCAAGCGAGCGTCGCGGATCTGATGAACCACATCCAGGGGCCCGACTTCCCGACCGGCGGGATCATCGTCGAGCCCAGGGCGTCCCTGCAGGAGATGTACGAGACCGGCCGCGGGGGCGTGCGGGTGCGGGCGCGCTGGACGCGCGAGGACACCGGACGGGGCCTGTGGCGCATCGTGGTGACCGAGATCCCCTATCAGGTGAAGAAGGCCGAGCTCGTGGAGCAGCTCGCCGGTCTGCTGGAGGATAAGAAGGCGCCGCTGCTGGGCGACGTGCGCGACGAGTCGGCGGAGGACATCCGCCTGGTGCTGGAGCCACGGGCTCGCACGATCGAGCCTGAGCACCTGATGGAAAGTCTGTTCAGGCAGTCCGACCTGGAGACCCGCTTCCCGGTCAACATGAACGTCCTGGACGCGCGCGGCGCGCCGGTCGTGATGAGCCTTCCCCAGGCTCTGCAGGCTTTCCTAGACCATCGCCGCGAGGTCCTGGTCCGCCGATCGAACTTCCGCCTCGCCAAGATCGAGAGGCGCCTGCATGTCCTCGAGGGCCTGCTGATCGTTTACCTCAACCTCGATGAGGTGATCCGCATCGTCCGGTTCGAGGACGCGCCGAAGGCCAAACTCATCGCGACGTTCACCCTGAGCGAAGTGCAGGCCGACGCGGTCCTCGACACTCGGCTGCGCCAGCTGGCGCGGCTGGAGGAGATGGAAATCCGCCGGGAGCACGAAGCGCTGTCGAAGGAACGGAGCCAACTTGCCGGCCTGATCGGCTCGCCCAAGCTGCAGTGGCGCCGCGTGGGCGAAGAGCTCAAGGCCGTGCGCAAGGTGCTCGGCGGAGATACGGACCTGGGCCGACGTCGCTCCACCTTCGACACGCCGCCCGAGGTGGATCTGACTGCGGCGATCGAGGCGCGGACCCCGCGCGAGCCCATCACCGTCATCGTCTCCGACCGCGGGTGGATCCGCGCAGCGAAGGGGAGGGTGGAGGACCCCTCCACGCTCAGCTTCAAGGAGGGCGACCGCCTCGCCTTCCTCGTCCCGGCCGAGACGACCGACAAGCTGCTGCTGTTCGCCTCCGACGGCCGGTTCTTCACCCTGCCGTGCGACAAGCTCCCATCGGCCCGGGGCCAGGGCGAGCCCCTGAGGCTGATGATCGAGCTGGACGAGAAGGAGCGGATCCTGGCGGTCTTCCCGCACAAGGCCGGGCGCAACAGGTTCCTGGCCTCGAAGTCGGGCTATGGCTTTCTCATGCCCGAGGACGAGGCGGTGGCGTTCCGCAAAGCGGGCAAGCAGGTGCTCAATGTCGGCGAAGAGAGCGCCCTGCTGTGCCTGGAGGTCGACGGCGACCAGGTCGCCCTGATCGGCGAGAATGGCAAGATCCTGATCTTCCCTGTAGCGGAACTGCCGGTGATGCCCCGAGGCAAGGGCGTCAAACTGCAAAGTTATCGGGAGGGCGGACTGCGCGACGGCCTGGTGTTCCGAGGCGAGGAGGGCGCCTACTGGATCGACACCGGCGGCCGGCGCCGAACCTGGCCCGACTGGACCGATTGGCGCGGCCGCCGCGCCTCCGCCGGCCGCCTCGCCCCGCGGGGTTTCGCGGCGAACCGGAAATTCACGCCTTAGAGACAGCGCCATAGATCTGTCCCTCCCCTTCATGGGGAGGGTGTCGCGCCAAAGGCGCGACGGGTGGGGAACTCTGGGGAATGACGCCAGGGGCAGAGGATGATCCATACTTCCCCACCCGGCTTCGCTGCGCTCAGCCACCCTCCCTATGAAGGGGAGGGATGAATCGACAATTGCGTTGCGCAACTTTCATCAGCATGAAAGTGGGAATACCACCGTTGCGCAGGGCGGCCCGGGACGCCTAAGAGCGGCGCGCCCGTTAACGGAGAGACCCGATGCCCGCCCAACGCACCGTTGACTATTCGCTCACTGGCAAGGCCTGCCAGGGCCTGCTCGTTTCGCATGACGCCGGGCCTCGGCCGACTGTGCTGGTGTTCCATGCCTGGGACGGGCGCACGGGCGACATGGACCAGTTTGCTCATCGGATCGCCAGCCTGGGCTACAACGCCTTCGCCGGAGACATCTACGGCAAGGGCGTGACTGGCGGCACGACCGAGGAATGCCAGGCCCTGATGAATCCCCTGGTGGGCGATCGGGCTAAGCTTCGGGAGATGCTGCTGGGCGTGGTGAGCGCCGCCGCGGCCCAGCCGGAAGTTGACGACGGGCGCGTCGCGGCGATCGGGTTCTGCTTTGGCGGGCTGTGCGTCCTCGACCTTGCCCGCGCGGGCGCGCCGCTGCGGTCGGTCGCCAGCTTCCACGGCCTGTTCACGCCGCCCGGCCTTCCGACCGTCACTCCGGTGAAGCCGAAGATTATCGCCTATCACGGCTGGGACGACCCGATGGTCCCGCCCGAGGCGGTGGTCGGCTTCGGCAAGGAATTCACTGACGCTGGCGCGGACTGGCAGCTCCATGCGTTCGGAGGCGCCATGCACGCCTTCATGTCCGAGGGCGCGAACATGCCCGAGATGGGTATCCAGTATAATGCGCTCGTGGCTGGCCGCGCCTGGCGCGCGCTCGAGCTGTTCCTCGCCGAAACCCTGACCTGAGACTCGGCCCTGCGGTCACCAGCGGGGGGCGAAGAGGTTCTCGATCCCCTGGGCGATCAGATCGCCGCCGGCGACGCCCGCGGCCATGGTGCCGGCAGTCCGCAGGAAACCTCCCAGGCCGCTGGTCTGACCGATCGGGCTTGACTGGACCAGTTGACCGCCCCAGGGCGTGGGACCGGCCAGGAACGACGGGGCGGGGGCCGGCGGGACGGATTGGATCTGCGACTGAAGGGCCTGCATCTGCTGCTGGGCCGAATGCAACGCCTGGTCGGAGAGCAAGGCGTGCTGGACAAGAAGGTAGACGGCGTCGGGATTCGCCTGCACGGCCTGGGAGATCATCGCCGCCGCCTCGGGATCCTTCTGGACCGCGCTCGTGCGGGCGAGATCGCTGAGGAATCCCTGCAGCAGGGTCCGCTCATCGGGGATCATTGGGCTCTTCCTTCGTTGCAATCTCGTCTCTATCCCAAGGCCGGCTTGCGGACGAGGCGCTGGCGGTCTCAAACCGGAGGTCTGCACTGACCATGATGCTCTCGCCCGCCGGTCCCGCGGACCTCGAAGCCGTCGCCGCCCTCGTGAACGCTGCCTATCGTGGAACGGACTCGATCCGCGGCTGGACGAACGAGGGGGACTACATCGATGGCTCGCGCACCAGCGTCGACCAACTCCGGGACGACCTCGCGCGACCGGGTACGGTGCTGCTGCTCGTACGCGAGGAAGCTAGAGAGTCGCCCATGGGCTGCGTCTTGCTGGAACCCGCAGCGGACGGCGCATGGTACCTGGGCATGCTCACGGTTCGGCCGGACCTGCAGGCGAACGGTGCGGGAAGGCGGCTTCTCGAAGCCGCCGAAGCCTACGCGGCGGGCGAGGGCGCGAGGCGTATCCGCATGACGGTGGTCTCAATTCGCGACACCCTCATCGCCTGGTATCGGCGCCGCGGGTACGAGCCGACCGGCGAGAGGGAGCCCTTCCCCTATGACGACGAGCGGTTCGGCAAGCCACGGGTCGAGGGCCTCGATTTCGTGGTCCTGGAGAAGCCCCTGACCCCATGATCCGTCACTTCTGGGCCGTGCCGACGATGGTTGCATGGTCGAGTGAGGCGCGCCGCAGCTGAGTCTCCACGGCGTCCGCCTTCGCGCCTGACGCGATCGCGGTCTTGGCCGACGGAAGCGCCCAGACAGTGAACTCATAGTGATGGACGCCCGTGCCTGTTGGAGGACAAGGGCCGGAATATGCGGCCGGCCCCATGTCGGTCGGGAGGGCGAGCCCCGGCGCGGGCGGAGCGATCACCCCGCGGGGGAAGCCGGAAGCGCGCGGCGGCAAGTCCACGACGATCCAGTGCGACCATTTCGACGGCTTCACGTCCTGGTCGATCACGGTGACCGCAAGGCTCTTCGCCGCCATCGGCGCTCCTCTCCAGGAAAGCTGCGGAGAGACGTCCTTGCCGCCGCACCCTCGAGCGTAGCCGAGCTGAGGCAAGCCCCCGCCATTGGCGAAGTCGTGACTGGTCAGGGTCATGCCGAGGGCGGGGGAGGCGGCGGCAACGGCGGCCGCGGCGAGGAACAAGGTCCGCATTTGCAGGTCCTCTATCTGTACGCTGGCGCAGTTATATCTGCCCTCGACGCGCCAGCCGAGTTAAGCGGACATCATGCGCGTGCTCCTGACAGGATCCTCGGGCTGGCTTGGCCGCCGGCTGGCGGTGCGCCTGCGAGAAGCCGGGCACGATCCTCTTGGCCTCGACATCGCGCCTGGGCCTGACACGCTGGTGGTCGGCTCGGTGGCCGACGCTGCGCTGGTGGGCGGACTCTTTCAGCGGTTGGGATTCGACGGTGTGATCCACACCGGGGCGCTGCATAAGCCGGACATCGTGCGGGAAAGCCCCCAGGCCTTTGTGGACACCAACGTCACCGGCGCCCTCAATCTGCTCCAGTCGGCGGAGGCGACCGGTTGCCACCGGTTCGTCTTCACCTCCACGACCTCGCTGATGATCTCCCACGCCGTGCGCGAGGCGAACGAGGGGAGGGCGGTGTGGCTCGACGAGAGCTTCGCGCCCCTGGAGCCGCGCAACATCTATGGCGTCACCAAGCTGGCCGCCGAGGGGCTCTGCAGGCTCTATGCGGGTCAGCATGGTGTGAACTGCGTGGTCCTGCGCACGGGCCGGTTCTTCCCCGAAGACGACGACACGCTCGAAGAGCCGAGCGGCCCTAACCTCAAGGCCAACGAATTCCTCAACCGGCGTCTCACCGTCGAAGACGCCGCCGAGGCGCATCTGGTCGCCCTCGATCGCGCACCGGCGCTTGGCTTTGGGGTGTTCGTCATCTCTGCGTCGCCGCCGTTTTCGAGGGACGATGCGGCGGCGCTCTGGCGGGATGCGCCCGCCGTCATCATGCGGCACTTTCCGGACGTCGCCGAACTCTATGCACGCCAGGGCTGGCGTCTGCCGGCGCGAATCGACCGCGTCTACGATCCCAGCCTTGCCGAACATGTGCTGGGTTTCCGCTGTCGGACCGACTTCGCCGCCGTGCTCGACGCGCTCAGGCGGGGTGAAGAACCGCCTTTCGACCATGACCCTTCCTACGTCGCCCCACGCCTGCGCGCGTGAGGGCGGTCATCGCGCCAGGCAGGCCTGCCTCAGGCCCCGCAAGCTGTTGCCTATGAAAAGACGTTCCGCGGCTTCCAGGTCGCCCGGCGTCAGCGACCTCTCCACGGCCCGGCCTGCCTCGATCAGCTCAGCGCGAAGGACGCCGGGCAGGGCGCCCGCCGCGAGCGGCGGGGTAAGGAAGCGTCCACCCACCTCCGCGAAGAGAGTGTGACGCGAGCCCTCGGCCACTTCGCCGTACTGGTTGAGGATCAGGGCCTCGGCCCAGCCAGCCGATTCGGCCTCCGACGCCGCCGCGTCGAAGACGGCCCGGAAGGTCGTCTTGTGCCGCAGGAAGGGATCTGCCGCGTCCAATCTGCGGCTGGCGAATCCGAGGGCCAGGGGGCCGTCGACCGCGACGGGGGCGGGGACGTCTTCAACGGTCAGGGCGCCCGACCGTTGCAATAACAGGCGTGCGCGCCGGTCCTCGACCATGTCATCCGCCCACTGACGGTTGTGCCGCGCCAGCGCCTGTTCGGCCGAGGTCCGATCGAAGTCGAAGCCCAGGGCGGCGGCGGAAGCCTCCAACCGGTCAAGGTGGCGGGGCAGGCGGACAAACCCGGCCTCGGCCGCCCAACGGAAGGTCTCGATGAGACCGAAGTCCTCAGCCAGGGCCTCCAGCACGCGGGCCTTCAGTCGGGCCTCGTCGTATTCGCCATCCGGGTCGGAGTCCGCCACCACGCCGCCGCCGACGCCGTAGGATCCAGAGCCATCCTGGCGGAGCAAGGCGGTGCGGATGGCCACGTTCAATTCCACGCTCCCATCGGGCGCCAAGGCGCCAATTGCCCCGGTGTAGACGCCGCGCGGGTCGGTCTCGAGGTCGGCAAGGATCTGGGCGGCACGGATCTTTGGCGCGCCAACGATCGAACCGCAGGGAAAGACCGCTGCGATACGCTCGCGAAGAGTGACGCCTGGGCTCAGCCGAGCCGTCACCGTCGAGGTCAGGGCGTGGAAGGTCGGGTGGGTCTCCGGAGCGAATAAAGCGGGAACGTGTACGGAGCCTGGCTCGCAGACGCGGGCGAGGTCGTTGCGGATGAGATCTGTGATCATCAGATTCTCCGCCCGCTGTTTGGGGTCGGCGACAAGCGTGCGTAGCGCCTCGCCATCGGCCGCCGCATCCGTTCCGCGTGGGGCGGTGCCCTTCATCGGACGGCTTTCGACCCGGTCGCCGTCAACACGGAGGAACAGTTCGGGCGAAATCGACAGAACCCAGTCGTCTCCCATCGCCACGACGGCTCCGTGCGCGGTCGGCTGACGGATTCGCAAGGCGGCGTACAGGCTGAGTGGGGAGCCGCCGTACCGAAAGCAGATCGGGAAGGTCAGGTTGGCCTGGTAGATGTCGCCGCCGCGGATCAGCTCCAGGATGCGCCGCGCCTTGGCCACGTGGGTCTCGCGGTCGTGACCCAGCTCGACATCGGTCAAAGGCGGGGGCGCCGGCAGGTCAGAGAAGATGGCGTCGGCCGCCTCGGCGGTCAGCAACTGCGGGGGCGCGAACAGGCCCATCCAGATCAGCGGGTTCGACCTGTCGGTGGGGAGCAGCGGGCGCAGTCGCGGCTCCAGCACGTAGCCAAGTTCGTAGGCGAGGAAACCCGCCGCGTGCAGGCCGTTGCGCAAACCGGCGTCAAGCTGCGCGAACGCGTCGTCGATCTCGGCGGGGTTATTGCAGCGGATGATGCTGAACGGCTGGACGTAGAGTCTCGCCGGCGAGGATCGATCCAACCTGTTTTCGAGAAGCACGAACGGGGGCTTCGGTGTCACGGATCGCTCCAGGGCCGCTTGATCCTTGAGGGAGGGCATAGCCGAGCCACAGCGAGTCCGCGTCGGGCAAAATCTTGTCTACGCCGGTTAGAGATGTCGCGCTGGCTGCCAGGTAGAGATGTCACCCACCAGAGTTTGGGGTCGGGCGGTGGGCGGGCGCGGAGCCTTCACGTCGCGCAGAGCCCGACCGCCGGCCGATGCACGGGCAGGGCAGCTTCGGTTTTGTTTTCCGAGTGCGCGTTAGCGCGCGAGGCACGTAGGCCGATTCCGCCGCAAGCGGACGTTCCGAAGTTCTGAGATGGGTGGTGGGCGGACGCCACCGACGCGTCAAGGTGGCGGCTAGACCGACCGTTGCTGAGCTGAATCGATCCCGGCGCCGCCATTCACCTCGCGGTGATTGTGGCCATTGACATTGCCCCTGGGACAATCTCCAGAGCGGGTTAGGTTCGCTGGAAAGCAGGTCGCCATGAACCAACTGCTTCGATTTTACAGCCCGATCGAGACTGCGAAGCGATTAGGCGTCACGACGAAGACCCTTCGTTACTATGAAGCGAAGGGTCTGATACGGCCATTACGAACAAGCAAGGGCTGGCGCACTTACGGGCCCGTCCAAATGGCCCAGCTTCACCAAGTCCTTGCGCTCAAGCGTCTGGGACTTTCGCTCGAACGCATCGCGGAACTGATGAACGATCAGCTCAGCGGCATTGCCGCCGTGTTGGACATTCAAGAAGTCTTTTTGCGTCGTCGCCTGATCGACACTGAGCGAGCCCTCAGGCTTCTGCTTGCCGCAAAACAGAAGCTGGAAAATGGAGACCAACTTTCCTCGGACGATCTCCTCAATCTAACCAGAGAGACCGTCATGTCAGATCAAATCAGCGAAAATGAAGCCTCAGGCATCATCCAAAACATCTACGAAAAGCATATCTCTCCCGAAGAACGGGAGCGGCTAAGAACAAACGGCTACCAACCGGCGGCGGCGAGCGCGGTTTGGGAGAAACTTCACACGGAAGCCGCGATTTTAATGGCGAAAGGAGACCCAGGGACCCCGGAGGCGATGGATTTGGCGCGCAGGTGGATGGATGAGGTGAACCGGGCCACTGGCGGCGATCCTTCTCTGAATCAGAAGGTCCGAGCCATGTGGCAAGAGGCTCTCCAAAACTCGGCAGTAAAGGCGCAAGCGCCAAGTTCGCTGGAAACGATGAACTTCATTGGCCAAGCCTACGGCAATGCGCTTGCAGCGGGGATCGCGTCCTATCCGCAATAAGGTTCTTCCCGCCCCCCGAATTGGGGGGCGGGTTTTGTCGTCAGGCAAAGTCAGCCCAGGGTCGAACCCGGAAATTAGACCCGGGACCGAAACCAGCCTTTGAGGGCAGGGGGCGTCAGCCGACGCTAAACATGTGCCCGGTCTGGTCCCGCCGCTTGGGACCTTTGCGGGTGCGTTGACCTGGCGGCTGGGTCTGTTGATCTTGGCGGATCAAAGCGAGGAGGCCGCCAAGCCTCTTGTTCTCCAGGACCGCCGTCTCGGTGACGCGCCTCAGCCGGTCGAAGGTCCGATAGGGCATGCTCCGGCCTTTGAAACGAACCTCCAGTCGCCCATCCGGGAAGTCCACGACCTCGACCCTCTGGCCGATCGCCGCCTGGGCGAACTCGGACGGCTCGATCAGGAAGAGGATGTTGTCGTACTGGAGCGTCAGGGACTGCGACAGGGTCCGCTCGGCGCGCCAAGTGAAGGCCTCATCCAGGCGATCCCTTGGGGTCATGGGTCGGTGGAGATCCTTGTCGTTGAACGGCGCCTTGGCGAAGCGGGCGTTGTAGTCGGCCATGAAGATCGGCAGGAAGGCGTTGCCGGCCTCCATGGTGCTGACGCTGGCGAGCCGAAGCTCCTTCACCAGCCGGTCCTGCAAGGTCTTGTTGGCGCGTTCGACGCGGCCCTTGGCCTGGCTGGAGTTGGCGCAGATGATCTCGATCGTCAGCGCCTTCAGCGCGCGGCCGAACTGGGTCATGCCGTCGCCATGAAGCCCGGCCGGCTTGTTGACCCGGAAGACGGCGTGCTTGTCGGTGTAGAACGCTACGGGCTTCCCGTGCTGCTCCAGATACCGCTGCGTGGCGTTGAAGTAGGCGAAGGTCGACTCCGACTGCACGAACTGGAGGTGCATCAGTCGGCTAGTGGCGTCGTCGATGAAGACGAGCAGGGTGCATTGCGGCCCCCGATCCTCGAACCACCAGTGCTCCGACCCGTCGACCTGGACCAGTTCGCCGACGCACTCGCGGCGATAGCGCGGCTGATAGACCCGGCCGCGGCGCTTCACCCGATCCGCCCAGATGCCGGCGTCCAGCATCCAGAGCCGCAGCGTCTCGCGGCCAATGGTGATGCCGTGGACCTCGCGCAGCTTCTCGGCGGCCAGGGTCGGCCCGAAGTCGGCATAGCGCGCCTTGATCAGCTCCAGCGCCTGGGCCTTGATGTCGGTCGGCATCTGCCGGTTGCTAGCCCGGCCGCGCTTCTTGGAAATGAGGGCGGTGGCGCCATCCAACTGATAGGCCTTCGACAGCCGCAGAACCTGGCGGCGCTCCAAGCCCATCAACTCGCTGGCCGCCGAAACCGTCAGCCGGCCGGCGGTCAGATCGCGCAGGATCTCGACTCGGCTAAGCTCCTTGTCGCTCATGAAGTGCAACGCCACTTTGGAGGACCTCCCACGCAAAATGAGGGAGGGTGCCATCTCTAACTGGCACGCCGGTGACATTACTAAATGGCGGCTACATCCGTTTCGCGCCTAAGATATATTATCAGAAATGCGATATGGGCCCGGACAGGTCCGAGGCGCCATCGCTAAGACGCCCATTCGGCAACGCCCCCGCAATCTCCTGTCCCAGAAACGCAACAAGCCCCCTTTCGGGGGCTTGCCGAGGCGCTTTGTCGACGAGCGGCGTTCGACGCCGCAAGCCGGGATCTAGTCGTGCAGGCGCAGGTTGGTGGCCGAGGCTTTACCCGTGCGGCGATCCTGCTCGAGGTCGTAGGAGATCTGCTGACCGTCGGCGAGGCTGCCGAGCCCGGCGCGCTCGACCGCGGAGATGTGCACGAACACATCGCTGCCGCCGTCGCTGGGCTGGATGAAGCCGAAGCCCTTGGTCGGGTTGAACCACTTCACGACGCCCGAGCCGGCGCCGAAGGTTTCGCGGGGCGCACCACCGCCACCACCACCTGGCGAGCGGCGCGGAGGACCTCCTCCGTGATCACCACGATCGAAGCTGCGCGGCGGGCGTGGCCCGCGCGGCGCGGACTCCGACGGCGGCGCATAACCGACGACGACGAGGCCGGTCGCGGCGACCTTGCCGGAGCGGCGGTCCCGCTCGACCTCGAAGGTCACCTGGTCACCCTCGTTCAGGCCGGGCAGGCCCGACCTCTCAACAGCTGAGATGTGAACGAAAATGTCGCTACCGCCATCGTCGGGGGCTATGAAGCCGAAACCTTTGGACGTGTTGAAGAATTTGATCGTGCCACGCGGCATTAGGAAAGTCCGGACTGTTGGTTGATGTATCTTAAGCGGCCCATAGCGGCTTTGGCTAGGGATGATGGCGAAATGTCGGCTGAAGGGCCATGGTTTTGTCGGCAGAGCTCACTTTGACCGCTCACGTACGCTCCGGTTCGCGGCCAGGATAGCGCGGCGCGGCGTCCAGTCGGGTCCAATCCGGCGAATCCTCCGCGAAGATTACCGCTTCCACGGAAATATTTTTCGGGAGTGTGTCGAAGACGCCAAGGCGCAACCTTAGCGCTTCCGGCCTCGCGTCGAGGCGCGAGTATAAGGGAGAACCGCATTGGCCGCAGAACGCTCGCCACTTTCCTGGGGAGGACTGATACTCGCAGATGTAGTCCTTCCCTCGGTCGATCGAAAGACCAGAAGCCTGCCCCGGCGCGACGACCGCTGCGAAGCCCTGAGCCTTGCGGCATTGAGAGCAGAGGCACGCGGTGACCTTCCCCAACGCGCCCCCTATTTCGCCGTTGTAACTGAATTTCACGGCGCCGCACAGACACCCGCCACTCGCCCCGTCCAGCCTCATCGGTCCTCCGCGACCGCTCCAAGCGTAAGCGACCCGTCGGCGATCCGCTGTAGAGTCTCCACGAACAGTTTCGGTTCCGCGGCCATGACCCGGGATTCGAGACTCTCTGCCGTCTCGCCCGGACGCACAGGCAGGCGCTGCTGGGCGATGACGGGTCCATGGTCGTAGGCCTCGTCCACCAGATGGACGGTCGCGCCGCTCGTCGCGGCGCCCGAGGCGAGCACGGCTTCGTGGACCCGGCGCCCGTACATCCCCTGCCCTCCGAAGTCCGGCAGCAAGGCCGGATGAATGTTGAGGATGCGCCCCTGGAACGCCGTGAGCGTGCGTGGGCCGAGCTTGCGCAGGTAGCCCGAGAGGATGACGAGGTCTGCGCCGGACGCCTGCAGCGCCTCGACCAGGCGCGCGTCGGCGATGTCGGGATCGGGCACTGTGGGGATGAAAAGCGCATCGACGCCTTCGGTGCGCGCAAAGTCCAGCGCCGGCGCTGCGCGCCGATTGCTCACCACAAGGCGCGGGCGCGCCGCCAGCTCGCCGGCCCGAATCGCCGCCACGATGGCGCGAAGGCTGCTGCCGTTGTTGGACGCGAGGAAGGCCAGGTCCATCAGATGGAAGCCACTGGGATCCGAAAGGTAAGCCCGTCGAACGCCGGCTCCACGCCCGGCGGCAGGGCCGCCGCGAGGGCCGCATAGTCGAGATCGATATGCATGTTGGTGAGGATGGCGCGCCGCGGCCTGACTCGCTCGATCCAGCCGAGCGCCTTTTCCACATGCGCATGAGTGGGATGGGGCGTCCAGCGCAGGGCGTCGACGACCCATACATCGAGGTCCTGGAGCGCCTCGAACGCACTCTCGGGAAGGTCGACCACGTCGCTTGAATAGGCGAGGCCCCCGAAGCGATAGCCAAGGCTGCGCACCGGCCCGTGGTCCTGGTCGAACGTCGACACGGGAATGGGACCCGAGGGCCCGTCGATCGCCCAGCCTTGCCCAAACGGCGGCGCTTCGAACAACTCGGCTATGGCGGGATAGAGCCCCTCGCCCTGGAAGATATAGCCGAAGCGGCTCTCCAGGCTCCGGCTGGTCGCCGCATCCGCCCAGCACGGGATGGTGCGCCGTTGCCGGATCGCGAAGGCGCGGATGTCATCGATGCCGTGACATTGGTCGGCGTGATCGTGGGTGAGTAGCAGGGCGTCCAGGCGGCGCACGCCGGCGCGCGCGCACTGGATGCGGAATTCCGGCGAGGCGTCGACGACGATAGTCGTCCCGTCCTGGTCGGGATCGTCGGCGGGACGACGCACAAGCAGAGAGCACCGCATGCGCTCGTTGCGGGGATCGGAAGGGTCGCACGCGCCCCACGCCCCGTCCGCACGCGGAACGCCGCCGGAGGACCCGCATCCCAGGATGACGAACTCGAGCTCGTCGCTCACGGCCGCGGAACCCGGTCGAAGAGGTCGAAGAACGCCTCTGCCGTGCGGGCTTCCGCCTCGTCGACGGACCACCCGCGCACCGCGGCGAGGGCGGCGAGGACGTGGGGAAGGTAGGCCGGCTCGTTGCGGCGGCCTCGCATCGGGACCGGCGCCAGGTAGGGACAGTCGGTCTCCAAGATGATCCGCTCGGCGGGCATGTCGGCGATCACCGCCCTCACCTCTTCGGCAGCCTTGAAGGTGGCGATGCCGCTCACCGAGAAATAGGCGCCAAGCTCGGCGGCGCGCCGGGCCAGATCCGGTCCCGAAGTGTAGCAGTGCATGAGGATCTGGAACGCGCCCTTTCCCCATTCCTCCTCGAGGATGTCGGCCATGGCGGCGTCGGCTTCGCGCGTGTGCACGATGAGCGGCAGTCCGGTGCTCCGCGCGGCCTCGATGTGGGCGCGGAACACCTCGATCTGGATGGGCCGCGGGCTGAGATCGTAGTGGAAGTCCAGTCCGGTCTCGCCGATGCCCACGACCTTGGGCCTCTCCGCCAGCCGCTCCAGCGTCTCGGCGGCAAGGGAGGGGTCCTCCTTGGCGTCGTGAGGGTGCGTTCCGACCGTGGCGTAGATGTCGTCGTTGGTCATGGCGATGGCGTGGACAGCTTCGAAGCGGCTCACCCGATCGCAGATGGTGAGCATCATGCCGACGCCCGCGGCGCGCGCGCGTTCGATCACCGCCTCGCGGTCGGCGTCGAACTGCGGGGCGTGGAGGTTCACGTGGCTGTCGATCAGCATGGGACCTGAGGCGATCTAGGCGATCGCGCGCAGGCGCGAAAGGATGTTGAGGAAGACTTCGCCGCGGTCGAGATTTATCGCGTCGGCCCGACGCGGCGCCTCGACGAGCGCCGTCCACGCCTCCGCGAGCCGCGCGGCCCTGGCGGGATCTGCCTCCGCGGCCGCCCGCCAGCGGACGTGATCGGCCAGGCGATCCAGGAACAGGGAAAAGCGCGTCGCGCCGGCGGCTCCGCGAAAACCGTCGGCGAGGCTCTGGAGCTTGGTCATGTCGGGCCTGGCGATCGAATCGAGCAGCTCCAGTGCGCCGCGATCGGCGTCCAGCCCGCCGGCCTCCGCGAGGCGCCACGCGCCGCCCGGCGCGCCGCGGGCCATGTCGAGCAAGGTTTCGGCCTGGTCGGGCGTCACCCCTGCCCTCTGCGACAGCCACGGCGCTGCAGACGCGCGGGGCGGCGGCGCGATCGCGAGGCGTCGACAGCGGGAGCGGATCGTCGGGAGAAGTCCGCCCGGCGAGCTCGAGAGCAGGAAGATCACGCCCCGCGAGGGCGGCTCCTCCAGGATCTTGAGTACGGCGTTCGCGGAGTTCGTGTTCATGTCGTCCGCCGCATCGATGATCGCCACGCGGTAGGGCGCGGCGGCCGGCGACTTGGAGAAGAATTCAGGAACCTCCCGCGCTTCGTCGACTGGAATGAACCGCCGTGTCTTGCCATCTTCGGGTTGGGTCTGCAGGACGAGGAGGTCGGGCGCGGCGCGCGCCGCGACTCGCCGGCTCACCAGATCGTCCGCCGGGGAGCCCAGCCGGCCCAGCTGCGGATCGGGGGCGGCGCCCAGCAACCGGCGCGTGGCGCGATAGGCGAAGGTCGCCTTTCCCACGCCTGACGGGCCGGTCACCAGCCAGGCATGATGCAGCCGCCCTCGCTCGAGAGCGTCGACAAAGGCGTCCTCGGGAGCGGCCGGTCCGATCCACTCGAAGGTCTCGCGCGGATGGGGAATATCGGTCACGAGGCCATCCTTGCCTCGACCGCCGCCCATACGGCTTCGGCCACCACCTCGGGCGGCGCGGACGAGTCCACGACGACACATCGCCCGGGCTCGGCGGCGGCGATGTCGAGGAAGGCCTGACGGATCGCGGCGTGGAAGGCTGCGCCCTTGGCCTCGAACCTTGCTTCAGCTCCGCCCCGGTCGGCCGCGCGCGCCAGGCCGATATCCACGGGGAGGTCCAGCACCAGGGTCAGGTCTGGCCGGCAGTCGCCGACCACCGCCGATTCCAGAGTCGCGATCAGATCCGCCGGCGCCCCGCCGGCGGCGCCCTGGTAGGCCCGCGTCGAGTCGGCGAAGCGATCGCAGATGACCACGTCACCACGCGCGAGGGCCGGCACGATCAGCTTTTCGACGTGGTCCCTGCGCGCGGCGTTCATCATCAGCGCCTCACTGATCGGCGACCAGCGGTCGGCGGCGCCCGACACCAGAAGCCCGCGGATCGCCTCCGCCCCGGTCGAGCCGCCCGGCTCGCGGGTCACCACCACCTCTCGCCCGGCGGCGCGGAGACGTTCGGCCAGGCGCCGGACCTGGGTGGACTTGCCGGCCCCCTCCCCGCCTTCGAAGGTGATGAAGAACCCCCTGGACATGACCTAGCCTCTCGGGCTCTTCGCCGCGCCTGTCCAGGGCCTCCTCGCTGGCGCCCGTCGCCGCACCGCTGCTAGAAGCCGGACAAGGACTGGTGGCCGAGCGGTTTAAGGCAGCGGTCTTGAAAACGATCCGGATGGGTGGCCGAGCGGTTTAAGGCACCGGTCTTGAAAACCGGCGACGTGCAAGCGTCCGTGGGTTCGAATCCCACCCCATCCGCCAGTAAGACAGTTGAAATGAGAGAAGAGCGGAGGCTGCCCTCCGTAGCCTTGGCGAAGGAGGGCTGTTGCAGCACCGCGAATATGTTTTACGTCTACCTCATTCAAAGAGAAGCATTTCCCGAACAGAGATATGTCGGCTTCACCTCCGATCTGAAGAAGCGCATGGCCACTCATAATTCTGGAGGTTCTCTCCATACGTCGAAGTTCAAACCCTCTCCGACTGAGAAGAAGTGAAGGCGCCAGGGGAGGAACGGATTCAGCGAGTGGCGAGGTCCACCAGCAGACGGTCATGGCTCGCCAGGGCTGTCACGATCGGCGAGCCGATCTGGGCCACAGCCTCGCCGACTGCAGTCTTGCGGCATTGATCGTAGGCCGAGCGTTGCTGCAGCACGCGCAAGTCAGGTTCGCCGCCGCAAGCGCGGACCGCAGCGGCTTTGATACCGCGAGGGCTCGGTGGCCGGCCAACTTTTTCCTCAACATTGCCGCAGCGTACATGGCGGCGCTCGCGGGCGACTGGCCGAAATACGAGACGCTGGCGCGGCACACCAAGGCTCAGCCCAACTCCGAATCTCGGGCAGGCGAGATGCGTCGGACCTTCCAACTCTGTGAAGCGCTGCGCGACGGCGACGAAGCTTACTTTGATCGGCTTGTCGGGGCGATTGAAGCCGACCTCGAGCGAAGCGGGATCGTGCGCCTGGACTGGGCTATGAGCACCGCCCGGGCCGGCAGGATCGAAGAGACGTTCGCAGCCCTCGCCCGCGCCTCGTTCGACGCAGCCTTCGAGCCAGGCGGGGGCTTCGGCGGTAGGCTCGCGGGCGGCTGGGGTGCGGGACCGATCTTCGACATGTCGGCAAACGGGGCGATGATTCGCGATCCGCGCTTTGTTCGGCTCTGCGCCAAGCTCGGGCTGGTAACTTACTGGCTGGAGACCGACAAATGGCCCGATTGCGCCGACGCCGTCCCATACGACTTCCGGGCGGAGGCCCATAAGGTCGGGGTAATGGGGCTCGCGCGGCTTGCCTGAACGCCGCCGCGGTGCGCGCGCCAGCGGGTGGTCCGGACCGCGCGCGCCTTCACGCGGGAGCCAGACTCCTTTTCGCTGAAGCCGCCAAGCGCATAGCGGCACAGGCGCTGTTATTGAGTTGGAAGGCGAGCCACAGCCTCGGACCGTGGGCCTACCTTGGGAGGGGATCCAATGACTTTCCGACGCGACTTCAATCCGGCCCTGTTGGCTTTTCTCGTTTTGGCGACGACCGCTCCAGCATGGGGTGAGACGTGGCGCGGGATCGACATCGACACGGCCGGCTGGATTCCGGCCACGAAAGACGACGAAGCGTATATTCTCTTTAAAGAAGTCCCCCAACAGGGAAATAATAAGAAGGTGTGGGAACGATTTGAAGTGTTGCAACCAAAGACATTTTCATCGTTTTCGACTCGGAGCGCAGTTGCCTTGCTCGAATTTGATTGTTCTGGCGGCCGATCGCGCACTCTACAGGAGATATCCTATTCCGAAAATAATTTGAAAGGTGACCAACGAGTCGGCGAGTCTGACGACTGGAGTTATGTTGTTCCCGGGAGCAGGGTCGATGATATGTTCAAACGAGTGTGCGTTAGTCCTTAGTCCGCCAC
>DATHPX010000275.1:0-2818 GCA_035483335.1 Caulobacteraceae bacterium | reverse complement strand
GCTGCCGGGATCGAGGTAGGGCAGCTGGTCGTAGGGCGTGAAGCGCATCCATCGCGCGATATCGAGGGCCGCCTCTTTCAGGCGAGCCGCCGTCGCCGCGTCCTTGCGATTGACCGCCGCGCTCTCGGCGATCGTTTCTGTCATCCAGTTCTCGATGAAGGCGAGGCGGAACGCGCCGTCCTCGTAGGTCCAGCCGTTATAGTAGTCGGAGGCGGTGTTGGACGGGGCGATCGCGGCCAGGTGCGGGGGCGCCGACGTGGCCGCGAGCCACTGGGTCGCCCCGACATAGGAGGACCCGTACATCCCCACCTTGCCGTTCGAGCCAGGCAGGCGCGCCGCCCATTCGACGGTGTCGTAGCCGTCGTCCCGGTCGTGGGCGTACTCGTAGAACACGCCATCCGACGCGCCCTGGCCGCGGATGTCTTGGATCACGACGATATAGCAATGGGAGGCGAACCACTCCGGCGTTTGGAACCGCGACGGCTGCACCTGGGCGCCTTCCTTGCCGTACTGCGTGCGCATCAGGATGATCGGAACCGGTTTGTCTGTTCTCGGACGATAGACGTCCGCGCGCAGGATCACGCCGTCGCGCATGGTCGCCGGGACATTGGCGGTCTTGTCGACCTGGCACAGTCCGCGGCCGGCGTTGGGCGGCCACGCGGCCAGCGCCGCGCCAGGGGCGAGCCAGGTGAGAAAGCCGGCGAGAAGGAGGAGCGCGCGCCACATCGGCGGCCGACACCGCGCCGTTCCCGTCTGTTCCCACATGTCCAGATCCTTGCCCGCACCCCGAAAAAGCCAGACTAGTCGATGGGATGGCCGCCGCAACGGGCGAGATCAGTGGATCTCCACCGTGCTGCCGACGACGCAGGCAGGAACGCCGTGCTGGACCTGCACCGTGGCCGGGTACATCGGATTGAGCAGGAAGTCGTAGCGCCCGGACGATGTTGTGATCTCGACGCCGCCCGGATGGTCGAACTCGCAGACCGGGAAGTCGTCTCCGCTGCGACCCTCATTGTAGCCGATGGTGTTGCAGCGGATCGCGCCATGGGTGCGGGCGAACCGCACGCCCTGGAACACCGTGAGCTGGTCCGGGGCTTCGTTCGCCGCGAGCAGGGCGGCGGCGCTCGAGCGGGCGCAGGGCGGCCCCGAGGCGGTCCATTCGCGCGCCTGGCTCATGCGGGTGGAGCGATCGGCCGCGACGACCATGACGAGGGCGACCACCGCCAGTGCGATCATCGCCCCGGCGTAGATGGTCAACGCGCGGCGGCGCGGCGGGCGTTGGACCCCATAGTCACGTGTCGTCATCGATCGACCGTCCTCCATCCGCAGTTCATCAACAACGCGAGCGCGAGACGCAAGTCCGCGGACGCACCCAAGGCGAGCTGGGGGCGGACCAGCGCCAAGGCTGGACGATCGGCCTGCCGGTGTGGTTCACCGGGTGGTCGGCCTGGTCGGGGATATCCATGAAGGTGCTGGTCACAGGGGCGGGCGGACAGCTCGCCAATGAGCTCGAGGGGCGCGCTCCCCTGGACGGCGACGTCGTTTCCTTGACCGAGCAGGAACTCGATATCTGCGACGAGGCCGCCGTCGTCGCGGTCGTAGCCCGTCACCAGCCCGAGTGGATCTTCAACGCGGCTGCCTACACCGCCGTCGACCGCGCCGAGAGCGAGGCCGAGATCGCCTATCGGGTGAACCGGGATGGCGCGGCGATCCTTGCGCGCGCGGCGACGCAAACCGGGGCGAAGTTCGTCCACGTGTCCACCGACTTCGTGTTCGACGGCCAGACGACGCGAGCCTACCAGCCCGAGGATCCTACAGCCCCGCTCGGCGTCTACGGTGCGTCCAAGCTCGCCGGCGAGAAGGCGGTGATCGCGGCGGCGCCCGACGCCCTGATCGTTCGCACCGCCTGGGTCTACTCGCCTTGGGGTGGCAATTTCCTGAAGACGATGTTGCGGCTGTTCGCGGAACGGGGCGAAGTGCGCGTCGTGGCCGATCAGATCGGCACGCCGACTTCCGCTTCCACCCTGGCCGACGCCCTGTGGGGCCTGGCGAAGGTCGGCGCGTCGGGCGTGTTCAACTGCACCGACGCCGGCGTCGCTTCTTGGTATGATTTCGCGCAGGCGATCGCCGAGGAGGCATTTGCGCTCGGCCTCGTGGGCGCCCAGACGCGCGTCCTGCCCATCGCCACCTCGGACTACCCGACGCCGGCGCAAAGGCCGGCCTTCAGCGTGCTGGACAAATCCCGGACCTGGGCCCTTCTGGGCTCGCCTGCGCCCCACTGGCGCGTCGCCATGCGAGACGTTCTCGTGCGGCTCAAGGCGCTGGCCTAGCTGCGCAAGAGCCGGTTCTCGCCCTGATCTAGCGGGACGCGAAGCTTCACCATAGAATTACGGCGCCCAACGCGCCGAAGCGGCCGGACAGGCGTGGCACAGTTCGCAAATTGCAAGTTTTTAGGCTTGGCTTTGGAGCTAAAGGCTCCTAGTATTTCGTGCGCCATCGCGAGCGGGGTGGCGCAAATAAGAAACATGGGCGGGGGCCCGGCGGATGGAGATTTACGCGAGCGCAAGCCCTGTGGCCGGCACGAGGCCGTCGGTGCAGCTGGCTGCCGAGCCCTCGCTGCGCCTGCGCAGGCGCCGCGCCCTGGCCGCGCTCGCGATGGCCGCTGGCGTGGTCTGCCTACTGGTCCTGCCGCCCTTCTATGTCCTCGCCGCCTTCCAGGCCGACCTGGCCGCGGCCCTCCAGCCGGAAGTCATCGAACACCTGGCGATGATCTGTGCGGCCAACCTTGTCGTCGCCGTGGGCGCGCTCCGGTCGCGAG